>JACEST010000099.1 GCA_013911715.1 Sphingopyxis sp. | reverse complement strand
AGTCGATATTGCGGCAGCGGCCAAAGAAGCTGGCATAATACCAGTTGCGGCGGCGATCCTCGATCCACACCCCGCGTTCGCCGTCGGCGCGATAATTGCGGATGGTGGCGTTCGAGGGAAAGGTGATGCTGGCCTCGACCCCAACCTCGCGCGAGGCCGTATCGGCAAGCGCCGGACCGGAAAGCACCGCCAAAGCGGCGGCAACAAGGATGGAACGACGCTTCATGGCTTTTGATTTCCCGATGCTGGCTGAACCAAAGCTGAAGCGGTCGCCGCGCGCCATTCGTCGGCCAAAATGCTGAACAATCCAGTGTCGCGGACATGACCGGTCCAGGTCATACGTTCGGCGCGGAGCACGCCTTCCTTGACCGCACCCAGTTTGCCCACCGCCGCCTGGCTGCGCGCGTTGCGCTCGTCGATGCGGAATTCGACGCGGCGGATGCCGACGCCGAAGGCATGTTCCAGCATCAGCCGCTTGACCCGGCCATTCAGGCCGGTCCTGCGCTGTGCCGGGTGAATATAGCTGTTGCCGATCTCGATGGTTTCGGCGGACCAATCGGCGCGCAGCCACGCGGTCATCCCGACCACTTCACCCCCGGCGATGATCGCATAGGGCATGCGCGATGGATGGCCGATCAATGACCCGAAGGCCGTATCGAAATTTTCGGGGCCGAAATTGGACGCATAAATGTGCCAGACATCAGCATCGGCGGCGCAGGCCGCGCGCAGCGGTTCGCGGTGCGCCTTGCTGAGCGGTTCCAGCACCACATCGCCATCGGCCAGCCGGACATAGAGCGCATCACGCACCGCGCGCCTCCGCCTCCGCCCGCCGCGCCGCCATGAAATGTTTACGGCACAGCGCGACATAGCGGTCGTTGCCGCCAACCTCGGTCTGTTCGCCGTCGAGCACCGCGCGGCCCGCGCCATCGACGCGCAAGTTCATCGTCGCCTTGCGCCCGCATTCGCACACGCCCTTCAATTCGACCAGCGTGTCAGCGATGCCGAGCAGCGCCGCCGAGCCGGGGAACAGCTCCGCCGCAAAATCGGTACGCAGGCCATAGCAGACGACGGGAATATCATCCTCGTCGGCGAGCCGCGCGAGATCGAGCACTTGGGCGCGCGTCAGAAACTGCGCTTCGTCGACGAGCACACAGGCGAGCGGCTGCGCGGCATGTTCGGCGAGCACCGCCGCGCGCATGTCGGTGTCGGGGTCGAAACGGTGCGCGTTGGCGCTGAGGCCAATGCGGCTGGTGACCGCGCCGACGTCAAACCGGTCATCGAGCGCCGCGGTCCACAACATGGTGCGCATGCCGCGTTCGCGATAATTGAAATCGGCCTGCAACAACGTGGTGGACTTTCCCGCGTTCATGCTGGCGTAGTAGAAATAGAGCTTAGCCATGGCGGCGTCATAAACGTTAGGGGCGGCGCTTGCATAGACATGGGCGCATTGACGAAAACAGTGCTTGCCAAGTTCGGCCCAATTACCACCATGATCAACCGCTGCGGTTTCGCGATGACGGCCTATGCGCTGATTGTCGGGAAGCAGGTGACGGTCATAATCTGGGCGTGGTTGGTGCCGGCGTGAGAGTTATTCCTCTGGCGCGGCAATGTCCCGCGCCACTTTGGGATCGCGCAGCAACTTGTCGATATGGCTTGCCTCGTCGAAACTTTCGTCGGCGAGGAATTTGAGTTTCGCGGCATATTTCATCCGCACCTTGGCCGCGACGGTCTTTTGCAGGAAGGCGGTGTTGGTGCGCAGCGCCTTGAGCACCGCATCCTCATCGCGGCCCAGCAGTGGTTTGACGAACACGGTCGCATGGCGCAGGTCGGGCGACATGCGCACCTCGGTGATGCTGATCGGCTGCGCGGTCAGCACATCGTCATGGACATCGCCGCGCGCGAGGATGTCGGACAAAATGTGGCGCACCTGTTCGCCAACGCGCAATACGCGGACCGAGGGGCCGACGGGGGCTTCTTTTTTCATGCTGTATTCCCCGCCTGCTCGTCCATTTTTGCGATGATCCGCGCGATCGAACGGACGTTGCGCGCTGTGCCCTTGCACTGCAATTGGCGTTCGATGAACGCGCCGGTCAGCGCGCTGCGGCCCACGCCGTCCACATAGTCGATATGCAGCGCGCGGTCACCCAGCGCCATGCGTTCGGGCCCGCGCCCCGAATAGCGCACCACCATCGCATCGAACTGGTCGGGCGTCGGCTGCGCGGTCAGGAACATGCTATGGACCAGAGCGGCGTCGCCATCGGCGACAAAGGGGTTGCCCGTCGATGCTGCCGCCAGCTCTTCGCGGCTGCGCACGATGGCAGTGCTGGTGAAACCGAAATGGTCGAGCATCAGCGCCGCCAGTTTCTCGCCCAGCCCGTCGGTCGGGCGGGCGTCATGGTCGAATAACACATTCCCGCTGGCCACCACGGTTTCGACGTTGGTCAGCCCCTCGCCCTCAAACGCGCGGCGCAGTTCGGCCATCGTCACCCGGTTGCGCCCGACATTGACGCTGCCGAGCAGCGCGACATAGCGCGGCATGTCAGTCGAGCGGCATGATGTCGTCGATGGTGACGTTCAGCGCGTCGGCGAGAGCACGCCAATGCGCCGGCTTGCCTTGCGCTTTGCCATTCTCCAGGTTCGACAGCAACGCTGGTTGTGTGCTCGTTGCAGCAGCCAATTGCGCAATGGTGAGTCCGCGATACTTTCGCCACGCACGCAGCGGATGTTCGCCGTCCATGATCAACTTTACTAGCTCCAGGGGCACATATTCCTCCCCCTCGTCGCATCGCCTTGCGGCGCGGTCAGCGGCGGCAATATCTGCCAACATTTCTGCTGCATCCATCAGCCGCGCATATTCGTCGGCGGGCAACATGGCGATGGTTTGACCACCAATTTCAACAAATTGTGCCGTCATGTCCGATCCTCATAAGCCGATCCGCGCGGCTCGATTTCATCCACAAACAAAGTGTCCGGATCCATACGGAAAATTATCCGCCAGTCCTGAACTCGCAAGCGGAACGACTCTCGCCCCTGCAAACGAATGATATTATTGGCGAGCGCTGCGGGGTCAGCCGCCAGCTCTTCAATTTTCGCGGTCAACAACCCACGCTTGTTTGATCGCAACAGCGCCCGACCCGCTGGCTTGGAGATAACGATCCTCACGCGGAACGCCTTAAGCCAAAACGACCGTCAACACAAAGCATAATGCGGAAATCGCAATTTGCAATTTAGGATTTTAGCAGATTCATAACGTCCGTTCGCGTTCCTCGACCTCGAAGACTTCGAGCATGTCGCCCGCCTTGATGTCGTTGGTGTCGGCCAGCACAACGCCGCATTCGAGGCCTGCGCGAACTTCGTCGACATTGTCCTTGAAGCGGCGCAGCGAGGCGATGGTGGTCGCCGAGACGATGACATCTTCGCGCGTGAGACGCGCGAACAGACCCTTTTTGATGCTGCCTTCGAGCACCAGCAGACCGGCGGCCTTGTCGCGCTTGCCCGCCGAGAAGACATCGCGCACTTCGGCGCGGCCGACCACGGTTTCGATGCGCTCTGGCCCCAGCTCGCCCGCCATCTCCTTCGCCACCGCTTCGGTGAGGTGATAGATGACGTCGTAATAGAGGAAGCGCACTTTGTCGCGGTTGGCGAGCTCGCGCGCCTTGGCGTTGGGGCGGACGTTGAAGCCGATGATCGGCGCGCCGGTTGCGGCCGCCAGCGTCATGTCACCCTCGGTAATCGCGCCGACGCCCGAAGCGAGCACCCGCACGCGGATTTCGGGCGTCGAGAGGCGGTTCAATGCGTTGACGATGGCTTCTGTCGAGCCTTGCACATCGGCGCGGATGACCACCGGCCACTCGATGACCTTCGCCTTGTCGGCGAGCGCGCTGAACATGCCCTCCAGACTGACGGGGGCCTGCGTCGTGCGCTGGCGCAGTGCGGTTTCGTGGCGATAGGCCGCGACTTCACGCGCGCGCGCCTCATTTTCGACGACGGTCAGCGTATCGCCCGCCATCGGCACGCCGCCAAGGCCGAGCACCTCGACCGGCATCGACGGACCGGCTTCCTTAATCTGCTGGCCCTTGTCGTTGACGAGCGCACGAACGCGGCCGCTTTCCGAGCCACAGACGAAGATGTCGCCGACCTTGAGCGTCCCGCGCCGGATGAGGATCGTCGCCACCGGGCCGCGGCCCTTGTCGAGCTTGGCCTCGACCACCGTGCCTTCGGCAGCCCGGGTCGGGTTGGCTTTCAGCTCCATGATTTCGGCCTGCACCGCAATTGCGCTGAGCAGGCCTTCGAGATTGAGCTTCTTGAGCGCCGACACTTCGACGTCCTGCACTTCGCCGCCCATCGCCTCGACCATGATTTCATGTTCGAGCAAGCGTTCGCGCACGCGCTGCGGGTTGGCGCCGTCCTTGTCGATCTTGTTGATCGCGATGATCATCGGCACGCCGGCCGCTTTCGCATGGTTGATCGATTCGATCGTCTGCGGCTTGATGCCATCGTCGGCCGCGACCACCAGAATCGCGATGTCGGTGATATTGGCACCACGCGCGCGCATGTCAGTGAAGGCTTCGTGGCCCGGGGTGTCGAGAAAAGTGATCTGCGCGCCTTCGGGTGTCTTCACCTGATAGGCACCGATATGCTGGGTGATCCCACCGGCTTCGCCTGACACGACATTGGCGCCGCGCAAAGCGTCGAGCAGGCTGGTCTTGCCATGGTCGACATGGCCCATGATCGTCACCACCGGCGCGCGAGGGGCCAGCGTGTCGTCAGCATCGACGTCGGCTTCGCTGTCGATATCGATGTCGGCTTCGCTGACGCGCTTCACCTCGTGCCCGAATTCGGTGACGAGCAGTTCGGCGGTATCATGGTCGATGGTTTCGTTGATCGTCACCATCACGCCCATTTTGAACAGCGCCTTGACCAGATCAGCACCCTTTTCGGCCATGCGGTTGGCGAGTTCCTGCACCGTGATCGCATCGGGGACGACGACTTCGCGGACCTGTTTGTCGCGCGGGCCGCTGTGCGACATATGCGCGCGCTTTTCCTTTTCGCGCGCACGTTTGAGCGCGGCAAGGCTGCGCGCACGCGCGCCTTCGTCGTCGTTGAGCGCGCGTGTGACGGTCAGCTTGCCCGACTGGCGGCGGCTGTCGCCTGCGCCCTTGCGGTCGCCCTGTGGCTTGGCCGGCTTGGGTTCGGGGCGTTTGGGCGCAGCAATGGGCGTAAAGCGGCGCGGGGCCGGTGCCGGGGTCGCGCTGCGTTCCTCGCCAGCCGGTTCAGCAGCGGCCACTGGTTCGGTCGTTTCCACTGGCGCAGCTGGCGGCGCGGCGGCCTCGGTCACGGCGGCAGCGGGCGTTTCACTACGCTGCTCGGTGCGGGCGCGTTCCAGTTCCTGCTGGCGCGCGCGTTCCTGCTCTTCGCGGCGGCGCGCTTCCTCGAGCGAGGATAGGCGCGCCTCTTCAGCTTCGCGCAGCAATTGGGCTTGGCGCTCCTGACGCGACATCAGGCTGTTTGCTTCGCTGACGCGCGGCGCGGCGGGTGCCGGGGCGGGCGCCGGTTTGGCGACCGGTGCAGGTGCCGGAGCCGGAGCGGGTTCGGGCGCAAGTTCGACTTCAGGCGCAGCCTCACCGGGCCGCCCGATCAGGCGGCGGCGCTTCACCTCGACCACCACCGTGTTGCGGCGGCCGTGGCTGAACTGCTGTTGCACCTGGCCAGCCTCGACCGTGCGCTTCAGCCCCAGCGGCTTGCGCGTCAAGGTCGGCTTGTCCTGTTCGTCACTCATCGAAAACCCACTTATCCTTCAAAAACCATATTCAATCGGCGGACACAGCCGTGTCCGCGCCCGTTTTGCTTGCCGGGTCGCCATTGGCGGCGTCCCTAGCCCATCCCAGATAAAACTGCCAGCGGGCCAGCAGTGTTTGCACGCGCGCGGCGGCGCGGGCGTCGATCAATGCCATATGAACGGCATTCTCGCGCCCCAATGCCACAGAAAGCGTGACGCGGTCCACCGGCAAGATGGTACCCGCAATCCCGCTGCCTTCGCGGTCGGAGCCGACGCGCCACGCCTGCGCCAATTTGTTCCGCCCGTCGGGCGCGGCATCGCTGGCGTGGAGCAGCAGCGCGACCGTGCCGCCGCGCGCCGCCGTTTCGATGCGTTCGTTGCCGGTGATCAGATAGCCGCCGCGCGATTCAAGGCCGAGCCGGTCGAGCGTGACCCGCTGCAACGCCGCCGCAACCCGCTCGCCCAGGTCGGCGGGGATTGCGATGTCGCTGGTCTTGAATGCGCGCGCGAGGGCGCCCTTGAGCTTGCCCTTCGCCACGGCGGTTTCGAGCGCGGCGCGGTCGACCGCAATCCAGGCGCCGCGCCCGGGCGCCTTGGCCAGTACATCGGGCAACACTTCGCCGTCGGGGCTGAGCGCGAGACGCAACAGCCGTTCGGCTGGCACACACTCCCCCGTCAGGATGCAGCGCCGTTCGGGCACATGCTTCCCCCGTACGCGCGGTGGCCGCGCGTCTGGTTCGCCGACTACTTCTGGCGGGTCATTGGGAGGGTTCCGCATTGGCGGCCTCCTCGACTGCCGGTTCGTCTTCGAACCAGTGCGCGCGCGCGGCCATGATAATCTCGTTGCCTTGCTCTTCGCTGAGGCCATATTCGCCGAGCACGCCGCCCTTGTCCTCGGTGCGCTCGCGCGCCGGACCGCGGCGGTTGTCCTGGCGCTTTTTGGCGATGAGTTCGTCGGTGGCAAGGTCGGCAAGGTCGTCGAGCGTCTTGATGCCCGCCTTGCCCAGCGTCACCAGCATCGCCTCGGTCAGATGCGGCATTTCGGCCAGATCGTCTTCGACCCCCATCGCGCGGCGTTCTTCGCGCGCAGCGGCTTCGCGCTTTTCGAGCGCTTCCAATGCACGGCTTTGCAGCTCTTCGGCCAGATCTTCGTCGAAACCTTCGATGCCGGCCAACTCGTCGAGCGCGACATAGCCGACCTCTTCGAGTTCGCTGAAGCCCTCGGCGACGAGTAGCTGGGCGAGCGTTTCGTCAACATCCAGCTCTTCCTGGAACATCGTCGAGCGTTCGACGAATTCGCGCTGGCGCTTTTCGCTGGCGTCGGCCTCGGTCATGATGTCGATCTGCTTGCCGGTCAGCTGGCTGGCAAGGCGGACATTCTGGCCGCGCCGCCCGATGGCGAGGCTGAGCTGGTCGTCGGGGACGACAACTTCAATGCGGCCGTCATCTTCGTCGATGACCACGCGCTGCACCGTTGCTGGCTGGAGCGCGTTGACGACAAAGGTCGCCGTGTCTTCGGACCAGGGGATGATGTCGATCTTTTCACCCTGCATTTCCTGAACG
>JACEST010000098.1 GCA_013911715.1 Sphingopyxis sp. | reverse complement strand
CATGATTGTGTTCCGGCGGAGGCCGGAGCTCTGGCGGAGAGTGATGCTCTTGCCAGCCAAGGCTCCGGCCTCCGCCGGAGCACAGCGGGAAAGTCAGAAACGGTTGCTGCGCGCGATGCTTTTGTCGGCGGCGATCTTGACCGGGCCTGAATAGGTGTCCGATGCACCCTTGATCAGCATCGATTCCATGAAACCCGGCACGGCGGGGACGATGTGGGTGAAGACGAGCTGGCGCGCGCGGGCGGCGTGGGCCGACTGCCCCGCCTGCGCAGGGGTGATGTGATAATCGATGATGTCGGCGAAGATTTTGGCGCGCGCGGACTGGCCGTTAGCGGCTGCGGCAGCGGACATGCGCTTGACGAGCGCGGGGTTGAGCAGTTCGGCGACGAGCACGTCGGTACCGATGGCCGCCCGCGCGAGCGCGGCGGTGGCAGCGGTGTCGCCGCTGATCGTCACGCTGCGCCCGTCCCAGTCGAGACGATAGCCGAAGGCGGGGCTGACCGGATCGTGGCGCACGGCAAAGGCGGTGATGCGCACGCCGCCTGCGTCATAGACCACGCCCGGCGCTACATCGCGCGGGGCAAAGCCGGTGGCGGCGGATGGCGCGACCGCTTCGCCATGATGCGCGGTGCGATAGCCCGCGTCGAGCCGGTAAGCGGCGTTGAACGCCGCGCCCACCTCGGCGGTGCCGGTGGGGCCGAGTAGCGGCAGCGGCGCGGTCGCGGTGCTGCCGACCCAGCGCAGCAGCGCCAGATTGCCCAACCCATTGATATGGTCGCTGTGCAAATGGGTCAGGAACACCGCCTGCGCCTGGCCCAGCGGCGCGGCCATGCGGCTGAGGCTGCGCCCCGCGCCTTCGCCTGCGTCAAAAATGAACAGCTGGCCGTTCGCGATCACCGCCGTGCACGCCTCGCCCCGGTCGCCGCCTGGCAGCGGCGATCCGGTGCCGCAGAAGAGGATATGGAGGCCGTCTTTGCTGTAAGCTTCTGGCTTCATGACCACAGCGATCGCGCGGTCGAACAGCGCGAGCATGATGCGCTCGCGCATCGCAAAGGCGGTCACCAGCGCGGCGACCAATAGCACCGCGACCAGCCCGCATCCTGTTGCCACTTTGCGTTGTGCCATGACCCACCCTTCCCGTTCAAATTGCCATCACCAACGCGGCGATGAGTCGCAATAGCTAACGTCATGCTGAACTTGTTTCAGCATCCAAGGCGCATCATTGAAATTTTGTGCCATGGACCCTGAAACAAGTTCAGGGTGACGAAGAGATTGGCCCCCCACCGCGTGTTTCTGCCACATTCCCCTTTTTGTTCGACAGTGACAATGGGGGCCGGTATGACGGGCGGATGACTGAAGGTCTTACGACGCCGCTCTTGGACGCGGTCAATATCCCCGCCGACTTGCGGAAACTGCGCCCCGACCAGCTGCGCCAGCTTGCCGATGAATTGCGCGCCGAGATGATTTCGGCGGTCGGCGTGACCGGCGGGCATCTGGGCAGCGGGCTGGGCGTGGTCGAGCTGACCACCGCGATTCATTATGTCTTCAACACCCCCGACGACCGGCTGGTGTGGGACGTCGGCCACCAATGCTATCCGCACAAGATTTTGACCGGGCGACGCAATCGCATCCGCACGCTGCGCACCGGCGGCGGGCTCAGCGGCTTCACCAAGCGCAGCGAGAGCGAATATGATCCGTTCGGCGCGGCGCACAGTTCGACCAGCATTTCCGCCGCGCTGGGCTTTGCCGTTGCCAACAAGCTGAAGGACGTTCCGGGACGCGCGATTGCGGTGATTGGCGACGGGTCGATGTCGGCGGGCATGGCTTATGAAGCGATGAACAATGCGGCGCAGGCGGGCAACCGGCTGGTCGTGATTTTGAACGACAATGACATGTCGATCGCGCCGCCGGTGGGCGGGCTGTCGGCCTATTTGGCCAAGCTGGTGTCGTCGCGGCCTTTCCTCGAATTGCGCGAAATCGCCAAGAAATTTGCGCGGCGACTGCCCGAGCCGCTGCATAAGGCGGCCAAGAAGACCGACGAATATGCACGCGGGCTGGCGATGGGCGGCACCTTGTTCGAGGAACTGGGTTTCTATTATGTCGGGCCGATCGACGGGCATAATCTGGATCATCTGATCCCCGTGCTCGAAAATGTCCGCGATGCCGCCGAGGGGCCGTGCCTGATCCATGTCGTCACGCAAAAGGGCAAGGGCTATGCGCCAGCAGAAGCCAGCGCCGACAAATATCATGGCGTCCAGAAATTCAATGTCGTGACCGGCGAGCAGGTCAAAGCCCCGCCGGGGCCGCCGGCGTATCAGAACGTATTTGGCGATGCGCTGGCCAATCTGGCCGACAAAGACCCGCGCATTGTCGCGATTACCGCGGCGATGCCCAGCGGCACCGGCGTCGACCGCTTTGCCAAGCGCCACCCGACCCGCGCTTTTGACGTCGGCATTGCCGAACAGCATGCGGTGACCTTCGCTGCCGGTTTGGCGGCGCAGGGGATGCGGCCCTTCTGCGCCATTTATTCGACCTTCCTCCAGCGCGCCTATGACCAAGTCGTGCATGATGTCGCGATCCAGAATTTGCCGGTGCGCTTTGCGATTGACCGTGCGGGGCTGGTGGGCGCAGACGGGTCAACGCATGCGGGGTCGTTCGATGTGACCTATCTCGCAACGCTGCCCAATATGGTGGTGATGGCGGCGGCGGACGAGGCCGAGCTGGTGCATATGACCTATACGGCGGCGGAATATGACGCGGGGCCGATTGCGTTCCGTTACCCGCGCGGCGGCGGTACCGGGGTCGCGCTGCCCGAGGTGCCGGTGAAACTGGAAATCGGCAAGGGCCGCGTCGTGCGGCAGGGCAAGACCGTCGCGATTTTCTCGCTGGGCACGCGGCTCGCCGAGGCGTTGAAGGCCGCCGATACGCTCGAGGCGCGCGGGCTGTCGACCAGCGTCATCGACCTGCGCTTTGCCAAGCCGCTCGACGAAGAGTTGATCCGCCGCACGCTGGCCAACCACGAAGTGTGCGTGACGGTGGAGGAAGGCAGCATCGGCGGGCTGGGCGCGCATGTGCTGACGCTCGCGAGCGACGAGGGGCTGATCGACGCCGGGCTGAAACTGCGAACCTTGCGGCTGCCCGATATGTTCCAGGATCAGGATGCGCCCGACAAGCAATATGACGCCGCAGGCCTGAACGCGCCGCAGATTGTCGACTGCGTGCTGAAAGCGCTGCGCCATAACAGCGCGGGCGTGAGCGAGGTTGGCGGGGTGGCGTGAGTCACTCGCTTTTTTGAATCCCCGCCCGTCCTGAGCTTGTCGAAGGACTGTCCTTTTCTTCAACCGTCACCAAGAAGGAACGGCCCTTCGACAAGCTCAGGGCGAACGGGGTAGGGGGTTGGGTCGGCTTTCTATCGCGAGTTTTCGGTCAGCGCAGCTTTGACCCGCTTATAACGCTCCCCGCCTTCCCGAGACGCTTCGGGTAGCGCGGCCTCAGCGTCGTCCACTTCATCCGGGGACAAGACCCTGGACAACAATCAGGGCAGTGTTGAGCCTGGCCATATCGGCGTCGGCCAATGTCCCGACGATTTCGGCTATCTTGTCGCGCGGCACCGGGCCAACCTTATCGACCATGATCTGGGATGCGACCTGAAGGCCGTTGATGCCGTCCGGCTCGACATGTAGCCGGTAAATCGGGGCATCAAGCAGATAGGACGTGAACGGACACAGCAAAATTTCGCGCGCTGTCGGGACATTATCAGCTCGAGCGACCACTGCTGGCCGTGGTTTGCCGGCCGCGATAATGACAATATCGCCGCGCTTCAATCTTCCCCGTCCCACGCCTTGGAAGTGAATTTGACCATCATCTCGGCAGCGGCGCGCTCGTCCTCGCTGTGATCGAGCAGAGCGGCTTGTCGCGCCGCCTCATTGCGAAATGCTGGGGAACGCGTGTCCGGCACCCACATCCGCACCTCGCGCAAGCCTGCTGCGCGCTTGCGGGCGCGGTAGACGCGAAACTTGTCCGGGTGTTGCGGCGAATTCATGGCGCAGGAGTAGCGCGCTACCACCGGGATGGCAGGGACAAGCCAGCCCTCGCTTACCGCCCCGGAATCGCCGCCTGTGCGCTTTGGCCGTCGCCTTCGGGGGCGGCGAGGATGTCGCGGACGATCAGGCCCTTGTCGACCACCTGGACACCCGGATCAGCGACCTGGCTGCGGATGCCGGGGTCGGCGCGGGTGGCACCGGCGGCGGCGACAACCTGCGCCTCGCTGGCGCTGCGCGCCGAGGGGCCACCGAACAGCGCGCGCAGCGTTTGTTCGGCGGTCGATTCGCTGCCCGGACGCGCGGCACCAGGCGCCGGCGGGGTCAACGAGAAATCCGGGGGGACGACGAGCGGCGCCTGCCGCTGCACCGCCATTTCATCGGGGCGGTCGCGGTTGAACAGGTTGGTCGAACCGCACCCCGCCAGCGTGGCGGCGATAAGGGCGGCGGCGGCAATCTTACGCTTGGCAATCACGTCATTCACTCCTTGGCGGCGCTGGTCGCGCTGGGCGCGCTGGCCGTATCCCCGTTGTCGGACGCACTATCTGACTTGTCGCTTAACAGCAATGCGCGCGCAACCAGCAATAGCACGCCGACGGTGATGCACGCATCGGCGACGTTGAAAATCAGGAAAGGGCGGAAATTGCCAAAGTGCAGGTCGGCAAAGTCCACCACATAGCCATAGCGCACGCGGTCGACGATATTGCCGAGCGCGCCGCCAAAGATCAGCGCCAGCGCGGCGACATCGCCCTTGGCGCGCTCGCGCGTCATCCACACCAGCACCGCGGTCGCGACCACGCCGGTCAGCGCGACGAGGCTCCAGCGCGTGGTGTCGTTGCATTGGGACAGCAGCGACAGTGCAATGCCGCAATTTTCGGCCCAGGTGAGATTGAAAATCTCCACCACATGAATGCTCCCGCGCCGTTCGAGCGTCAGCACATCGACGATGACGAACTTGGTCAGCTGGTCGAGGAAAAAGGCAAGCGCCGCGATGGCGAGGCCGGTGCTGAGGTGCGGGGAGCGGGTGGGGGTGGTCATGGGGTAGCAATGGTCCTGTCGCGTATGTCGTCACCCTGAACTTGTTTCAGGGTCCATGGCGCAAAATTTCAGCGCTGCGCCATGGATGCTGAAACAAGTTCAGCATGACGGACGTGTTGATTTAGCCCAATACCGTGGTGCAGCGATTGCACAAGGTGCCGTCCTCAGTCACCTCGGGCAGGTGGCGCCAGCAACGGCCGCATTTGTGGTGGGTGGTGCGGGTGACGGTGATATGTATTCCGCCCATGTCATCTTCGGGCTTAATAAAATCTCGTGGCAATTCAAAAACATTAGAACAGATGAACACATCTGCCCATTCAGAAGAACTCAGTTGTTCAAAATTTGTGATACCGTCGTGATCATGAGGCAAGCGAAGCCCAATTTCAACTTCTAGCGACGAGCCAATGATCTTCTCTCTACGCATCGGTTCGATGCTGCTCGTTACACCCAGTCTTGTACTCCGGATAAATGACCACTTTTCTTCCAACCCGTCGCCCCGCACTTGATGCGGGGCTTGGCTTTCTTCGGTCGCCGAAAAGCCTAACCCCGTGTCAAGCACGGGGTGACGGGTTGGGGTATTGGGAAGGGTGGGCCACTCGAGCAAATGCACGCTCCCCCCATCGGGATAGCGCGTCCCCCACACTTCTTCGCTCGTGAACACCAGCACCGGCGCGGCGTAACGGATCAGCGCGTGGAACAAAGTATCGAGCACGGTGCGGTACGCGCGGCGCTTGTCGGTCCCTAGCGGCGCGGCGGGGCCGATGTCGCAATAGAGGCTGTCCTTGCGGATATCGAAGTAAAAGGCCGACAGGTCTTCGTTGCAGAAATCGCTCAGCGCGCGGGTGTAGCTGTTGAAGTCATATTCATCGACCGCTTTGCGCAACGTCGCGTCGAGCTCAGCCAGAAGGTGGAGCATATAGCGTTCGAGCTCGGGCAGCTCAGGGACTGTCCCCGCTTGGGGACTGTCCCCGGGTGCCGCGCCATCGGGACAGTCCACTTCGCTGCGCTGCGGGACAGTCCCCAAGGGAACCCGCTCGTCCTCGCCAAACCCGTCGAGTGCGCCGAGCAAATAGCGGAACGTATTGCGCAGCTTGCGATACTGGTCGCCGACGCCTTTCAGGATTTCGTCGCCGATGCGGTGATCTTCGGTGAAATCGACGCTCAGCGCCCACAGGCGGATGATGTCGGCGCCATAGACCTCCATCACCTTGTTGGGATCGACGGTGTTGCCCAGCGATTTGGACATTTTCAGGCCCTTGGCATCCATGGTGAAGCCGTGGGTGAGGATCTGGTCATAGGGCGCGCGGCCGCGCGTCGCGCAGCTGTGCAGCAGGCTGGACTGGAACCAGCCGCGATGCTGGTCGCTGCCCTCGACATAAATGTCGGCAGGCCAGCTGAGGTCGGGCCAGCGCCCACTGTCGAGGACATAGGCGTGGCTGGTTCCCGAATCGAACCATACGTCGAGGATGTCGGGGACGGCCTCCCAATCGTCGGCGTTATAGGCGGACCCAAGGAAGCCATGCGCGGTTTCGGGGGTCCAGGCGTCGATGCCCTGTGTCCGAACTGCGGCGACGATGCGGGCGTTGACGTCGGGGTCGACGAGATAGTCGCCGCTTTTCTTGTTCACAAACAGCGTGATCGGCACGCCCCACGCGCGCTGGCGCGACAGCACCCAGTCGGGACGCCCTTCGACCATGGAGCCGATGCGGTTGCGGCCCTTGTCGGGGGTGAAGGCCACGCGCGCGATTTCGGCGAGGGCGATCTGGCGGAGGGTGGGTGCGGGGACTGTCCCTTCAGGGACTGTCCCTTCATCATCAGGTTGCGGGACAGTCCACTCCGCTGCGCTACGGGACAGTCCCTTGATCGGTTTGTCCATCGGCACGAACCATTGCGGCGTGCAGCGATAGATGACCTTGGCCTTCGAGCGCCACGAATGCGGGTAGCTGTGCTGATAATCGGCGCTCGCCGCGAGCAACGCGCCCGCTTCGCGCAAATCGGCACAAATCGGGCCATCGGGGGCGTTGAATTTGGGGTTGATGACACTCCCCTGCCCGCCGAGCCAGGCCCAGTCGGCGCGATATTTGCCGTCGCCCTCGACCGCGAACACGGGGTTGAGGCCGTGCGCCTTGCACAGGTCGAAATCATCCTCGCCATGGTCGGGCGACATATGGACGAGGCCCGTGCCGCTGTCGGTGGTGACGAAATCGCCGGGCAGGAAAGGGCGCGGGCGGAGGAAGAATTCGGCGAGGGGGGAGGTTGGGTCGTAATTAAGCCCCTCCCCTTCAGGGGAGGGG
>JACEST010000097.1 GCA_013911715.1 Sphingopyxis sp. | reverse complement strand
ATTCTGATGCTTGACGCAGGCGATGCCCTGGCGGATTTCCTTGCGCTGGACGCCCGCGACATAGCCAAGCATGCCCATTTCGCCGAAATAATCCTTGGCCAAATTGTCGGTGCTGAGCGCCGCAGTGTGATAGGTTGGCAGCGTGATCAGGTGATGGAAAATGCCTGCGCGCTGCGCCGCGTCGCGCTGGAAGGTGCGGATGCGGTTGTCGGCCTCGATGGCCAGATCGCTGTCGTCATAATCGGCGCTCATCAGCTTGGCGCGGTCATAGGCAGCGAGGTCGCGGCCCTCCTTTTCCCACGCGTCGAAGACTTGCTGGCGGAAGTTCAGCGTCCAGTTGAAGCTGGGCGAATTATTGTACGCAAGCTTCGCGTTGGGAACGACCTCGCGGATGCGGTCGACCATTCCGGCAATCTGTTCGATGTGCGGCTTTTCGGTTTCGATCCAAATGAGGTCGGCGCCGTTCTGCAGCGACGTGATGCAATCGAGTACGCAGCGGTCCTCGCCCGATCCGGCACGGAATTGGAACAGGTTTGACGGCAGGCGCTTGGGCCGCAGCAGCTTGCCGTCGCGGTTGATGAGGACGTCGCCGGGGTTGCCCGTCCCGGCCACTTCTTCGCAATCGAGGAAGCTGTTATATTGATCGCCCAGATCGCCGGCCTCGCGGGTGAAGGCGATCTGCTTGGTCAGGCCCGCGCCCAGGCTGTCGGTGCGTGCGACGATCACGCCGTCCTCGACGCCGAGTTCCATGAAGGCGTAGCGCAGCGCGCGGATTTTCTGGAGGAAATCTTCGTGCGGGACGGTGACTTTGCCGTCCTGGTGGCCGCATTGCTTTTCGTCCGACACCTGATTTTCGATCTGCAGCGCGCAGGCTCCCGCCTCGATCATTTTCTTGGCGAGCAAATAGGTCGCCTCGGCATTGCCGAAGCCTGCGTCAATATCGGCGATGATCGGCACGACGTGGGTTTCGTGATTGTCGATGGCGTTGAGAATCTGCTTGGCCTTGACCTCGTCCCCTGCGGCGCGCGCGGCGTCGAGGTCGCGGTACAGACCGCCCAGTTCGCGCGCGTCAGCCTGGCGCAGGAAGGTGTAAATTTCCTCGATCAGCGCGGGAACGCTGGTCTTTTCGTGCATTGACTGGTCGGGCAGGGGGCCAAATTCGCTGCGCAGCGCGGCGATCATCCAGCCCGAAAGATAGATATAGCGGCCCTTGGTGGTGCCGAAATGCTTCTTCACCGCGATCATCTTTTGCTGCGCGACAAAGCCGTGCCAGCAACCCAGCGACTGGGTGTAATTGGCGGGGTCGGCGTCATAGGCGGCCATGTCGGCGCGCATGATTCGCGCGGTATATTTGGCGATGTCGAGGCCGGAGCGAAAGCGGTTCTGCGCGCGCATCCGGGCGACGCTTTCGGGGCTGATCGCGTCCCAGCGGCCGTCCTGATCGCGAATGGTGCGGCCCGATTGGGCGATGTCATCTTGATAGGCCATGGTGGATTCCTTGTAAGGAGGGGATGGCCACAACTTGCCCATCTTTGCGCATAAACGGAAAAGCTTTGTCAATAATTCTTGTGAATATGGCCCATACCGTGCATACTCGTCGGTAATGATGTAAAGAAAGTTACAAATGGCCGAGCAACGGGTTTTTGCAGGGGCGGCGGTGCGCAAGGCGCGGCGCGCGGCGGGGCTCACCCAGGCCGCCATGGCCGAGGCGCTCGACATTTCGCCGAGCTACCTCAACCTGATCGAGCATGGCCAGCGCCCGCTCACCGCGCCGGTGCTGGTGCGGCTCGCCGAGCGGTTCGGGTTCGAACTCGCGCAACTGACCGAGGGCGCGGTCGCGGGTGGGGCTGCGGGGTTGCGGCGGCGAATAAGCGATGCGATCTTCGCCGACCTCGACATCCAGCCGCAGGATATCGAGGATTGGCTGGCAACATCCCCTATGACCGCCGCGGCCTTTGCGCGGCTTTATGACGCCAAGGGCGGCGAGGGCAGTGCTGCGCAGGGCGCCGAGGCGCCCGAGATCCGCGCCGTCCGGCTGGCGATCGAACAATGGCGCAACCATTATGCCGACCTCGACGCTGCGGCCGAGGCACTGGCCGACGAACTGCGGCTGGCGGGCAGCGATCTTTATGCCCAGATCAGCGAGCGGCTGCGGAATCGGCACCAGCTCGGCATCCGCATCATGCCCGCCGAGGTAATGCCCGACCGGCTGCGCTTCCTCGATTATCATTCGCGCCAGTTGGTGCTGTCCGAATTGCTGCGCCCGGCCTCGCGCACGTTTCAAGCTGCAGCTGTGCTTGCCCAGTCCGAGCAGGCCAGCGCGATCGACGCGCTGGTCGCCGGGGCTCGGCTTGGCGATCCGGCGGCGGAGCGCTTGTTCCGCCGCCACCTCGTCAATTATTTCGCCGCCGCGCTGATGATGCCCTATGGTCGGTTCCTGCGCGCGTGCGAAGGCACGGGCTATGACTTGCTGCTGCTCCAGCGGCGCTTTGGCGCAGGTTTTGAACAGGTTGCGCACCGGCTGACGACGCTGCAACGCGTCGGCGCGCGCGGGCTGCCCTTTTTCATGCTGCGCATCGACCGCGCGGGGCAGGCGAGCAAACGCTATACCGGTGCCAGCCAGTCGCCCTTGGTCGATGGCGACGCGCGCTGCCCTCTGTGGAGCGTGCACGAAGCCTTTGCGCGCGCGGGCGAGGTGGTGTCCGAACTGGTCGAACTGGAAGACGGCACCCGCTGGTACACCCAGGCGCGCGCGGTGGCGGCGGTGGGCGCAAGCGGCGGCGGCACGCCCGCGCGCTTCGCGGTGGTGATCGGGGTGGACGCCAAACTCGCCGCACCGATTGCGGCGGCACGCGGGCTGGACATGCTCCGCGCCCCCGCGACGCCGATCGGCCTGGGGTGCCGGAAGTGTACGCGGACGAACTGCCCGCAACGTTCGGCGCCGCCGATTGGACGGCCGTTGCAGTTTAGCGATCGCGAACGCGGGCGGTCGCCGTTTAATTTTGCGGGGTAGGGGACATACCAAGGGCGCACGGTATTCCATCTGCCCGCTTTGCAGGCTTGAAAAATTTGGGCATGAAGAAATGTAACACGGGTATAGGACGCGTGGAGGGGGATTCAAATGGTATGGGTTGCTTTGGCAGTCATCGCATATTTGCTGTACCGTAACTATCAACTTGAGAAGCGGTGGCGGGCACTGCGCTACTGTTGGCATTGCATGTCGGATTTTGCCGGTAATCGTCTAAAAGACGACGGGTGTCCCGATGAGGATTGGGTTCAGACACTTCGCGAGCAGCGAACATTTATGCTGCAGTTCGGGGTGCGCCCACTTTCCACCTTTGCCCTTGATCAATATGAAGAGGCGCTGGTTGAAAGAAAAATAGAACCGTTGGATCGAGCCGTGTTTTAGAGATTACGGCAACGCGGGGACACTCAAGAGCATGTCCCCGGCGCTTGTTGGGTCAAACCCGCGTCATTGACCAATTGCCGTCACTCCCCTTGCACGCCTGCATTTTTTCGCTTTGCTCGCCCTGACCGGGAACGTTGATCGTTTGCGTCACCACGCGGCAGTTGTTCGCGGCCATTTGGGCGGCGACCGCGCGTTTCATCAGCGGGGCGCTGACATAGCCCTGGGCGACGCCGCCATCGCTGACCAGATACCATTGCTGGCCGGTGACCTGCGCGGGGATCCAGACGCGCTGGCCCATGGCGAGGCGGGCGCGTACGGGCGCGGTGGTTGACGGTGCCTGGCGCACATTGACGTTGCCGGTGGCGACATAGGCGGCACCGACGCTGCTGAAACGATCGACCGGATCGATACCATTGCCGAATTGGACATCGGCGAGCTCGGCACCGCTCGCGACCCCCTCGACCTCGACTATGCCCGATGCGCCGGTTTCAGGGTTGGACCAGCTTTGATCATTGCCGGTCAGCACGGCGTCCTGCACCGCACGTTCGGCCTTTTCACGGTCATTCTTTTGCAGCTTGCAGCCGACGGCCGAGCCCGCCGCTGCGCCCAGCGCACCGCCGAGCACGGTGCCGAGGATACGGTTGCCGCGCCCGGCGATGCGGTTGCCCAGAAAGCCGCCGAGCAGGCCACCCGCGACCGCGCCGATTTCCTGTTTGTCGCCGCCCGCCGAGCAGCCAAAAATGCCGCCGACGCCCAAAACCTTGTCCTCGCGCTGCGCGGCGGCGGGCGGGGCGACGGCGAGTATGGCGGCGGTGGCGATGGTGGCGATGGCGGTTTTCATGGCGTGTCTCCCGGTGGCCGAACTGGCATGGGCCAAAGATATGCCCGGCGCGTGTGAATGTAAAATGTATCGACAATTGGCGCGAGGATTCCCCGTCGGTGTAAGATTAACCGACACTCAATAAGTGGCCTGTAAAGCGAGCGTGAAGGAAATCGCCCGCGACCATGTTCAGGCTGTTCAAACATTATGTCCCGCATGCGGTGATCGCGCTGTGGCTGGTCGAATTTGCCACGCTGTTGCTCGCGGCGGAGGCAGGCTGGCGGCTCTATGCGCACCAGATCGGCATTGCGGCGGGATCGCCGGGGGGGCGCTTCTGGCCGCTGCTGACCTTTTCGGTGACGCTCCAGCTCGGCATGATGGCGACGGGCTTTTACGGTAATGAAGCGCTGCGTTCGATGCGCTTTGGCGTGGCGCGGCTGCTTGCGGGGGTGTCACTCGGCGTGATTTTCCTGTCGCTGGTGCGCTTTTTGTTGCCCGCACTGACGCTGTGGCGCGCGAACAGCATTTACGCGATGATTGTAGCGATTGCGGCGCTGGTGCTGATCCGGCTGCTGCTTGTCAATCTGGTGGGCACGGACAAGTTTCGCCGCCGGATTCTGGTGCTGGGCGCAGGCCGCCGCGCGGCGCGGATTGGCGAAATGGCGGGAAAGCCCGGCGCGGGCTTTTCCGTCGTCGGCTATGTTGCGATGACCGACCAGACGCCCGATTTGCCAGGCGCGGTGCGGCGCGGCGACATCGACAATCTGTCCGAGTATGTGACCGGCTTGGGCGCGGGCGAAGTAGTGCTGGCGCTCGAGGAGCGGCGCAACGCACTGCCGCTGTCCGACTTGCTGCGCATCAAGACCACGGGCGTGCATGTCAACGACATGGCAAGCTTTCTGGAACGCGAGACGGGGCGCGTCGACCTTGCCACCACCAACCCCAGCGTGCTGATTTTTTCCGACGGTTTTTCGGCGGGGCAGCGCGTGGCGCGCGTGAGCAAGCGCGTATTCGACATTGTTGCCAGCCTGACGGTGCTGATCCTCTCGCTGCCGCTCGTCATCATCGCCGCCATCGCGATCAAGCTCGATAGCCGCGGGCCCGTGCTGTATCGCCAGCCGCGTGTCGGGCTCTATGGCGAGCCCTATGACATTTGGAAGCTGCGCTCGATGCGCACAGACGCCGAAGCAGCGGGGCAGGCAGTATGGGCCCAGGCCAATGACCCGCGCATCACCCGCGTCGGACGGATAATCCGCAAGCTGCGGATCGACGAGCTGCCGCAATGCTGGTGCGTGCTCAAGGGCGCGATGAGCTTTGTCGGCCCGCGCCCCGAACGGCCGAGCTTTGTCGCTGATCTCGAACAGCAAATGCCCTTTTATGCCGAACGCCATATGGTGAAGCCAGGGCTGACCGGCTGGGCGCAGATTAATTACCCCTATGGCGCATCGGTGGAGGATGCGCGGGTCAAGCTGGAATATGACCTGTATTACGCCAAAAATTATTCGCCCTTCCTCGACCTGTTGATCCTGCTCCAGACGGTGCGGGTGGTTTTGTGGCCGGCGGGGGCGCGGTGATGCGGGGGGACGCGCATGGATGAATGGCTCGCCCCGCTGGGAGGCTTGTTTGCGTGGCTAGCGATGCTGGCCTTTGGCGCGGCTGCGCTGTGGCTGGCGTTTCGGCCCTCGCAGCGCGTGACCGAGCTGATGCCGTCGCGCGGCGCGCTGGTCGCTTTGCTTGCCGGCATGGCGCTGTGGAGCGGCGCCTGGTATGTTTTCGGGCCTGGCAGTTTGGCGGCGCTGATCGCTGATCCGCTGCGCAACCTTGGTTTTCTGGTCTGGCTGCACGCGTCGTTTACGCGCGACGGCAACGGACAGTGGTCACGCTCGATCCGGCTGATGCTGGTGACGCTGGTGACGATCAACCTGATCGCCACAGTGCTTGGGGGGCTCGCCTATCTGAACATCGCGCGCGCGGGCGTGCCAATCGGGGCGGGATGGTCGACTAACGGGCTGCACTTTGTCGATATGCTGACGGCATCGGCAGGGCTGTTGCTTGTCGAACATTTTGCGCGCCACCACAGCGACGGTTTGCGCAAGGCGGTGCTGGTGGTCGCGGGCGGGTTGGCGGCGCTGTGGGCCTATCGGCTCAACATTCACTTTTTGGGATGGCTGTCGGCGAGCACGCCCACCGCGCTGATCCAGGTGGAGCCGCTGGTGGCCCTGATGGTGCTGCCCAGCTTCATACTGGTTGCCATCGATACGGGACGCGAGCGCATTCGCCTGTCGCGTGCGATTGCGTTTCGCACGCTCGCGCTGGTTGCGCTGGCGGTCTATCTGGTCTTGATCGCGCTGACGGCTGCGCTCGCGCGGGTGGTCGGGGGCGATTACGGCGATCTGGCACAGGGCGCGTTCCTGATCCTGGCGCTGGGCTTTGGGATGTTGATGCTGGCGTCGGCGCGGGCGCGCGCGTGGCTGTCGGTCACCATCTCCAAACATTTCTTTGAACATCGCTATGATTATCGCAGCGAATGGATGCGCTTTACGGCGACGCTGTCGGGCCAGGCGCAGGCGAGCGAGCCGACGTTTCGCCGCATCGCCCGCGCGCTGGCCGAGCTGGCGGGCAGCCCCGGCGCGGTGCTGCTGACCAGCGATATCGACGGCAATTACCGCGTGGTCGACCATTGGCAATGGCCAACCACGATTGACCCCGACAATCATGTGCCGGTGCGCGACGCCTATGTGCTGCAGGAAACCGGCCATATCGTCGATGTTGACCGGCTGCGGCACGGCAACGCCATCGACATTTACGCGCAGCAGCAGCCCGCCGACATCGATCTGCCGCCGTGGCTGATTGGCGATGATCGGATCTGGGTGTTGTTGCCGTTGCTGCACATGGGCCGGATGGTGGCGATCGCGCTGCTGCACCGGCCGCTCGCATCGCGTTCGCTCGACTGGGAGGATTTGGATGTGCTGCGTATTTCGGGACGCCACGCCGCCAGCCATATTGCCGAGATGCAAAGCCAGGCCGAATTGTCGGAAGCGCGCCGGTTCGACGAATTCAACCGCCGTTTCGCCTTCATCATGCACGATGTCAAAAATCTGGCGAGCCAGCTGGGCCTGCTCGCCGCCAATGCCGAACGCCACGCCGAGAATCCCGAATTC
>JACEST010000096.1 GCA_013911715.1 Sphingopyxis sp. | reverse complement strand
ATCGTCGACCGCGTCAATCTGGATCGGCGCAAAGCACAGCCAGAAATCGGGCACCGCCTCGCGCTCGCGCAGCTTGCGCGTCACCGACGCGGTAATCGCCCGCTTGCCCGCTGCAGCACAGCTGGCCAGCCATTCGCCGCCGATATCGTCGAACAAACGCACCGGCGCGCCGTCGGCGATCCGCATCACATGGCGCAGATAATGGGCGGCATTGCCCTCGATCAGCACGGCCGTGTCGTCGGCCAGCGGCGTTTCGACATAAAGGCGCGGCGTGCTCGCGGGCGGCCAAGCGGGTATTGCGGTCATCTGCGGCGTTATAGCGCGAGTTAACCCTTTGGCCCAGCACCGCTTCGAAACGGGACAGGCCCTTGGCGTTTAGGGAGTTGGTAACCTTTGCCGCGCTATCCCAGCCATCATTTTATCCGCAGAGCCGCCTTGTGCGCGGCGAAGGAGCATATCGGTGGCGAAGCAGCACGACGCAAAACGGCGCATTCGCAGCGCGATTGAACGGCTGGTCCGCGACCAGCGCGGCAACACCTATTTTCTGGTCGCGGCGGCCACGCTGCCGATGATCGGCATTGTCGGCTCAGGGGTCGATATTGGCCGCGCCTATATGGCCGACCTGCGCCTGCAACAGGCGTGCGACGCCGGCGCGCTGGCGGGGCGACGCTCGATGGTCGGGACCACCTATACCGACGCCAACAAGGCCGAAGCGACCAAGATGTTCAACATCAACTATGATACCGGGCTTTATGGTTCGACGAACATCGCGTTCAATTCGGTGCAGGACGGCCCGTCGAACGTCAAGGGCACGGCCAGCGCAAAACTGCCAACATCACTGATGAAAGTGTTCGGGCAGGAAGAGTTTAACCTGTCGGTCAATTGCACCGCAAAGCTGGAAATCTCGAACGTCGACGTGATGCTCGTGCTCGACGTCACGGGATCGATGGGGAACATCAATTCGGGCGATACGGTCACGCGCTTGCAGGCGCTCAAAACCGCGACGTTGAACTTCTTTGACACGCTGACCGGCGCGCAGATCGGCGACGGCCGCATCCGCTTTGGCGTGGTGCCCTATAACTTTAACGTCAATGTTGGCAGCATCCTGACGGCGGCCGATTCCGATTGGCTGGATGATGAAGTAACGCTGCCCTCGCGAACGCCTGTTTACACGACCACATGGGGCACCGGCACCACCACCTATGGGACGCCATATGACGGTCCGATCACGCAGGGCAGCTCATGGACGAACGACGGTTCGGTCGTGGCAACCGATGAGGAGGAATGCGAAGAGGATTTGACACCTCAAGCCAATTCAGTCCCGGTATCTACCGGCGTTTTGCCGCCAACCCAGACTGGGCAATATGTTGATGCGGACGGCAACCTCGTCACAACATTCAATAATAACGAGAATTTCAGATTCAATACCTATCGGCATGTCTGGGTAAGGCCCAACAAAAATTGGATCTGCCGTGTCCAGCGTCGTACCGACACGTTTACGCGCACCACCCCATCGACCGTTACGCAGCCGCCGATTTTGGCCTTTTCGACATATCGGTACGAGGATCGCCCCTTCGAAGTATCGGCTGCCAAGGCTGGCGGAACGGTGACCTATGACGTCGGCGACAATGGTGCTGGCGCAACCGTCAGCTGGAACGGATGCATCATCGAACGCAAGACAACGCCCTTTGCGCATACTGAAACAGCACCGGAAGATGCCTTTGACATGGATATCGACCTGGTACCCAGTGTGTCGGATCCTGATACGCAGTGGAAACTGCAGATGGGCTATCTTGCGTTCGGTCGGTCTACGCGCGCACCCCAGACCACGACCACAGACCGCAGTGCGTTCAATTTCAACAGCTGTCCGGTTGCGGCCATCAAATTGACCACCATGACGGCGGCAGACCGCTCCAATTTCCAGGCATATATCGATTCCTTCACCGCCAACGGTAACACTTATCATGACGGCGGCATGGTGTGGGGTGCACGTCTAATTTCGCCTGATGGCCTGTTTGCGGCAGAAAACCAGACGGCGCCGAACCAGCGCACGATCCAGCGCCATCTGATTTTCATGACCGATGGGGAAATGGTCACCAATACGGGCAACCTGTCCTTCCAGGGATATGAATTCACGATGCAGCGCGTGGGCCAGACGGACAATGCTAATGGCAACCAGCGCCACACCAACCGCTTTCTGCAAATCTGCGCGGCTGCCAAGGCAAAAGGCATTACCATCTGGACGATTGACTTCGATGCCACTCAGACGCCATCGCTGGTGAGCTGCGCCAGCGGAACGGACAAGGCGTTCACGGCGTCGAACGCAGCGTCGCTGAACACACAGTTCCAGGCCATTGCGCGGCAGATTTCCAAGCTGAGGCTCTACGAATGATCGCGCGGTTCCGCCCCCTGCTGGCGCGCCTTGTCGGTGACGAGCGCGCAACGTCGATCATGGAATTCGCGCTGGCCGCGCCGATGTTCCTGCTCGTGCTGATGGGCATTTTCGACTTTTCGATGCAGCTTTATGCCAAATCGGTGCTGTCGGGCGCGGTCAACCGCGCGGCGCGCGATGCGGCGCTGGAAGGGAACAACGCCTCGCAATCGGCGATCGATGCAGGGGTTACCGAAACGGTCAGGAACGTATTCGGCAGCGCAACGGTGACCTACACCCGCCTTGCCTATGACGATTTCAGCGGTGTGAACAATCCGGAGCCGTTCGAGGACAATCCGCTTGCTCCCAACGGCGTCAGGGACGCTGGTGAATGTTTCACCGACCTGAACGGCAACGGCGGGTTCGACCTTAATCGGGGCAGGGGCGGCCAGGGCGGCGGCGACGAAGTGGTGCTTTACACCGCGCAAATGCAAATCAGCCGGATATTTCCAGCGTGGAAGATGCTGGGTCAGCCCCAAATTTCGACGATTCGGGCGGCAACCGTGCTGCGCAACCAGCCGTTCAATACGAACGACATCAACGATACAGAGATTTGCACATGATCGCCCGGCTCGCCCTTCCGCTCCGCCGTCTGTTCGGGCGCGAATCCGACACGCGCGGTACCATCATTGTCGAGCTTGCCTACACGCTGCCGTTCATGCTGCTGTTGGGGTTTGGCGGCATGGAAATCGCCAATCTGACGCTCGCCAATACGCGGATCAGCCAGATCACGCTCAGCGCGGCGGACAATGCCGCGCGCATCGCATCGGGCAACAATCTGTCGGTCCCGCAGATTCGCGAAGGCGACATCAATGACGTGTTCACTGGCGCGCACTTGCAAAGCGGCGACCTCAACTTTCAAGCCAATGGCCGGATGATCCTGTCGAGCCTGGAAACCAATGCCGAAGGCGGTCAATTCATCCGCTGGCAGCGCTGCTTCGGCAATCGTCCATCAAGCCCGTCATCCTATGGCGTGGCCGGTGTCGGCGCCACTGGAACGGCCTTTCCCGGCATGGGGCCGACAGGACGCGAAGTTACAGCCGCAGCGGGCAGTGCGGTGATGTTTGTTGAGGTTTATTATAGCTACCAGCCGCTGCTATATGGTTCGTGGCTGGGGCCGCGCACGATCCGGTCCACGGCCGCCTTCACCGTGCGCGAATCGCGCGACCTGTCACAGGTTTATCCGACGCCCGGCGTGACGCCGCGCACCTGCACCTGACAAATTAGACTTGCAATCACTGGCTGGCCGGTGCCAGCGGCAGCTATGGCCGCCGACACCATCCTGCCGCCCGACAGCCAGCATCGCGGGTTCGTTGCCTTGCTGCCGCGACGCTGGCGGCCATACGCCTCGCTTGCGCGGTTCGACCGGCCGATCGGCTGGTGGCTGCTCTTCTGGCCGTGCGGATTTGGTCTGGCGCTGGCTGGTGGTGCGGTGGAGCGTTGGGATTTGCTGCTATGGTTGCTGCTCGGTGCGATCGTGATGCGCGGTGCGGGCTGCGTCTATAATGACATCATCGACCGTGATCTTGATGCCCAAGTGGCGCGTACGGCGGCGCGGCCGATTGCCAGCGGCGCAGTGTCGCGGCGCGCGGCGGCAATCTGGATGGCCGCACTGTGCCTGATTGGCCTTGTTGTGCTGCTGCAATTGCCGCGGCTCGCGCAAGGCGTGGCGCTCGCCAGCCTCGGCCCCGTCGCCGCCTATCCCTTCATGAAACGGATCACTTGGTGGCCGCAATTGTGGTTAGGTCTCGTGTTCAGTTGGGGCGCGCTGGTCGGCTGGGTGGCCATCGCCGAAGGCGGCGGTGCGGCGCTCATGTGGCTCTATCTTGGCACCATTGCCTGGGTGGTCGGCTTTGATACTATCTATGCGCTGCAGGATGTCGAGGATGATGCGCTCGTCGGCATCCGTTCGAGCGCGCGGGCACTGGGGCCGTGGGTGCACTGGGGTGTGGCCGCCTGCTATGCCGCCGCGCTGGGTGGTTGGGGGCTGGCGCTGTGGCAGGTGCGGCCCGACCCGCTGGTGCTGGTGGCACTGCTCCCCGCCGCCATCCACCTGACGGGCCAAGTGGTGACACTTGACCCCACCGACGGCGCTGATGCGCTCGCGAAGTTCCGCAGCAACCGCTTTGCGGGCCTCTTGGTGTTCGCGGCGCTGCTGGTGGTCGGCGGGACGGCCTAAAGCCCCAGTGCTTTACGCAATTCGGCGTTGATCCGGCTCTGCCAGCCGGGACCGGAAGCGCGGAACTTTTCAACGACAATGCTGTCGAGCCGCAGTGTGACTTGCTTCTTGGGATTGGCGCTTGCGGGACGCCCCGGCTTGGTCAGCGTTCCAGAAGCAGGGCGAATCAATTTGTCGCCGTGGTAGATTGCCGCTCGACGGAACATCTCTTCTGTCCAGACGACGTCATCGTCATCCGGGTCAATCCACTGCTTTGCGTCTGGCTTCATGTTCATATTCATGAGCACGTCTCATTGTAATAATGCGGCGTCGATCCCCGCGTGGCGTCCAAACAAGACTTATGCGCATTACGCCCAAAAATCCCCACACACGATATCGGACTTCGCCATAATCCTTCCGGTCATCAAGGATCTCAACATAGTCGCCGTTAAAAACCGCTCCAGCGTCCGCAATATCGATTCCGCGTTCGTGCAGAATCTTCAACCGCTTGTCCGGATCGAATTCAATCTTCATCTTCTATCTCTCAAGCCGCCACGGACATCCGACAAACGGGTCCGCATTTGGTCAAACAGCGCAGCAAGAAAATTACGAGAATAGAATTTGAGTTTAGATCGAGTTCGAAATGAGGATCAGACAATTACAATGCGCTGCTTATTTTTTGTAACTCCAAAAACTATGGTCGTCAACCTTCACGCCGCCGCCAGCAGTTGCTCGGCGCCGCCCAGATCGACTGACACCAGCCGCGACACGCCCTGTTCGGCCATCGTCACGCCGAACAATCGGTGCATCCGCGCCATCGTTACGGCATTGTGTGTGAC
Organism: Sphingopyxis sp.; assembly: GCA_013911715.1. Lineage (GTDB taxonomy): Bacteria > Pseudomonadota > Alphaproteobacteria > Sphingomonadales > Sphingomonadaceae > Sphingopyxis. Next base: position 2,043 of record JACEST010000096.1, on the reverse strand, counting down.
GATCAGATAGCGGGTGTCGGTTTCGCGCACCATCGCGTCAAGCAGGTCGCAGAAACGCTCGATATTGGCGTCGTCGAGCGGCGCATCGACCTCGTCGAGCACGCAGATCGGCGCGGGGTTGGTCAGGAACAGCGCAAAAATCAGCGCGACGGCCGTCAGCGCCTGTTCGCCGCCCGACAGCAGGGTCAGCGTGCCCAGCCGCTTGCCCGGTGGTTGCGCCATAATCTCCAACCCCGCCTCGAGCGGGTCGTCGGCGTCGACCAGTTCCAAATGCGCCTGCCCGCCGCCGAACAGCGTGCCGAACAATCGCTCGAAATGGCCGTTGACCGCATCGAAAGCTGCGAGCAGGCGGACGCGGCCTTCGCGGTTGAGGTTGCCGATTGACCCGCGTAACCGATTGACCGCCTGCGTTAATTCCTCGATTTCAGCGGCGCTGCGGGCGCGTTCTTCGTCGAGCGCGGCAAGTTCGTCGGCGGCGACCAGATTGACGGGGCCAAGCCGTTCGCGATCGGCGATCAGTTGATCGTGCTGCGCCGATTCGCGCGCGGCATCGCCGACGCTGTCGCTCGCAAAACCGCTGCGCTCGGGCAGCAGCGGCGGCGAACATTCGAACCGCTCGCCCGAAAGTCGCCCCATTTCAACACGTTTGAGGTCGGAATTCTCGGCGCGGGCGGCGGCACCGGCGCGGGTTTCGCGCGCGGTGGCGAGGGTTTCGCGCTGGACCGCGAGCGCATTTTCGGCTGCAGCAACCGCCCGTTCGGCGTCGCGCTCCGCCGCTTCGGCGGCGGCAGCGGTGGACTGGCGCTGGGTGCGTTGTTCTTCGAGCGCAAGGCGCGCTGCGGCGAGGCAGTCGGGCGCATCTGCCAGCGATTCCAACTCCCTGGCCAATTGCGCGGCGCGTTTGTCCATGTCGCTGACGCGGCGCGCCGCTTCGCCTGAACGGTCTTTCCAGCTTTTGGCTTCGCTGGCGGTGATGGCGTGCTGCGCCTTGATATTGGCGAGGGTGCGGTCGTGGTCGGCGATGGCGGCGCGCGCCATTTGGGCGTTGGCGCGGGCCTGATCGCCCGCTTGTTCGGCGGCATATTGCTTTTCCTGCGCGACCAGCTGCGGAGGCAGTGCAGCAAAGGACACCTGTTCGGCGGAAAGCTGCGCCTGCGCCGCGCGCAAAGCGTCGGCAAGCTCGGCGCGGCGGCGCACATGAAGCGCGCTCGCCGCATCATGGCGTTCGACCGCACCGCGGGCCGAATCAAGCGTTCTCAGCGCGTTGCGTCGTTCGGTGTCAGCCGCATCGAGCGCCGTGCGTGCAGCAGCAATGGTTTCGCGGGCCATGGCGCTTTGGTCCGCAAACGTCGCCCGAACCCCCGCCATTCGCTGCATTTCGTTGTCCAGCAGGGGTCGTCTCGCGGTCAATTGGTCGAGGCGATTGTGGCGAGCCAGCCGTTCAGCAGCCACCGCCCCGTCACCGCTCGAAACAAAACCGTCCCAGCGGCGCAGCGTGCCAGCGGTGGTAACGAGGCGCTGGCCGATGGCGAGCGGTTGGCCGAGGTCGGCGTCGGCGACAAGGATCTGGCGCAGGCGTCGCAGCAGCGCGGGCGGCGCGGTTACAAAATCGGCGAGCGCGGCCGTCCCGGCTGGCGGCGCAGGATCGCCGGGTGCCGCCGCGCTGCCCCGCCAGCCGCGCGCGACGCTTTCGCCAACTTCGGCATCGAGCTCGTCACCCAGCGCGGCGGCGAGTGCGGTTTCATAGCCCGGCGCGGCGCGCAGCTGGTCAAGCGCGCGGTTTTGGCCGCTTGGCCCGCTCGCCAGCGCGCGCGTCAAGGTGGCAGTTTCGCTGTCGAGCGCGGCGAGCGCCGCGCGCGCTTCGGCGAGCGCGACATCGGCAGCGCCAAGTTCGGCGTCAGCGGCGGCACGCGCGGCTTCGGCGGCAGCGAGCGCGGCTTCGGCGGCGGCGATCCGTTCGCCCTGAGCAGCGGCGGCGGCTTCGGCGGCCCCCACCGCTTGGTCCAAAGCATCGCCGTCGCCCAGCGCGGCGATGCTTTGGAC
>JACEST010000095.1 GCA_013911715.1 Sphingopyxis sp. | reverse complement strand
ATGAAGGGCAGATCGTCACGCTCGACGGCTCCACAGGCGAAGTGATGGCGGGCGAGGTGAAGACGCTGCAGCCCGAACTGGTCGGCGATTTTGGCACGTTGATGGTGTGGGCAGACAAGGTGCGGCGCATGAAGGTGCGCGCCAACGCTGAAACCCCTCATGATGCTCAGGTCGCGCGCGATTTCGGCGCCGAGGGCATCGGCCTGTGCCGCACCGAGCATATGTTCTTCGACGCCAGCCGCATCACGGCAGTTCGCCAGATGATTTTGGCAGACGATGAAGCGGGGCGGCGCAAGGCGCTGGCCAAATTGCTGCCCGAACAGCGCAGCGATTTCGCCGGGATTTTCGAGGTGATGGCGGGCCTTCCCGTCACCATCCGCATGCTCGACCCCCCGCTGCACGAATTCCTGCCCACGCGAGAGGAAGAGTTTGCCGAGGTGGCCGAGGCCGCCGGGGTGGGCATAGAAAAGCTGAAGGCACGCGCCAACGAACTGCATGAGTTTAACCCGATGCTCGGCCATCGCGGGTGCCGCCTCGGCGTGACCTATCCCGAGATTTACGAAATGCAGGCGCGCGCGATTTTCGAAGCCGCGCTTGACGTTGCCACCGCCAGCGGCGCGGCGCCAATCCCCGAAGTGATGGTCCCGCTCGTCGCGACCAAGCGCGAGCTCGACCTGATGAAGGCGGTCATCGACCGCATGGCCGAAGCAGTCTTTGCCGAACGCGGCGCGCGCATCGACTATCTGGTCGGCACGATGATCGAACTGCCGCGCGCGGCGCTGATGGCGGGTGAGATTGCCGAAAGTGCCGAGTTTTTCAGCTTTGGCACCAATGATCTGACCCAGACCACCATCGGTATCAGCCGCGACGATGCCGGGCGCTTCCTGACCCACTATGTCGACAAGGGTATTTTCCTCGCTGACCCATTCGTCAGCATCGACGTGGCGGGGGTAGGCCAGCTGATCGAAATTGCCGCGACACGCGGACGCGCGACCCGCGACGGTATAAAGCTGGGCATCTGCGGCGAACATGGCGGCGACGCGCCGAGCATCTATTTCTGCGAAAGCGTCGGCCTCGATTATGTCAGCGCCTCGCCTTACCGCGTGCCGATCGCCCGATTGGCGGCGGCACAGGCGGCACTCAAGTCGGAGAAATAGGGGGTTGCGCCGCATAGGGCTTCGCCCTATTGGCGCTCCTCCACGCACCCGTAGCTCAGCTGGATAGAGCACCAGACTACGAATCTGGGGGTCGGACGTTCGAATCGTTCCGGGTGCGCCATTTTCCCCTATCGACCACGACACTAAGACTGCTTTGCAGTCGTATGCGGCTTGTCATCTGCACAGGCTTGCGGCACCCCACCATCGTGCCGTTCGCTTCGAGCGAAGTCGAGAGGCCTCGCCGCCTTGTGCCTTTCTTCGGGGTGTCTCGACTTCGCTCGACACGAACGGTAACGCGGCGTTGGAGAGGGCAGGGTAGCAAAGCATGGCTTCCACACAGCAATTGGTTGCGGTTGATATCGGCGGCACGCACGCGCGTTTTGCGCTGGCCGAAGTAGGCGGTGGCCGCGTGGTCAAGCTGGGCGAAGCCGTCACGCTGCAAACCGCCGACCATGCCAGCTTCCAAACCGCGTGGGAGGATTTCGGACGGATCAGCGGCGGCTCCCTGCCGCGCGCGACCGCCATCGCCATCGCGGGGCCGACCAAAGGCGACATCATCCGTTTCACTAACAACCCGTGGATCATCCGCCCGGCGTTGATCGGTGAGAAATTGAACGTCGACCAGCATCTGCTGATCAACGATTTCGAAGCGGTCGGCCATGCCGTCGCTGCCGCCGATGCCAGCGCCTTCGACCATCTGTGCGGGCCTGAGGAAGATTTGCCGGCCAGCGGAACGATAAGCGTTATTGGCCCTGGCACTGGCCTCGGCGTCGCACATGTGTGGCGCGACGGCGGCGCTTATCGCGTGCAGGCGACCGAAGGCGGGCATATCGATTTCGCCCCGCTCGACAGCATCGAGGATGCCATTCTCGCGCGGCTGCGCAAGCGGCATCGCCGCGTGTCGGTCGAGCGCATCGTCTCGGGACCCGGCATCGTCGATGTTTACGAGGCGCTCGCGGGCCTGGAGGGCCGCGCCATCGCGCCGCTTGATGATCGCACCATCTGGAAATTGGCGATGAGCGGCGAAGACAGCCTTGCCGCCGCCGCCGCAGACCGCTTCTGCCTGTCGCTGGGCAGCGTAGCGGGCGACATAGCCCTCGCGCAGGGCGCGTCGGGCGTGGTGATCGCGGGCGGCCTGGGCCTGCGCATCCGCGATACGCTGATACGCTCGGGCTTCCCCGAACGCTTCCGCGCCAAGGGCCGGTTCGAGGGCTATATGGCGGCGATTCCGGTGAAGCTGATCAAACTCGACCAGCCCGGGCTGTTCGGTGCGGCGGCGGCCTTTGCACAGCGGTTTCCGGCATGACGAGCCGCCCTGTCCTTGGCATCATCGCCTGCAACCGCATGGTCGGAACAGAGGTCGCGCAGGCGGTGATGAACCGTTATATTCGCAGCGCGATGTCCTATGCCGATGTCGCGGCGCTGATTGTGCCCTCGCTCCCTGACCTGATGAGCGCGGCCGAAGTGGCGCCGCGGCTCGACGGCATTTTGCTGACCGGAAGTCCTTCAAACGTGGCGACCCACCGCTATGGCGAGGATGGCGGCGATGGTCCGTTCGATGACGACCGCGACGAAATTGCCCTCGGCCTCGTTGGCAGCATGATCGACGCAGGGCGGCCGGTGTTCGGGATTTGCCGGGGCTTTCAGGAAATCAACGTTGCGCTGGGCGGCACATTGCGCCGCGATACCAGCGCGAGCGACGACCTCATCCGCCACCATGCCCCCGATGGCGTGAGCTTTGACGCGATGTTCGACCATCGCCATCCGGTTGCGCTGGTCGATGGCGGGATGCTGGCGCATGCCTATGCCAAGCCCGCGCTCGATGTGAATTCGGTGCATTATCAGGGCATCGGACGGCTCGCCGACGGCCTCACCGTCGAGGCGCGCTCACCCGACGGCCTGGTCGAGGCCTATAGCGCGCGGCCCAATGGCGCGCCGCTGCTGGCGGTGCAATGGCACCCCGAATGGGGCACTGAGAACGACCCTGACAGCCAGACCTATTTCCGCCTCCTCGGAAAAGCGTTAAGAGGCGAGGCATGAACCGCTGCATCACCCGCTATAACCGCTATCAAGCGCGCATCGGGTTTTCACCCTGACTATCCGTCGCCCCTGCGAAGGCAGGGGCCGCTAAAGGCTTGCCCCGCACCGCCGCGACAAGCCGCCAACGGCCCCTGCCTTCGCAGGGGCGACGCTATCGTTCAGGAGACCCCACATGCCCCGCAATTACGACATCGCCGAATTACGCCGCCTCGACATCGCCCACCATCTGCCCGCGCAGGCCGACTGGCAGGAAATCGAAGATCTGGGTGGCAGCCGGATCATCACCCATGCCGAGGGCTGTTACATCCACGACGGCGACGGCAACCGCATCCTCGACGGCATGGCCGGGCTGTGGTGCGTCAATATCGGTTATGGCCGCAGCGAACTTGCCGATGTCGCCAAGGAACAGATGCTCGAGCTGCCCTATTACAACAGCTTCTTCAAGACCGCGAACCCGCCCGCCGTCATGCTCGCCGACAAAATCGCCAGCCTCACCGGTGGCCGCCTGCCGCACGTGTTTTTCAACAGCTCGGGCAGCGAGGCGAACGACACCATCCTGCGTCTCGTCCGCCATTATTGGCAGGTGAAGGGTGAGCCCACCCGCACCATCTTCATCAGCCGTCACAATGCCTATCACGGCTCGACCGTCGCGGGCGTGAGCATGGGCGGGATGAAAGCCATGCACGGGCAGGGCTTTCCTGCCCCCGGCGTCCTGCCGCTCGCCGGGATTGAACATGTCCGCCAGCCCTATTGGTATAATGAAGGGCGCGACTTGACGCCGGAGGCTTTTGGCACTGCGTGCGCCGCGGCGATCGAGGACAAGATCCTTGCAGTCGGCCCCGAAAATGTTGCCGCCTTCATCGGTGAGCCGGTGCAGGGGGCAGGCGGCGTCATCATTCCGCCCGCCAATTACTGGCCGCAGGTCGAGGCCATCTGCCGCAAATATGGCATTTTGCTGGTCTGCGACGAGGTGATTTGCGGGTTCGGGCGCACCGGCAATATGTGGGGCCATGAAACGATGGGGGTCCAGCCCGACATCATCGCAATGGCGAAGGGTCTGTCCTCGGGCTACCTCCCCATTTCTGCCGTCGCGGTCAGCGCCGAGATTATCAAGGTGATGAAAACCGGCGGCGATTTTGTCCACGGCTACACCTATTCGGGCCATCCGGTCGCGTCGGCGGTGGCGCTGCGCAATATTGAGATTTTGGAGCGCGAGCATCTGGTCGACCGGGTGCGCAATGAAACCGGGCCCTATCTGGCGGAGGCATTGGCGACGCTGGCCGACCATCCGCTGGTGGGCGAAGCGCGCTCGATCGGCTTACTCGGCGCGGTTGAGATTGTTGCCGATAAAGCAACAGGCGCGCGCTTTGGCGGCAAGGAAGGAACGGCGGGGCCGATGGTGCGCGACCTGTGCATCGCCGGCGGACTGATGGTGCGCGGCATCCGCGACAGCATCGTTATGTGCCCGCCGCTGATCATCACCACGGCGCAGATCGACGATATGGTGCGGATTATTCGCGGGGCGCTGGATGCAGCGGAGCCAAGATTGCGGGCGCTCTAAGGTCCTGACCCTAGCTAACCTCAAAACCGCTCGCCCTGAGCTTGTCGAAGGGCTGTCCTTTTCTTAACCCTTCAGAAAGAAAGAACAGCCCTTCGACAAGTTCAGGGCAGGCGGTAAAGGGGGTAAGGATTCGCTGAAGAAAGTCGCACTATGCCATCCGGCCTCTTTGCCCTGCTCGACGACGTCGCCACCATCGCCAAGGTCGCCGCCGCCAGCATCGATGACATCGGCGCCGCTGCAACAAAGGCGGGGGTAAAGGCCGCGGGGGTCGTGGTCGATGATGCCGCCGTCACGCCGCGCTACGTGACCGGCTTCACCCCCGACCGCGAATTGCCGATCATCTGGCGGATTGCGCGCGGATCGCTTCGAAACAAGCTGGTCTTCATCTTGCCCGTCGCGCTGTTGTTGTCGGTGTTTGCCAAATGGGCGATCACGCCCATCCTGATGATCGGCGGCGCCTATCTTTGCTTCGAGGGCGCCGAAAAGGTCTGGCACGCCTGGAGCGCCGAAAAACACAGCCTCGCCGAGGATGCGGCGGCGGTGCTCGACAAGGACCATGAAGAAGCCATGGTCGCGGGTGCCATTCGCACCGATTTCATCCTGTCGGCGGAAATCATGGTCATCGCGCTTTATGAGGTGATGGACAGCGACCTGTGGACCCGCGCAGCGACGCTGGCGGTCATCGCCGTCGCGATCACTATGATCGTCTATGGCGTGGTCGGGCTGATCGTCAAAATGGACGACATCGGCCTGCATATGGCCAAGGAGGGCCATGCCGCGCGGCGCAGCATCGGGCGCGGTCTGGTTCACTTCATGCCCAAATTACTTGCAGCGCTCGCATTGATCGGCACCGCCGCCATGCTGTGGGTCGGCGGCCAGATTGTGCTCCACGGGCTCGATGAATTCCATATCGGCGGGCTGGGCCATGCGCTGCATGATTTTGCCCATGCCGTTGCGGGCGGCTTGCCCGGTGCCGGCCTGTGGGAATGGATCATCAATGCGGCGGGGTCAGGCGTGTTCGGGCTGCTGCTGGGCGGTCTGATCGTCGCGGCGCTGCATCTGGTGCCGGGGAAAAAGGCGGCGCATTAGTCACACCGTGCCCCTGCGCAGGCAGGGGCGCAGTCGTTCTACCCCAACAATACCACCGGCGAATCCGCGCGCCAGTGCATGCTCACCCGGTCATCCCACGTGAAATCTTCCTGGTCGTGACGCGACAAATTGGGGCGTGAGGCACGGATCATCGCGCCGCTGTCGAGCTTGATTTCAAACAGCGTGATGTCACCCAAATAACTCATGCCCTTAATGACGCCGCGCGCGAAATTATAGCCTTCGGGCGCGTCTTGCGCGGCGGCGCGCACGGCTTTGCCTTCGCCGGGCACGTGCAGCACCATTTTCTCCGGCCGCAGCGCCACCCACACATCGCCGCCGTGCGGCCCGGTAACGCCGTGGTTGAGATAGACTTTGCCCAGCCCCGGGCAATCGACCGCGGCCTTGTCGGGCTCGTCGAGGATCAGCTTGCCCTCGAAAATATTCACCGACCCTACAAAATCGGCGACAAAGCGGTTGGCAGGATACTCATAAAGGTCCGATGGGGCGGCCAACTGCGCTACCTCGCCCTTGTTGATCACCGCGATGCGGCTCGCCATCGACAGCGCCTCGTCCTGATCGTGGGTCACGGTGACGAAAGTAATGCCGACCTGATCCTGCAAGTCGCTCAGCTCGAACTGCATCTGCGCGCGCAGCTTGGCGTCGAGCGCTGACAAAGGCTCGTCGAGCAGCAGCACCTTGGGCCGCATCACCAGGCTGCGCGCGAGCGCGACGCGCTGGCGCTGGCCGCCGGACATCTGGTCGGGCTTGCGCTCCTCAAACCCGTCAAGCTTGACGAGGCCGAGCGCCTCGCGGACGCGCGCATCGCGCTCGGCGCGGCCGACACCGGCGATTTTCAGGCCATAGCCGACATTGTCCGCCACGCTCATGTGCGGGAAGACGGCATAGCTTTGGAACACCATGTTCACCGGGCGCTTGTTCGGCGCGATGCCGGCCATGTCCTGCCCATCGATCAGGATTTGCCCCGACGTCGGCACTTCAAAGCCCGCAATCATCCGCAGCAGCGTCGTCTTGCCGCACCCTGACGGCCCGAGCAGCACAAAAAATTCACCGCTGCGGATCTCGAGGCTGACATTGTCGACCGCCGCGACTTTGCCAAAGCGTTTGGTGACGCCGCGAATCTCGATAATGGGGGAATCGCTGGGCATATCAGTGGCTTCCGGCAAGATTTTTGGTGCCCTGGAGTTTGAGCGCGATGGCGGTCAGGGCGACGGTAAGGAGGATGAGAATCGTCGACGCGGCATTGACGTCGGGCGTCACCCCGCGCTTGACCAGCGAATAGACCAGCACCGGGAAAGTGTTGGTGCCGGGCGTGCTGGTGAAAAAGGTAATCACAAAGTCATCAAGGCTGAGCGTGAAGGCCAGCAGCCCGCCCGACACCAACGCGGGCTTGATGTGCGGAACCAGCACGTCGCGAAACGCCTGCCATTCGCCTGCCCCCAAATCCTTCGCTGCCTCTTCCTGTTCGCGGTTGAAAGTCGCGAGTCGCGCGCGGACGACCATCGTCACAAAGGGGAAGCAAAAGGTGATGTGGGCGGCGATGATGGCGCTCAAATTGAACGGCCACACCAGCCCGCTGGGCCAGCCCACTTTGGAAAAAAAGACTAGAAACGCGACCCCCAGACAAATCTCGGGAACAATGATCGGCAGCGAAATGGTGCCATCGACCGCGCCCTTCAGAG
>JACEST010000094.1 GCA_013911715.1 Sphingopyxis sp. | reverse complement strand
ACGGTGATGTTGCGCGCGAGCCAGGCAAAGACATCGCGCGCAACATCACCGTCGATCAGGTCCGCATGCTGATCGGGCGGCTGCAATATACCATCGCCATCGGCCATTGGCGGGTCATCATCATCGACGCGATTGACGATCTGGAGGCAGGGGCGGCCAATGCGTTGCTCAAAACGCTCGAAGAGTCGCCCGCCAAGACATTGTTTTTGCTGGTCAGCCATTCACCGGGGCGCTTGCTGCCGACAATCCGCTCGCGTTGCCGCCTGCTGCGGTTCCAGCCGATCGACGACGACGCGTTGCGCAGCTGGCTGGTCGCGCAGCGGCCGCTGGCCGATATGAGCCAGATTGGCGCGGCAATGACGGCTGCGGGCGGCATTCCGGGCCGTGCGCTCGAGCTCGTCGATGGCGACACGGCCCAGATGGAACAGCGGCTGCTGGCAATCGCCAGCCACGGCGACCCCGACAACCGCTTGCGCGAGGAGCTGGCGCGCGATGTCGCCGGGGTCGCGGGCAAGCCGCGCTTCCGGCTGTTGCTCGATCTCGCACCGCGCCTGTTGCTGCGGCTGGCGCGTGAGCGCGGCAATGCCGGCGCGCCGCAGTCGCTGGACTGCTGGGACCGCGTGCAAACCGCCAGCCGCAACGCTATTTCGGGTTCCTACGACCCGGCGATGGTCGCCTTTGACATTGGCAACAGTTTTGCGACGTTGGCGCAGATCGACGGTGGGGCGGGCGCTTCCCCTGCGCGCTGATAGGCGTTAGAGGCGGTCGCATGAGCGAGCCTTTCTATATTACCACCGCGATCAGCTATCCCAACGGGCGCCCGCACATCGGCCATGCCTATGAGGCGATTGCGACCGACGCCATCGCGCGCTTCCACCGGATGATGGGCCGCGACGTTCGCCTGATCACCGGCACCGACGAACATGGGCTGAAAATGGTCCAGACGGCGCGCGACGCAGGGGTCGATACACTGGCGCTAGCGGACGAAATGTCATCCTATTTCCGTGATATGTGCGCCGGACTGAATATCAGTCAGGATGTTTTCATGCGCACCAGCGACCCGCGCCACCACGACGCGAGCAAGGCGCTGTGGGAAGCCATGGCCGCCAACGGCGATCTCTACCTCGATCGCTACGAAGGCTGGTATTCGGTCCGCGACGAGGCTTTCTATGACGAAAGTGAACTGGTCGATGGGGAAGGGGGCGCACGCGTCTCGCCGCAGGGCACGCCGGTCGAGTGGACCGCCGAGGAAACCTGGTTCTTCCGCCTGTCGGCCTATCAGGACCGCTTGCTCGCGCTCTACCGCGACCAGCCCGATTTTCTGCGGCCTGAAAGCCGCCGCAACGAGGTCATCCGCTTCGTCGAAGGCGGACTGCGCGATTTGAGCGTGTCGCGGACCAGTTTTGACTGGGGCGTGCCGGTGCCGGGCTCGCCCGGCCATGTCATGTACGTCTGGGTCGATGCGCTGACGACCTATTTATCGGGCATCGGTTTTCCCGCGCGCGGCGGCGAATTCGACCGTTTCTGGCCCGCTGATGCGCACATCATCGGCAAGGATATCGTGCGTTTTCATGCGGTTTACTGGCCGGCTTTCCTCATGTCCGCCGGTTTGCCGCTGCCCAAGCAGATTTTCGGCCATGGCTTCCTGCTGTCGCGCGGCGAAAAAATGTCGAAATCGCTCGGCAATGTGGTCGATCCGATGGAATTGGCCGAATTATTCGGCGTTGATCAACTGCGTTATTTCCTGCTGCGCGAAGTCAGCTTTGGACAGGACGGCAGCTATAGCGCCGAGGCGATTGTCACGCGCATCAACGCCGAGCTTGCCAATGGCTTTGGCAACCTCGCGCAACGCACTTTGTCACAGATTTTCAAGAATTTGGACGGCAATCTTCCCGCCATTAACGGCCACACGCCGGACGATGAGGCGCTGTTTGCGACCGTCGGCGAAATCGTTGGCACGACCATGCCCGCCGCCTATGCCGATCTCGCCATGTCGCAGGCGCTCGACGCGTGGATGCAGGCAGTATTCGCCTGCAACGCCTATATCGACGCGCAGGCGCCCTGGGCGCTGCGCAAGAGCGATCCGGCGCGGATGGAAACGGTGCTGGCGACACTCTATATCTGCATTGCGCAGCTGACGGTGGCGGTGCAGCCGGTGATTCCGGCGAGCGCCGCGCGGCTGCTCGACCAGATGGGCGTCGCTGCCGCGCTGCGCTCGCCCACGGCGATCACAGGTCATTGGTATTCGCCGCTGGCCGAAGGCGGTTTCCGCCTTGCCGCGCCGCAGGGCCTGTTCCCGCGCCTCGAATTGCCCGTGGAAGTCGCGCCCGCATGATCGTCGATTCGCACTGCCACCTCAATTACAAGGGCCTGGTCGAGCAGCAGGACGAGGCGCTCGCCCGCGCGCGCGCGGCCGGGGTCGGGGCGATGCTTAATATCGCGACGCGCGAGAGCGAATGGGACGATATTTTGGCCGTGGCGACGCGCGAACCCGACGTTTGGGCCTCGGTCGGGATCCACCCGCACGAGGCCGACGGCCATGTCGGCGTCGATGCCGCGCGGCTGATCGCCCGCGCCGCGCACCCGCGCGTCATCGGCATCGGCGAAAGCGGGCTCGATTATTATTACGACCACAGCGACCGGGCGCAGCAGCGCGCTAGTTTTCGCGAACATATCGCGGCAGCACGCGAGACCGGACTGCCGCTGATCGTCCACACCCGCGATGCCGAAGCCGACACTGCCGACATATTGCGCAACGAGATGGAGCAGGGGGCGTTCACCGGCGTCATCCATTGCTTCACCGCCAGCGCCGACTTCGCCCGAATTGCGCTCGATTTGGGGATGTTTATCTCGCTTTCCGGGATCGTTACGTTCAAAAACGCCCATGACTTGCAGGCGGTCGCGCGCTGGTTGCCAGCAAATCGCGTGCTTGTGGAAACCGACGCGCCCTTCCTCTCGCCCGTGCCGCATCGTGGGAAACCGGGGGAACCATCATTCGTTGCCGATACGCTTCGGTTCGTTGCTACTTTGCGCGATGAAAATGCCGATGACTTCGCCGCGACGACCACGGCCAACTTCTATCGCCTGTTCACTAAGGCTCTGCCGCCGCCTGCTTTAACATGCTGAAAATACGTATTTTGGGCTGCGGAACCTCGTCAGGAGTGCCGCGGATTGGCAATGACTGGGGCCAATGCGATCCCGCCAACCCCCGCAACGCCCGAACTCGCGCGTCCATCCTGATTTCCTACAATGATTACAGGATATTGGTTGATACCAGCCCTGACATGCGGCAGCAACTGCTCGACGCCCAAATCTCTGGAATCGACGCCGTCATCTGGACCCATGACCACGCCGATCACTGCCACGGCCTCGATGATTTGCGGCAGTTGTCAAACATTAAGGGCGCTCCCGTGCTTGCTTATGCGCGCCAGCCGGTGCTTGATCGCCTCCATCGCCGCTTCACTTATGCCTTTGACGGCAATTTTGGTTACCCCCCGTTGATCGAGGCCCAGCCGCTACAGGATCGGCAGCGAATGGGCAGCCTGACCGTTTCGGCCATCGAAATGCCGCATGGTCCGGTTCAGGCGAGCGGGCTGCGCTTTGAAATTGGCGGCAAGAGCGTTGGCTATGCAACTGATTTTTCAGAATTTACGGGTGGAATGGTGGACTTTTTTGCCGGTGTGGACCTGTTCGTCATCGATGCGCTTCGCCGCCATCCGCATCCCACGCATCCGCATCTTGCAATGACACTGGCGGCGCTCGAACGCTGCGGGGTCGATCGCGGGGTTTTAGTCCATATGGACAATACGATGGATTATGATGATCTGCAGGGCGAATTGCCCGATGGCGTGGAGCCTGGGTTTGATGGACTGGAGCTGTGGGTATGAACGGCGATCAATGGGTTCAGGTCATCTGGTTTATCGGCGCGTTCACGCTCGTGATCAGCGCGGTCGCTGCGCACCGTATTCCTGCCGGGACTGCGCTCAAAATGGTATTGGCATGGGTGGTCATATTTGGCGTGGTGATCCTGCTGGTGTCGGCCTGGCAGATGACCCGGTGACGAGTGTATCGATTTATTTTACATAATATATATTATCGGATAATAAGATGAGTCCAGCCGCACGTTATAACGACCCTGCCCTGCGGCCCATCGACCGGCTGCTCGCGGTGATGGCGCAGCTTCGCAATCCCAACGGCGGTTGCGAATGGGACCTGGCGCAAGATTTCGTAACCATCGCGCCCTATACCATTGAAGAAGCCTATGAACTGGCCGATGCCATCACGGGCGGCGACGCCGACCATATCCGCGACGAGCTGGGTGACTTGCTCTTGCAAGTTGTCTTCCACGCCCAAATCGCCGCCGACAATAAATTGTTCGACTTTGATGCGGTTGCCGACACCATCTCAGCCAAGATGATCCGGCGCCACCCGCATATCTTTGGTGATGGCCACAAACTGCCGCAGCGCGCAGCGTGGGAAGAAATTAAGGCTGCCGAACGCGCCCAAACACCCAACGCGGCAGCAAAAGGCGCGCTAGCAGGCGTCGCGCTGGCGTTACCCGCGCTCAAGCGCGCCGAAAAGCTGCAGGCGCGGGCCGCCCGGGTCGGTTTCGACTGGCCTGACCCTGCCGGACCGCGTGCCAAGATCGCCGAAGAACTGGCCGAGCTTGCGGCGGCGGCCGATGACACCGCACGGAACGAGGAGATGGGCGATCTGTTGTTCGCTGTCGCCAATCTGGCCCGAAAGCTAGACATCGACCCTGAAGCCGCACTGGCCGCCGCCAACCGCAAGTTTGAGGCGCGCTTCGCAGCGATGGAGGCGCTCGCCGGTGGTAGTATCGCGGGCCAGTCGCTCGATGAGCAGGAAGCGCTGTGGCAAAGCGTCAAAGCGGCTGGGGGTTAAGACCGGGCCATAGCTGCGCGAAGCGCGCCCAATCGCGGGGTGCCAGCCGCGCCTCGACTGTTTCGGTGGCGTCAGCTTTGCTGCGCTGGGCAACCACCTGACCATGCGCGTGCAGCCATGCCAGCGCGTCGCCCTGATGTGCCGCCAGCACCAGCCTCCGCCCCTGATGATCGCGCGTCAGCCGCGCGCTGATCACGCGCAATCCCGCGTCGACACCCTCGCCCGTCAGCGCCGACAGCATGATTACATCGTCGCGGCCCCGCGCGCGCTGGGCGAGCAGCGCGCGCAGATCGGCATCGCACCGGTCAATCTTGTTCCATGCCTCGATCTGAGCGATGGGCGCCACCGCTTCGCTTTCAGTATCGCCCCCCTGCCCGCCGACCCCCAAATCGGCCAGGATCGCGCGGACATCCTCATATTGCGCCTCGCTGTCGGGGTGCGACATGTCGCGGACATGCACGATCAGGTCGGCGGTGGTCACCTCCTCAAGCGTTGCGCGAAAGGCGGCGACGAGCTGCGTGGGCAGATCCGACACAAAACCCACCGTGTCCGACAGGATCGCCTTGTCGATTTCGGGCAGCTTGATCTCGCGCATCGTGGGATCGAGCGTCGCAAACAACATGTCCGCCGCCATGACGTCACTGTGCGTTAATCGATTGAAAAGCGTTGATTTACCGGCGTTGGTATAACCCACCAGCGCGATGACCGGCCAGGGTGCCTTTTGCCTGCGCCCACGTTGCAGCCCGCGGGTGCGGCGCGCTTCGTCCAACTGTTTCCGGATGCGCGCCATGCGGTCGCGGATCATGCGCCGGTCAGCCTCGATCTGCGTTTCGCCGGGCCCGCCCAGAAAGCCAAAACCGCCGCGCTGGCGTTCGAGATGGGTCCAACTGCGCACCAGCCGTCCGGCCTGATAGTCGAGATGCGCAAGCTCCACCTGCAACCGCCCCTCGGCAGTGGCGGCACGTTCGCCGAAGATTTCGAGGATGAGACCAGTCCGGTCGATCACCTTTGTGCCCAATGTGGTTTCCAGATTGCGCTGCTGGATCGCGGTTAGCGCGGCATCCACAACGATCAGTTCGATATGGTGCTGCGCGACCAGCGGCAACAGCGCCTCGATCTGGCCCGAACCGATCAGCGTCGCCGCGCGCGTCTGGCGCAGGCGCAGTTGATGGACGTGGCGGATGTCGAGCGCGATTGCGCGTGCCAATCCCGCCGCCTCTTCGGCCCGCGCGTCGAGGTCGCGGCGAACCCCCTGCCCGCGCCATTCGGGCACGATCAGCAACGTCGCTGCGCCGCTGTTGGATGGGGTTGGCTCGGTCAGCCCTCGCCTTCCCCGGTTTCTTCTTCGCTCAGGTTGATCGGGCCGTTCGGCTGGACGGTCGAAATGGCGTGCTTGTAAACGAGCTGGACCTGCCGGTCGCGCTCAAGCAGCACGCAGAACAGGTCGAACGCCGCAATATCGCCCTGAAGCATCACGCCATTCACCAGAAACATCGTCGCCGACTCGCCTGACCGATGCACGGCGCCGAGGAATATCTCCTGCAATGTCTTGCTCTTGGCTGGCGTTGGCGGAATTAGGGTGCGCAACTGATCGACGTCAAAGCCGTGCCCGGGCATGATGGTCGAAATGGCGTGTTTGTAAACCAGTTGCGACTGACCATCGCGGCGCAGCAGCAGCGAAAAATTGTCGAACCAGGTGACAATGCCCTGCAGCTTGACGCCCTTGACCAGAAACATCGTCACCGGCGTTTTGCTGCGGCGAAGGCTGTTGAGGAACAGATCCTGGAGATTTTGGGTTTTTTCCGGCATGGGCGCTTCCTGTTTTTGGCAGGCTTTCCTGCATTTTTCTGGGCCGCATCAAATGCGGTGGTTCATTGGTAGCAAAGCTGCCGACCGCGTCCAGCCTAGTTTTGTTACAGCTTGATGGAGCGTCAGGTCTCGTCGTCGCGCAAGTCGGTGAGCCCCAGCAGCTTAAGTTTGCGATGCAGCGCCGATCGCTCCATCCCGACAAAAGAGGCGGTGCGCGACACATTGCCTGAAAACCGGCGGATCTGGATACGCAGATATTCGCGCTCGAAATTCTCGCGGGCCTCTTTCAACGGCGTCGACATGATGGCGTCGGCGCTGGGCAGGCTCTCGCTGCCCGAGCGGAGAATTTCGTTCGGCAACAGGTCCAGTTCGATACGCTGCAGCCTCTCGCCGGGGGCCAGGATCATGACTCGTTCGATCACATTACGCAGTTCACGGACATTTCCTGGCCATTCATGCGCCTGCAGTGCCGCAAGCGTTTCAACGGCGATGCTGGGCGGCGGCACGCGGCGTTCAGCGGCATAACGCATGATGAAATGCTCGCACAGCGGCGCAATATCATCGCGGCGTTCGCGCAGCGGCGGAATATGCACTGGCACGACATTGAGCCGGTAGTAAAGATCCTCGCGGAATGATTGCTCGGCAATGGCGCTCAACAAATTGCGCGCGCTGCCCGATACAATCCGCACATCGACGCGAATTTGGGTCGATCCGCCCACCCGCATGAAGCTCTGGTCGGTCAGCACACGAAGAATCTTGCCCTGTGTTGTCAGCGGCATATCGCCCACTTCGTCGAGGAAAAGTGTACCGCCATGGGCTTGTTCGAGCAATCCGGGACGAATGCTGCCATCGGGCATTTCGGTACCGAACAATTCCTGTTCGACCGTTTCCGGGTCCATTCGCGCCGACGAAATGACGCGGAATGAGCCGTTGGAACGGTTGCTCCATTGGTGCAGCACGCGCGCGGCAACCTCTTTACCCGTCCCTGGCGCACCGGTAATCAGCACGCGGCTGCCGGTGTTGGCGACGCGTTTCAGCGTCGCCCGCACCTGGTT
>JACEST010000093.1 GCA_013911715.1 Sphingopyxis sp. | reverse complement strand
GGATCTGGTCGCCGAGCCGGGCAATGTCATTTACCCCGAAAGCTTCGTCGAACGTTGCCAACACCTTGCCAGCCTGGGCATCGAAATCGATGTGCTCGATGAAAAGGCGATGTCGGCGCTGGGCATGGGCGCGCTGCTTGGTGTCGCCCAGGGTTCGGTCAAGCCGCCGCGCCTGCTGGTGATGCGCTGGAACGGTGGCAGGGACGGTAACAAACCCGTTGTTTTTATTGGAAAAGGCGTGACATTCGACACTGGCGGGATCAGCCTGAAGCCCGGTCCGGGCATGGAAATGATGAAATGGGACATGGGCGGCGCCGGCGCGGTCGCGGGCGCGATGAAGGCGCTGGCGGGGCGCAAAGCCAAGGCGAATGTCGTCGGCATCTGCGGCCTCGTCGAAAATATGCCCGACGGCAATGCCCAGCGCCCGGGCGACATCGTCACCAGCCTGTCGGGCCAGACCATCGAAGTGCTCAATACCGATGCCGAGGGGCGGCTGGTGCTCTGTGATTGCCTGACCTGGGCGCAAGACACCTACGCGCCCGAGGTGATCGTCGATCTGGCGACGCTGACTGGCGCGATGGTTATCGCGCTGGGCCATGAATATGCGGGGATGTTCGCCAATGACGATGACCTGGCGAAAGCGCTGACCAAGGCCGGCGACGCCAGCGGCAATCCGCTGTGGCGCTTCCCGCTGTCGCCTGCTTATGACAAGCTGATCGACAGCCCGATTGCCGACATGAAAAATATTGGCCCGCGCGAGGCGGGGTCGATCACCGCCGCCCAATTCCTGAAGCGTTTTGTCAACGACGGTGTCAAATGGGCGCACCTCGACATTGCGGGGATGGCGTGGGCCGACAAGGACGGCCCGGTATGGGGCAAAGGCGCGACCGGCTATGGCGTGCGCTTGCTCGACCGCTTTATTGCCGACAATTTCGAGGGGTGATGGCGCGCGTCGATTTCTATCGTTTGACGCGCGACCCTGCCGCGCGGGTGCTGCCGTTGCTCGCTGAACGCGTGCTGGGGCAGGGCGAGCGGCTGGTGGTGGTGGCGGATGATGGGGCGCTACGCGCGGTGCTCAGCGAGGGCTTGTGGGCGCACAAGCCCGACAGCTTCCTGGCGCACGGCGAGGCGGGTGGTGCGCTGGCCGTGCACGAGCCAATTCTGCTGGCGGGTAGCATCGACGCCGCGCCAGCGAACGGCGCTCGCATGATCGCGCTGGCCGACGGTGTGTGGCGCGAAGAGGCATTGACCTTCACCCGCTGTTTCTTCCTGTTCGACAACAGCCGCATCGACGATGCCCGCGCGACGTGGCGCACGCTGGGAAGCCGCGAAGGCGTCGAACGCCATTTCTGGAAACAGGAAGGCGGGCGCTGGATAGAGGGGCCCTAGAGTGCAATTTTTTCCGTTCGCCTCGAGCCCTTCGACTGGCTGGCAAGTCAGCCGCTCAGGATAAACTTCGGACCTTTGGTCCGAAGTCGAGAGGCCCGTCGACCTTGCGCCATGCCGATGGGTGTCTCGACTTCGCTCGACACGAACGGATTTAGATGTGGATTGTCTCACCCCTCCATTAGCACAATGTCCCAGCGATATTGGTCGGCCGCTTCCTGTTTGGCCATCGCAGTAATCGCATCATCGCCGAGTTGTTTGTATAGCATATCCTTGGCGTTGAGATCATGGTCCTCGCTGAAATACATTTGGGATACCAGCCGATGTTGTCGCCCGAAAATGTCGAAATGGATGTGCGGGGTGCGGTAGCCGATTGGCGAATCATAGCCCGCCGGTTTGACCGTCATCACGCGCCATTCGCCGCTGGCGCTGGTGGTCAGCTTGGCAAAGCCCTGAAAATTGGGGTCGAGCGGCGCGGTCGCGATGTCGGCGGGATGGGCGTAGCGCCCCGCGGCATTGCACTGCCAAAGCTCCAGCACCGCGCCGGACACCGGGTTGCCCTTGCGGTCGAGCACGCGTCCTGAAACGTCGATCACCCGGCCCAGCGCGCGGCCGCTGCCCCCTTTGACCATCGTCATGTCGAAATCATCGTCGGCGGGTCGTTCGATGGGATAAAAAGGGCCCATGGGTCCGCCTGCTGTCAGCGCGGGTGCCGCCAGCGCACTGCCGCTTGCGACCAGCCCTGCACCCACAATCGCCGAACCCGCAAAGCTGCGCCGCGTAATAATGAACTTCTCGTGCGCCATGTGCGCTCTCCCCCAATTGGAACCAGACAGCGCGACCCAGGAGGAACCTATCAGAGCCGCACGGCGGTGCAAGCCTTGGCTTGCCTTTCGCAAGCGCAGCATTTAGGGCGCGCGGCAAATAACACCCGCAGACACGCGGTTCGCAGGAGCATCCCCATGGCGGTCACCCGCACTTTCTCGATTATCAAGCCCGACGCCACTCGCCGCAACATCACCGGCGCGGTCACCAAGATGCTGGAAGAAGCCGGCCTGCGCGTCGTCGCATCAAAGCGCATCCACATGACGCGCGCACAGGCCGAAGGCTTTTATGCGGTCCATAAGGAACGCCCCTTCTACGGCGAACTGTGCGATTTCATGACCAGCGGCCCCGTCGTCGTCCAGGTGCTTGAAGGCGAAGACGCCATGCAGCGCAACCGCGACATCATGGGCGCCACCAACCCCGCCAACGCCGAACCCGGCACGATCCGCAAGGAATTGGCCGAAAGCATCGAGGCGAACACGGTGCATGGTTCGGACAGCGACGAAAATGCCGCGATTGAAATCGCGTTCTTTTTCAAGCCGGAAGAGATTGTCGGGTAATTCTGTTTCCCTCTCCCATCGGGAGAGGGTTGCGCAAGCTTGGCAGCTTGCTGCCTAGCTGGAGCTGGGTGAGGGGCGTGGCACTTTCCTGAGAGCACGAACCCCCTCACCAACTCCGCCTAATTCGCTCCGCTCATAAGGCTCCATATCTTCTCCCCCACGGGGAGAGGGGGGCTAATGTGAACAATACCCGACCACGCCGTTCAGCGTCAGTTCGGCTGCACGCCCGCATCCTCCCGACATCAGCACGGGAGACCACCATGCACCGCTTCATGCTCACGGCCATCGCCGCGCTTGCCGCCACCACCGCCGTGCACGCCGACAGCCAGTCGTCGAACAGCAGCTCGAACAGCTCGTCAAACAACGGCGTCGCCCGCGAAACGCGCAACGAAAGCTATTGCGACGATTATGGCTGTGACCGCGTCGTCGAACGCCGCGTCTATCGCGACGCCCCGCGCCGCAGCTATCGCGCCGATGACCGCCGACATTGGCGCGAAGTTCGCCGCGAGCGCGAGGAACGGCGCAAGCGCTATCGTGATTATCGCGATGATGATTGATTTGGTCGGGCAAACCCATTCCCGCGTCGTCCCGAACTTGTTTCAGGACAACAAGCCAATCAGTCGAGCTTAGCCCGCACCCATTCCAATCGTATCGGATTTTCGGGCGGTAATGTCCGACTTGCTAACGCTGCTGTTCGCAGAGATGCCACCGAGTCAGGGCGACATTTTTCATTGAAGCCCGGGAATCGGATCAGATCGCCGAACATCGGCGTAGCTTCGTCCGCCGCCTCAGACTCCTTCCCGTCAGGCACATCATCTCGCCGCCCGCACAAAACCTGCCAAAGCTCGACGACTCGCAATTCGCTTTGACCGACGGCACCATGGTCAAGGGCCCAAAATGAGAAGGTAACGCCATCCTCAGACTCGACGGGTGAGTGTTCAATTTGGACCATCGCGGGCGTGCCGCCCACAATCAGATAACTTTGGCTTACGGGTTTGAGTTCAATCCCGTTTTTGTCGCGTCGTTCAAATAAGTGGCCATCCTTAAAGTAGGCCCATTCAGCGCAGTCCGGCCACTGCGATACACGCTTTTCCTTGTCGACTTGGCAGTCGTCCTGGTCGACCGGCGCCCACACGCCATCTTTGAATTTCGGTGCGCCAACGGTATCCGTCTGCGTAAACATCGGTCGGTCGGAAATTGCGGCGTCACATCCGCCAAGGACCAGCAAAAACACGAGCGCCATCCACCGCATGCTCAAAACTCCTCCGCCACGTCCATCCGCCCCGCCAGCTTCTTCGGCGCGACCGCGCGCCAGCTGCGGGTGATCCAACCCGCGATATGGTCCCAATCATTGCGCCCCAGATCGAGCCGGATGCCGACCCAGTCGTCGCCGAAATAGGCGGGGCGGAAATACATTTCCCCGTCCTGTTCGATCAGCGCGGCTTGCTCGTCCGCGCCGCTGATTTTCACCAGCAATGCCGTTCGTCCGTCGCCGTGATGATCATGGGTGAAGTAAGCGAATTTCTTGCCCTTGATGATGCCGAAACAGGGCATGCCGTGGCTGGTGATTTCGTCCGCCTCCGGCTGCGCTATGGCAAATTCGCGCACGCGGCTTAGCCAATAATTGGGTGTGTTTTCGCGCCGTACCCAGTCGCTCAGGATGCGCGGATAAAGCTGATGCTCGGCAATGCGCACCCGCGCGCTGAGCGCTTCAACTGTATCGCCCGGCAGCACGGCGACCGCACTTTGGCCGAGCACATCGCCGGCATCGACCTCTGCGGTGACCAGATGCACCGAGCATCCCGCGTGGCGGTCGCCCGCGTCGAGCGCACGCTGGTGGGTGTGCAGTCCCTTATATTTGGGGAGCAGCGAGGGATGGATGTTGAGCATCCGCCCCGCCCAGCGCTCAGCAAATTCGGGCGAGAGGAGGCGCATATAACCGGCGAGCGCGATATATTGTGCGCCTGCATCCAACGCAGCTTGCTCCATGATGGCATCGTGCGCCGCACGTTCAAGGCTGGTGTGGGGGTGGGCGAAGGTGGCGATGCCTTCGGCCTTGGCCAGCGTAAGGCCGGGTGCAGCTGGATTGCTGGAAGCCACCAATACCACTTCATACGGGCAATCCTCGGCGCGGCTGGCATAGAGCAGCGCCGCCATATTGGTGCCGGTGCCCGAGATGAAAATGGCGATGGGGGTTTTCATGCCTTTCCTCCCCATTCGCAGAATGGGGACGGGGACCATGCGCAGCATGGTGGAGGGGTATTCACCCTCGGCGCGCATACCCCTCCACCATCGCTACGCGATGGTCCCCCTCCCCATCGCTGCGCGATAGGGAGGAAATTAGGCATTATGCACCGCACGCCAATCCCCCTTGGCACTCCATGTCTCCACGCTTCCCGACACGGTGCAGCCCTTCGCGCCCTCGGCGATATGGCCGATGCGGAAAACCGTCTCGCCTGCCGCCGTCAGTGACGCCGTAACCGCGCCCACGTCCGCCGCAGCCACAACTACGGCCATGCCAATGCCGCAGTTAAATGTGCGCGCGAGCTCTTCGGGCTCGATATGCCCCTGCGCCTGCAGGAAGGCCATCAGGCGGGGGAGGGGCCAGGCGTCGGCATCGACATGCCCATGGAGATGTGCGGGCAGGACGCGCGGAATATTTTCGAGCAGGCCGCCGCCGGTGATGTGCGCCAACGCGTGAATGGTGCCCTTGCGAATTTCGGGCAGCAGCGATTTGACGTAAATGCGCGTCGGCGCCATCAGCGCGTCGATCAGCAGCACTTCGGGGTCGAACAGCGAAGGGCGGTTCAGCTTCCACCCTTTGTCCGCCGCCAGTCGCCGCACAAGGCTGAAGCCATTGCTATGGACGCCAGACGAGGCGAGGCCGAGGATGACATCGCCTGCCGCGACCTTGTCGGCGGTCAGCACCTGATCGCGCTCGACCGCGCCGACGCAAAATCCGGCGAGATCATAGTCGGCATCGGCATACATGCCGGGCATTTCTGCAGTTTCGCCGCCGATCAGCGCGCAGCCCGCCTGTTTGCACCCCTCGGCAATGCTGGCGACGACGGCGGTGGCGACGGCGTTGTCAAGCTTGCCGGTGGCGTAATAGTCAAGGAAAAACAAAGGTTCAGCGCCCTGAACGATCAGGTCATTGGCGCACATGGCAACAAGGTCGATGCCTACCCCAGCGTGGCGGCCTGTTTCAATTGCGAGTTTCAGCTTGGTGCCAACCCCGTCATTGGCGGCGACGAGAAGCGGATCTTCGAACCCCGCCGCCTTCAGGTCGAAAAAGCCACCAAATCCGCCCAGATCGGCATCGGCCCCGGGGCGGCGGGTGGACTTGGCAAGCGGGGCAATCGCGCGCACCAGCGCGTTGCCCGCGCTGATCGACACGCCTGAGTCTGCATAGGTATAGGGTTTGGGTGAGTTCTGCTTGGCATCCATGGCTTGGCCGACTATCGCTTTCGATCGGTAATTACCATGATTTCTGTGACCGCTCCCCAACCCAACGATTCGACGCGCTGGCGCGCCCCGTGGGGTAGCTTTGCGCAGCGTTGGCGCTGGGCGGCGATGGGCCTCGCCTTTGTCGCCGTGCTGCTCGCTTTTGCGGTCGAAAGTCAGGTCGAACGCGGCAATCGCGGCATCACGCCGATCAACAGCAGTGCCGATTTTGTGGCCAGTGGCATCACGATCGACATGGCCGGCCCCAACCCCAATGCCGCGCGCGAGGCGGGTTGGCGCGAGGCGCAGCGCAAAGGCTGGCAGCAACTGTCGCGCAAGATCAACGGCAGCAACGGCCCTGCACTGTCCGATTCGGCGCTCGATGCCATTGTCTCCGCAATTGTTGTCGAGCGTGAATCGATTGGCCCGCGCCGCTATGTCGCGACGCTGGGCGTGCTGTTTGACCGCGTACGTGCAGGACAGATTTTGGGCGTCAGCGGGCGGGTGCTGCGCTCGCCGCCACTGCTCGTGATGCCGGTCACTTCGGTGGCGGGTGTACCGCAGATGTTCGAACAGCGCAGCGAATGGCAGCGCGCCTGGGCCGAGTTTAACACCGGCGACACCAGCATCGATTATGTCCGCACTGCTGGGACAGGTGCCGACACGCTGCTGCTCAATGCCGGGCAAACCACCCGCCGCAGCCGCATCTGGTGGCGCAACATCCTCGACCAATATGGTGCCGCCGATGTGCTGATCCCGATTGCACGGTTGCAATATAGCTATCCCGGCGGGCCGGTGACAGGGCGGTTTTCGGCGCGCTATGGTCCCGACAACAAGCTGGTCGGCAGCTTCACGATGCGCGCGCCGAGCGCCGCGGCCATCCCCGACATGATGAACAAGGCGGTGATCCAGATCGACCGGCTTTATTCCGACGCGCTGAACAGCGGCGTCCTGCGCGCCGACAGCTCGCTGGTGCTGGAACGCGTCGTCGATGACGAAGATCTCGAAGCTGCCGCCGAAATCGAAGACAGCGACGCCGCGCCAACCGAAGCCGACGCCAGCATCGCCACCGCCGCGCCGCCGGGCGCACAGACATTTTCAATCCAATATGCCTCGCCCGATGTCGCGTCGGTGTCGGCGACCGAGCGCGCGGTGGCGGGGATTGCCGGCGTCCAGTCGGCCGCGACCAACAGTCTGGCGCTGGGCGGCACGTCGGTGATGCGCGTGGTCTATCGCGGCGATGCCAATGGCTTGCGCGATGCACTGACGGCGCGCGGCTTTTCGGTGCAGGTCAGCGGCGCGACGCTGCGCATTTCGCGCTGATGGCGCGCACGGCGACCGTCCCGGCGCAGCAGGCGCTGCCGCTCGACTGGAGCGCGGCAGGCAGCAACGATCCGCCGTTGCTGGTGGGGGCGTGCAATGCCGATGCGCTGCGCTTCCTGGCCCATCCCGCGCTGTGGCCGGTGCGCACCGCCGTGCTGGTCGGCACGCCCAAATCGGGGCGCAGCTTGATCGGCCGCGTCTTTGCCCGGACCAGCGGCGCCAGCGTCGCGTGGCTACGGTGCATGCGTTGCACAAGGAAGGCAGCGACATCGGGGGCGATGGCGATGCCGCGCTGGGC
>JACEST010000092.1 GCA_013911715.1 Sphingopyxis sp. | reverse complement strand
GCGCAGCGCCCTTTGTACATTCGGCAAGCAGCATCGCGACAATCTGCCGCGCGCTGCCGTCGCAGAACAGCTGGCCGAGCGTCTTTTCGTGAAAGGCGATGCCGTGCGCGGCGACAAGGTCGATAAAGTCTTGCGGGCCATAGCGGCCGAGCGCCGATTTGGCGAAATGGCGGTTGGCGGACAGAAAACGTTCTTCGGCGTGGTTCGCGGTGGCGTTCACATTGGTGAAGTTGCAGCGTCCGCCGCCCGAAATCAGGACTTTCTTGCCCGGTTCATCGGCGTGATCGATGACGAGGATGCGCCGCCCGCGCTGCGCCGCCGTCGCCGCCGCCATCAACCCCGCGCCGCCCGCACCAAGGATGATGGCGTCATAAGAGGTTGGCGCGGCAGTCATGGCGCTGGCATGGCGGGCGGATAGCAGGGCGGCAAGCGCAATTGCGCGCGCGGGGTTGATTCGTGCGGCCACCGCCGCTAGCCGCGCAGCCAGCTTTTCCGGAGACTTTCAGGCCATGACCGACACCCCGCCCGACCATCTGTCGACCAACCCGCGTTCGCCGCATTTCGACATGGACGTGCTCCAGCGCGGCATCGGCATCCGCTTCAAGGGCAAGGTGCGCACCGATGTCGAGGAATATTCGATTTCCGAAGGCTGGATCCGCGTTGCAGCGGGCAAGTCGAAAGACCGTTTCGGCCAGCCGATGACGATCAAGCTGATGGGCGAGGTCGAGGCCTGGTTCGAGGATGTGGCAGCGGGCGACGCGGGCGCGGCCGCTGAGGATGCGCCCAAAGACTAATACCGCGCCAGCGGTCAGGCGACGCGGGCGTGATCTTGTCCGCTGTTGAACATCGCCATCACGTCGGACGCCGCCATCGGGCGGCCATAATAATAGCCCTGAATCTTGCGGCAGCCAAGCGCGCGGATGGTTTCCACCTCGACCTCGGTCTCGGCACCCTCGGCGGTGGTCGACATGCCAAGCGCATCGGCAAGCGCCACCACGGCGCGGATGATGGCGATCGATTCGGGCATTTTTTTGGCCGCGCCCTGCACGAAACTGCGGTCGACCTTGATCGTCGAAAACTGCGTCTTGCGTAAGTAACCGAGCGACGAATAGCCGGTCCCGAAATCGTCAAGGCACAGGCGAATGCCCAGCGACAGCAGCTGGTCGAGCAGCTGCGATGCGCCGCCGCCATCGCGCAGAAACACGCTTTCGGTGACTTCTATTTCCAGCCGCGCAGGCGACAGGCCGCTTTGGGCCAGCGCCGAGACAACGACCGAGGCAAAGCCGGGGTCGGTGAGCTGTTCGGCCGAAACATTGACTGCGATCTTGAGATTGGACGGCCAGCGGCACGCCTCGCGGCAGGCGGTGCGCAGCACCCATTCGCCGATCGGCCCGATCAACCGCGCATCTTCGGCGAGCGGGATGAATTTGGCTGGCGACACGACGCCAAGGCGCGGGTTGGTCCAGCGGATTAGCGCCTCGAACCCGTCGAGCGTGCCGTCGGCGGCCTCGACCACCGGCTGGAAATTGAGGTGGAATTCGCCGCGTTCGAGTGCGCCGCGCAATTCCTGTTCCATGATGCGCCGCTCTTCGGCCTGGGCGTGGAGCGAGGCGTCATATTGGGCGACGACATTGCCGCCACGATCCTTGGATTTGTAGAGCGCAAGGTCGGCGTTGCGGGTGAGCGTTTCGACCGAAGCGCCGTCCTGCGGCCCGAGCGCAAAACCGATACTGGCACCGACGAACAATTGATGATTGTCGACGACATAGGGGCGGCTGACCGCCTCGATAATGCGTTCGCCCAGCTTTTCGGCGTGCGATGCCTGATCGAGCGCGGCCATCACCACGGCAAATTCGTCACCGCCCAGCCGGCCGCACACGGCGTTGCGAGGCATCAGCGCCTTCAGCCGCGCCGACACCTGCGCCAGCAGTTGATCGCCGACAGGATGGCCGAGCGTGTCGTTGACCGCCTTGAACCGGTCGAGGTCGATGATCAAAAGCGCGCAGCGCGTGCGCGTGGCAACCGCGTCCTTGAGCGCGATGCCGAGCGATTCATTGAGATGCAGGCGGTTGGGCAGCCCGGTCAGATTGTCAAAGCGCGCCATGCGCGCGATTTCCGATGCCGACTGATGTTCGGACGTGACATCCGATCCCACGCCGCGAAAGCCCATGAAGCGGCCATTTTCGTCGATACGGGGCGATGCGGCGAGTTCCCACCAGCGCCGCTTGCCGCCGATTACGACGGGCACAATCATCGCCGAGAAGCTTTCGCGCCGCTTCATCCGTTCGGCCATGTCGTGCATCGCGGGCGGAAATTTGCCGCTTTCCCAGGCGTCGCCAGCGATAGCCTGGAGCAGCGGCATCCCTTCGAGCTCCTCGACCGTCAAGCCCAGCGCATAGGCGAAGCGCGGCGACACATGTTCAAGGCGGCGGCCAGTGTCGGTCTGCCACAGCCAGTCGGCCGAGGCATCCTCAAATTCCTTGAGCAGCAGGCTGACCGTCTCGCTCTTTTCGTGGAGCGTCGCTTCGGCACGCCGGTACATGATATAGCTTTGGGCCGATCGCAGCGTGGCAATGCTGAGCGCGACGCCGATGACAAACACCACAACTCCAAGGTCGGGCTCGCCCGCCATGGCAAAGGCACCCGCCGCCGACAGGCTGACGGGCAGGATGAAGATCATGCAGGTGGCGGGCACGCTGCTGACGAGAGTGGTCAGCGCCACCATCAGGAGCAACGCCAGCGTCCACAGCGGCAGGACATGCCCCAGCGTCGGATTGAGGCCCTGCAACCAAAAGGTCACCGTCCACAGCGCCGTCATGATCGCCGCATGACGGCTGAGGCGCGCAAATTCGTCGCGCGCCGCCATGTCATTGGTATTTTTGTGAAACGATTTGAATCCGTGCCACGACCAGCCGATGAAGCCGAGGCTGACGGCCAACCACAGCAGCGTCACCATCGTGCCTGCAGTGCCGACAATATTGCCCGCCGCGGTCAGGGTGACGACGAGATTGAGCACCAGGCGAAAACCGCCCTTGCCGCGCAGCGGGGCCATTTGCAGCGTGCGCAGCGCCGACACATCTTCGCCATTGGGGGCCCTGCCCAGCAAGGTGGGAATTGGCACCGGCTGTAACTGGTTGCCGCCAGAGGGGATATGCGAATGCTTCACGCCGACGGTCCTAGGGCAGACAAGTTACCGAGGCGTAAGCAAGCCCGGAAAAACGTCCCCTTTTGGGGCAGTTGGCGAAAGATTCTTGGTCGTTCTTACGCCGCCATGCGGAACGGCTGGATTTCGCCCGACAGATATTGCGCGCGCGCCTTGGACCGGCTGAGTTTGCCCGAACTGGTGCGCGGCAGCGTGCGCGGCGGCACCAATTCGATCAGGCAATTCATGCCCGTAATCGCACGCACCCGGTCACGGATCGTCTCGCGCAGCGCCAGCCGCTCTTTTTCATCGCTGGTGCGGCACTGGACGAGCACCGCTGGCGTTTCTTCGCCGCCCGGCGCGGTGATAGCAAAGGCGGCGATATCGCCCGATTTGAAGCCCGGCAATTGCTCGACGGCCCATTCGATGTCCTGTGGCCAATGATTTTTGCCATTGATGATGATCATGTCCTTGGCGCGGCCGACAATATAGATATATCCCTTTGAAATATAACCCATGTCGCCGGTGTCGAGCCAAACTTTACCCGTGGCGTCGGGGGCCATGCAGGCGGCGGTCGCCTTGGGATCGCGATAATAGCCAGTCATCAACGACGGGCCGGTGCACCACATTTTGCCCACGGTCTGGTCGGGCAGCACATTGCCCGCCTCGTCGCGCACTTCGATCGTCATGTCGCGCGCCGGTTTGCCGCAATTGACGATGGCACGGTAACGCGTCGGGCGTTCGCTGTCGCCCGCCACGCCCGACAGTTCGGTTTCCTCGACCAGCTCGACGACAATGCCCTCGCCTGGCGGCATGATCGACACCGCCAGCGTGGCTTCGGCAAGGCCATAGCTGGGCAGAAAGGCGCTGGCTTTGAATCCGGCATCGGCAAAGGCATCGACAAAGGCCTGCATCACGTCGGGGCGGATCATGTCGGCACCATTGCCCGCGACGCGCCAGCGCGACAGGTCGAAGCGGTCGGCGACATGGCTCTGGCTGGAAATGCGGCGCGCACAAATATCATAGCCAAAGGTCGGCGAATAGCTGAGCGTCGTGCCCCTATTGCGGCTGATGAGGTCGAGCCACGCCAGCGGGCGGCGGGCGAAATCCTCGGTCTTCAGATAATCGACCGAAACCTGGTTGGCGACGGGCGAGAGGAAACAGCCGACCAGGCCCATGTCATGATACCAGGGCAGCCACGACACGCAGCGGTCGGTGTCGCACACCTCCATCCCATGGCTGTGCGCGGCAAGATTGTTGAGCAGCGCCGTGTGGGTGACGGCAACGCCATGCGGAAAGCGCGTCGAACCGCTGCTGTACTGAAGGTAACAGGTTTCGTCGCTGCGTTGGTGCGGCAGATCGGCGACCGGCGCGGCGCGCTCGCCAAAGCTCGCCCAATCCATGCCCGTCACGCCCTTGGCAGTCGCAGCATCGCCCGCCATGCCGGCGATTTCGGGCTGATAAAACAGGATGGCGGGATCGCAGCTGTCGAGCTGGACCCCGATTTGCGCGACATAATTGTCGCGCCCGCCGAACGAGGTCGGCAGCGGCAACGGCACCGGCCACGCCCCGGCATAGATGGCGCCGAAAAACAGCGCGGCAAATTCGGGGCTGGTCTCGGCGATCAGCGCGATGCGATCGCCCGGCTTAATCCCCGCCGCAATCAGGCGATAAGCGGCGGCGAGCGCGTCGGCGCGCAGCTCGGCATAGGGATAGGGCCGCGCCAGATTGCCGCGCGGATCGTGAAAATTGAGCCCGCGCACGCCCTTGGCGGCATAGTCGAGCGCTTCGCCCAGCGTGGCGAAATCGGAAAAGCGGCGCGGCAGGTCGTCCCGGGTTGCGGTCGGTGCGAGCGCAGGGCTGGTCGTCATCAACATCGGTTCCTTGGTGGGCGTGCGGTCCAGCAGCGGCGCGTCAGCAGCGCGATCCATCATGATGACCATTCTCCCCGCGACATTATAGTTTGGCGGATTCACGTTCCCGCCAGCGATGGCATAGCGGAATGCCGCCGACAATCGTTCGCAATCAGGCCCGACTGTGGCATAAACATGGCGATGGCCCGCCGCCCGTTCACTGCTCGCGCCGACCGCCCCGCCCCGCGCCCGCTCGATGGCGCTGCGCTGGAACAACTGGCGCTCCATTATGTCGGCCGTTTTGCCACCAGCGAGGCGCGGCTGGGGCGCTATCTG
The DNA here is from genome assembly GCA_013911715.1 of Sphingopyxis sp. Lineage (GTDB taxonomy): Bacteria > Pseudomonadota > Alphaproteobacteria > Sphingomonadales > Sphingomonadaceae > Sphingopyxis. Next base: position 2,638 of record JACEST010000092.1, on the reverse strand, counting down.
GCGCGCAAGATTTTTGAACGCGGGTGGAACGATGCTGGATTGTCCAGCGACGCCGTGGCGGCGACGGTGGCAAAATGCGCGCGGCTGGGGTTTGTCAATGACGCCGCGTTCGCGCACCAGCGCGGCGGCGCGCTCGGGCGGCGCGGGCTGGGCGAACGGCGGCTGCGCGCGCAGCTCAGCGTCGACGGGATTGCGAGCGATATTGCCGCGCCGGTGCTCGATGCCGCGCGCGACGACCGGCTGGCAACCGCGCTCGCCTTTGCCCGGCGGCGGCGGCTCGGACCCTATGGCAGCGGCATACCGAGCGATCCCAAGGCGCGCGACAAGATATTGGCGGCTTTCCTGCGGGCAGGGCATGATCCTGCGACGGCGCGGCGCATTTTGGCGGTCGCGCCGGGCGATGATGCGGCGCTGGCCGAACTGGACGCCGGGCAGGATGCGGGTTAGGCAGCGGTCATGACCCGACACACTGCCCCGCTTCGCGCTATTCTGCTGCTGCTTGCCAGCATTTTGTTGATGCCGCTCAGCGCCTGCGCCAGCGGTGGCAGCGATGCCGCCGAAGCCGCCGAGACGGTGGTGACCATCCGGCAAGGCAGCACGGCGCATCGCTTCACGGTCGAGGTTGCACGCACACCAGAGGAGCAGGCGCGCGGGCTGATGCATCGTACCAGCCTGGCCGCTGATCGCGGCATGCTCTTCCCCTTTCCCAAACCCAAATTTGCCAGCTTCTGGATGAAGAACACCTTCATTCCGCTCGACATTATTTTCATCCGCAGCGACGGCAGCGTCGACCGTATTGCCGAAAACACCATCCCCGAATCACTGGATCCGGTGGTCAGCGGCGGCGAGGTGGCGGCGGTGCTCGAACTCGCCGGGGGCACCGCAGCGCGGCTGGGGATCGACGAAAGCGCGATCATCCGTTGGAAATAATAGGTTCAACGCTTGCCCTGCAGGCGCGATAGGCGCTAAGCGCCGGGGCCATGGGTATGCTTGGCAAAATATTCACTTGGTGGGATGGCGCGACCATCGGCACGGCGCTCGGCAGTTGGCGCCACGGCGAACAGGTCGGCGAAGACGGCCAGGGCAACCGCTATTTTCGCGCGCGCCAGGGGCCGCGCCGCTGGGTGATATACAATGGTGCCAATGATGCCAGCCGGGTGCCGCCCGAATGGCACGGCTGGCTGCACGGCACTTTTGACGAACTGCCCGACGCGGCCTTGCCGGCTCCGCGCGACTGGCAGGCCGAAGCTGAGCCCAATCTGACTGGAACGGCGGCGGCCTATCGCCCGGCCGGCGCGCTGGAGCGCGGCGGTCGCCGCGCCGCGGCCACCGGCGACTATGAAGCGTGGCAGCCCGAAGGCTGATGACCCGCGCGCTTGGCGTTGCAGCGGCTGCCCTGCTGCTGACGGGGTGCAACCCGTCGCCCGATGGCGGGCCGGTATCGGCCAAGATTGAAACCAAAATCAATCGCAGCGGCGCTGCGCCCAAGGGCGGCGATGTCGCCGGCGCGACCCCGATGGCCGAGCGTGTGGCGGTCGTGGCGCTGCTCAACAAGCGCAACGGGCTGGTCCGCGACCTTGAAATGCGCCCCGGCGACAGCGCGCGGGTGGGCCGCGCGATCGTGCGCCTGCGCGCCTGCGAAACGACGCCGCCGTGGGAACTGCCGCCCGAAACCGGGGCCTTTGTGCAATTGTCGGTGCAGGAACAGCGCGACGACAAATGGTACCGGGTATTTTCAGGCTGGCTGTTCAAGGAACGGCCCGACCGTAACATCGTCCAGCACCCGATTTACGATGTGTTCGTCAAAAGCTGTACGATGCGCTTTCCCGGCGGCGAGGCGGTCGAGCGGGCCACGCCCGGCACGGTGCCGACGGCCCCGCCCGGCGCATCGAGCGCGCCCCAGTCGCCCGCGACAAATGGCGGCGACGGCGGCGAGGCACCGCCCGCTGCACCGCCCGATCCGGCGGCACCCGAGCCGGCCGCCAGGGCCGAATAAAGCAGATTCAGATAGTCGCGCTGCGGCAGCTCGACTGCGCCCAATGAGGCAAGGTGCGGCGTGATGAACTGGCAATCGAGCAAGCGCCAGCCGCCCGCGCGCAGCCGCGCGACCAGATGGGCCAGCGCCACCTTTGACGCATCGCGCGCGCGGCTGACCATCGATTCGCCAAAAAAGGCGCGCCCCAGCGTCACGCCATAAAGGCCGCCGACCAGCTTGCCAGCCTGCCAGCATTCGACGCTGTGCGCATGGCCGCGCGCAAACAATTCGGTATAGCTCGCGCGGATGATGCCGTTGATCCAGGTCGACGGCCGGTCGGATGCCGCCGCGGCGCATAGCGCCACGGTTTCAGCAAAAGCTGCATCGGTGGTGACGGCAAAGCGGTCGCTTTCGACCACTTTGCGCAAGCTGCGCGACAGGCGAAAGCCACCCAGCGGCAGGATCGCGCGCATGCGCGGTTCGACCCAGTGCACCGACGGGTCGTCGGCGCTGTCGGCCATCGGAAACAGCCCCTGCGCATAGGCGCTGAGCAGCAGCGCGGGGTCGATGGCGGTTGGCTGCACCGACCCCGAACCGATTACTTCGCCGGTTTGACGAACTTCAACGTCATGCGATCCGATTCGCCGATCGCGAGATATTTTT
>JACEST010000091.1 GCA_013911715.1 Sphingopyxis sp. | reverse complement strand
GGGCGTTCCGGTGATCAACATCAGCCTGTCCGGCCCGCGCAACCCGGTGGTGGCGAGCGCGGTGGCGCGGATTACCAAGCGCGGACATGTTATTGTCGCGGCCGCCGGCAACGATGGTCCGGCCGCGCCGCCGGTGTTCCCCGGCGCTTATGAAGGGGTGGTCGGGGTGACCGCCGTCGACGGGGCCAACCGAGTCTATCGCTATGCCAACCGCGGAAATTACATCGATTTTTCCGCACGCGGCGTGGCGGTTTCGGCGATTGATGCCGACGGCGCCTTGCGCGACGCCACCGGCACATCCTTTGCCGCGCCGGTCATCGCCGCCCGGCTTGCCGCCCAATTGCGCAAACCCGATGCAGCGGCTTCACAGCTGGCGATCCGCGCACTCGAAGCGCAAGCGCGCGACCTGGGCGCGCCGGGCCGCGATCCGATTTTCGGGGCCGGCCTGATCGGGGACACTAACTGATGCTGACGCTGCTTGCGGCAACGGCGGCGCTGGCCGCCCCGGTGGCGTTGCCACGCTATGATGCGGGTGACGCCTTTGTCTTTTCCGATGGTCGCGTCGAACGCGTGGTTGCCGATGATGGCGATCGCATGATTTGGGCGGGCCTGACCGGGCCGACTTATGCACGCAGCCGCAATTTTGTGGTGCCCGTCCTGCAATGGCGCAACGGACGCGGAACGGGAACGCGCGAGGTGCGCGGCAATCCCGATGCGCTATGGCCCATCGACCGATCAAAATCGGCACGGTTCCGGGTGATTACCGAAACCCAGGCGACGCCCCAATCGTCGCGCAAAAGATCCGTGAGCCTGTGGATCAGCAAGACTGGCAAGACAAGGCCGCTGACGGTCCCCGCCGGCACCTACAATACGCTGCCCGTGGTGTGTGACCGTTATTCGCCAACAACGATGCGGTTGGTAGAGCGACGCGAATGGAATTATGCCCCGGAACTGGGTCATTATGTCCGCCGGGCGGGCATCAATTATCTGCGCGGCACCAACAGCAGCGTCGAACTCGTCGCCGCGCTGTCGGGCCCGTCAGCGACCAAGGCGCGCCTGACCGCGCTGTCGCGCAATGCGCGCCGGGCGCAATTGACCCAAGCAAAGGCACCCGCGAGCCGCCGTTAGACGCCAGTGTAACGCAGGCGCGACGGTCGAATAGGACGAAAGGTTGGAGCGGGTAGCGGGAATCGAACCCGCCTAGCTAGCTTGGAAGGCTAGTGCATTACCACTATGCTATACCCGCGATCCGGTTCGGTGACACGCGGACGGCGCTTTCCACATTCGATCGGGGCGCGTCAATCTTTTTGCGCGCAGGACGCTGCATGCGCACCGGTCCTGACGCGTTTTGCCCTTCCGCCCCGGCTCCGCTCTGCTAGGGCGGCGGCATCATGCTCAATCTGAACGGTATCACCGTGCGCCTTGGCGGACGCACCATCCTCGACCGCGCCACTGCGGCCTTGCCGGGGCAAGCGCGCGTCGGGCTGATCGGCCGCAATGGCGCGGGCAAATCGACGTTGATGAAGGTGATGATCGGTCAGCTGGAAGCCGACGACGGCACGCTCGACATGCCAAAGGGCACGCGCATCGGCTATATCGCCCAGGAAGCCCCGGCGGGGGACGCGACCCCGTTCGACACCGTGCTCGCCGCCGACACTGAGCGCGCCGCGCTGATGCTCGAGAGCGAGCTGTTGGGCGAATCGGGCAGCGATCCCGACCGGCTGAGCCATGTTTACGAACGGCTGATCGCCATCGACGCCTATACCGCGCCCGCGCGCGCCTCGCGCATCCTTGTCGGCCTTGGCTTTGACGAAGACATGCAGGGCCAACCGCTCGACAGTTTTTCGGGGGGGTGGAAAATGCGCGTCGCGCTCGCGTCGCTGCTGTTCTCGCAGCCCGACTTGCTGCTGCTCGACGAACCGTCGAACCACCTCGACCTCGAGGCGACGCTGTGGCTGGAAAATTTCCTCAAAGCCTATCCGGCGATGATGGTGGTGATCAGCCACGAACGCGACCTGCTCAACAATGTCGTCGACCATATCTTGCATCTCGAAGGCGGCAAGACGACGCTCTATTCGGGCGGCTACGACAGTTTCGAACGCCAGCGCGCCGAACGCGCGGCACAGTTGGCGGCGGCGAAAGCGTCGCAGGATGCCCAGCGCGCGAAATTACAGGATTTCATCGCGCGCAACTCGGCGCGCGCCTCGACCGCGAAACAGGCGCAAAGCCGCGCCAAGGCGCTCGCCCGGATGCAGCCGATTGCGGCGATGGCCGAAGACCCCTCGCTCAGCTTCGACTTCCCCAGCCCCGAAGAGCTCAGGCCGCCGCTGGTGACGCTCGATTTCGCCAGCGTCGGTTATGCGCCGGACAAACCCGTACTCCAGCGGCTCAACCTGCGCATCGATCCCGATGACCGCATCGCGCTGCTCGGTCGCAACGGCAATGGCAAGACCACGCTGGCGCGCCTGCTCGCGGCGCAGCTCATCCCGATGGACGGCCAGGTCACGGCGAGCGGCAAGATGCGCGTCGGTTATTTTACCCAATATCAGGTCGAGGAGCTCGACGGCGACGATACCCCGCTTGAACATATGACGCGCCAGATGAAGGGCGCGACGCAGGCGGCAGTGCGCGCCCAATTGGGGCGCTTCGGCTTTTCGGGACCCAAGGCGACGACCAAGGTTGGCAAGCTCTCGGGCGGCGAACGCGCGCGGCTCGCACTCGCGCTTATCACGCGCGATGCGCCGCACATGCTGATCCTCGATGAACCCACCAACCACCTCGACGTCGACGCGCGCGAGGCGCTGGTGCAGGCGCTCAACGCCTATGACGGCACGGTGGTGCTGGTCAGCCACGACCGCCACATGCTCGAACTCACCGCCGACCGGCTCGTGCTGGTCGACGGCGGCACGGCGACCGAATTTTCGGGCAGCATCGACGATTATACCGACTTCATTTTGGGCAAGAATCAGCCGAAGTCGGATGCACCGAAGGGGGTTAAGAAGGGCGACCGCAAAGCGGAGGCCGCCGCGCGCGAGGCGCATCTGCAGCTAAAAAAGGCCGTCAGCGATGCCGAGGCTGATTTGGCCAAGCTCGAGGTGGTGCTTAGCGCCATCGACCGTGCCCTTCGTCAAGCTCAGGGTCTCGACCAGCAAGGCGCCGCGAGCGAATATATGGGGCTAACGATGGGCGAGCTGTCACGCCGCCGCGCCAAAATCGTCGCCGCACAGGAAGCCGGCGAAGCCCGCTGGCTGGCGGCGAGCGAGGCGCTGGAGGCGGCGGGGGCGGCTGGCGCGGGTTGAGCCGACCGGGCAGGGTCGGATCGCGGTCAATCTGCCATGGCTGCCTTCGGCCCGCTTCCGGTCGATCCCATAAGTTATATGTGTTGGGGGGAGCTGACGGTCGGCTTTTAAGGTGCGCGAAGCGAAGGCGGACACAAGCTCCAACCTCGTCACCCCGGGCTTGGCCCGGGGTCCCGCTGCCTTTGCGGTGGTGCAGAAGAAGCGGGGTCCCGGATCAAGTCCGGGACGACGGCAAGTTCAGAGGTGTACACTCGGGCCATGGAACGACGCAAAACTTGTCGTAAGCCGACCGACGGCTTTGCGTTCAAATCCGCACAGAAGCCGACAACCCCCACACTGACCCCAACCCCAACTAACGCTGTCCTACATTCCCCGCCTGTGTTTCAATGCAGGCCATGGACCTGACCCTGCCTGCAAACCGACCCTCCGACCGCCCCGACGCCATCGCGGCGAGGGCAACTAAGGGGGGACGTATCGTCAACTTCGTCAACTTCATGAACTTTGACCGATTCGCCGGGGCCGTGCCAGCCGCTTGACTCCTCCGTCCCCCCGCGCGATAATTGGTTTCTGTTGAAACTATCTTGTCACAGGATGCCAGCATGCCCGATTTGTTCGACAATCCGCTCGGCCTCGACGGTTTTGAATTCGTCGAATTCTCGGCGCCCGAACGGGGCGTGCTCGAACCTGTATTCGCCGCCATGGGCTTCACCCGCATCGCGCGCCACCGGTCAAAGGATGTCGAGCTGTGGCGGCAGGGCGAGATTAATTTGATCGCCAATTATGAACCGCGCTCGCCCGCCGCCTATTTCGCCGCCGAACATGGCCCGTCGGCGTGCGGCATGGCGTTCCGCGTGAAGGACGCCGCCAAGGCCTATGCCACCGCGATCGAGCGCGGCGCCGAGCCGGTGGAAAGCAAGACCGGCATCATGGAACTGCGCATCCCGGCGATCAAGGGCATCGGCGGCGCCTTCATCTATCTGGTCGATCGTTATGCCACGCTCGACAACCCTGACGCGCTGTCCATCTATGACATCGACTTCGTCTATGAACCCGGCGTCGAGCGCGTGCCGGTGGGTGCGGGGTTCAAGAAAATCGACCACCTCACCCACAATGTTTACGCCGGGCGGATGGCGCATTGGGCGGCCTTTTACGAGCGCGTCTTCAACTTCCGCGAAATCCGCTATTTCGACATCAAGGGCGAATATACTGGGCTGACCAGCAAGGCGATGACCGCGCCCGATGGCAAAATCCGCATTCCGCTGAACGAGGAAGGCAAGGCCGGGGGCGGGCAGATCGAGGAATATTTGCGCGAATATAATGGTGAGGGGATTCAGCATATCGCCTTCATCTGCGACGATCTCATCACCTGCCTCGACCGGCTGCGCGCCAACGGCGTCCCGCTGATGACCGCGCCGACCGCGACCTATTATGCGATGCTGGAGGAACGGCTGCCGGGGCATGGCGAACCGGTCGACGAACTCAAGACGCGCGGCATCTTGCTCGACGGTTCGACCGAGGCGGGCGATGCGCGGTTGCTCCTGCAAATCTTTGCCCAGCCGCAGATCGGCCCGGTGTTTTTCGAATTCATCCAGCGCAAGGGCGACGAAGGCTTTGGCGAGGGAAATTTCACCGCGCTGTTCAAATCGATGGAACGCGATCAAATGGAACGCGGGGCTTTGGCGAAGTGCGAAACGGTTTAAATACCCCGCCCGCCCTGAGCTTGTCGAAGGGCTGTCCTTTTCTTCGGCGACGGTAGGAAGAAAGGACAGTGCCTCGACAAGCTCAGCACAAACGGAGTTTTGGAAAATGACTGCGCATCCCGTCACCCTGAACGGCATCCATCACGCCGCCTATCGTTGCAAAGACGCGAAACAGACGGTCGATTGGTACGAACGCGTGCTCGGCATGCGCTACACCACCGCCTTTGCCGAGGATCATGTGCCGTCGACCGGCGAATATGACCCCTATATGCATGTGTTCCTGGAGGCCGGGAACGGCAATATCCTCGCCTTTTTCGAGCTGCCCAACCAGCCCGAGATGGGCAGGGATCCGGGCACGCCGCTGTGGGTCCAGCACCTTGCCTTTCGTGTGCCGACGCTGGGTGCGCTACTGGCCGCCAAAGCGCATATCGAGGGCGAGGGCATCGATGTGCTCGGCCCGACGCACCACGGCATTTTCAAGTCAATCTATTTTTTCGACCCCAACGGCCACCGCGTCGAGCTTGCCTGCGACATCGGCACCGCCGAACAATATGCCGAACTCGCCCGCGTCGCGCCGTTGATGCTCGACGAATGGAGCCAGACGAAAAAGGCGCCAAGGCACGCCGATTGGCTGCATGCGGCGGCGAATGAATGATTATCCGTCGCCCCTGCGCAGGCAGGGGCCGGGTGCGGCCCCTGCCTGCGCAGGGGCGACGATATCAATGCCTAAAATGGCGCATCCCGGTAAAGACCATCGCTAAGCCCGCTGCGTCGGCCGCCGCAATGACTTCGTCGTCGCGGATCGATCCGCCCGGCTGGATGACGCAGGTCGCGCCGGCCTCGACCGCCGCGAGCAGCCCGTCGGCGAAGGGGAAAAAGGCGTCGCTGGCGACCGCGCTGCCGACGGTGTGCGGCACGGGCCAGCTATGGCTTGTCGCCGCCTCACGCGCCTTCACCGCGGCAATCCGCGCGCTATCGCGGCGGTTCATCTGGCCCGCGCCGATGCCCGCGGTCACCCCGTCCTTGGCGTAAACAATCGCGTTGGATTTGACATGCTTGGCGACCGTCCAGGCGAATAGTGCGTCGGCCATTTCGGCCTCGGTCGGCGCGCGCGCCGTGACGCACTTCAGATCGTCGCGAGTGACGCGGCCCTTGTCGCGGCTCTGCGCCAGCCAGCCCCCGGCAATGGTCTTCATCATGATCCCGCCGCGCGCCGGATCGGGCAGGTCGCCGGTGAGCAGCAGGCGCAAATTCTTCTTCCTGGCAAACACCGCCAGCGCATCGGCATCGGCATCGGGGGCGACGACAACCTCGGTAAATATGCCGCTGATCGCCTCCGCCGTCGGCCCATCAAGCGGACGGTTGACCGCGATGATGCCGCCGAACGCCGACACATCATCACACTTCAGCGCCGCGTCATAGGCCTCGGCAATCGTCGCGGCGGTCGCGACGCCGCACGGGTTGGCATGCTTGACGATGACGCAGGTCGGCGCAGCGCCGCGAAATTCGGCGACCAGCTCGAGCGCGGCGTCGGCGTCGTTGATATTGTTGTAGCTCAGCTCCTTGCCCTGCACCTGCCGCGCCTGGGCAATGCCGCGCGCCGCAGGGCCGACGGGCAGGTAGAGCGCGGCGCGCTGATGCGGGTTTTCACCATAGCGCAGTTCGTTCGCCAGCTTGGTGGTGACGGGCAGGGTCGCGGGGAAGAACTGCCCCTGATCGGCAAAGGCAAACCACTGCGCGATCATGCTGTCATAGGTCGCGGTGTGGGCAAAGGCGGTGGCGGCAAGGCGCTTGCGCAGCGCCATGCTGGTGGCCCCGGAATGGGCGTCGAGCTCGGCGATCAGCGCGGCATAATCTTCGGGTTCGGTGACAATGCCGACGAAGGCGTGATTCTTCGCCGCCGATCGGACCATCGCCGGACCCCCGATGTCGATATTTTCGATGATGTCATCGCGCCCCGCGCCCGCCGCCACGGTTTGCAGAAAGGGGTAGAGGTTGACGATGACCAAATCGATGGCGCCAATGCCGTGGGCGTCCATTGCGTCAACGTGCGCCGCGTCATCGCGCACCGCCAAAATGCCGCCGTGGACAGTCGGATGAAGCGTCTTGACGCGGCCGTCCATCATCTCTGGAAAACCGGTCAGCTCGGCAACGTCGCGCACCGTATATCCCGCCTCGCGCAGCGCCTTGGCAGTACCGCCGGTCGACACCAGCTCGACGTCGTGGCGCACCAGCGCAGCGGCAAGGTCGTTAAGTCCCGCCTTGTCGCTGACCGATAAAAGGGCGCGGCGGACGCGAATCAGGTCGGTCATGGCATGAAATTCCGTTCAACAACCCGTTCGCCTCGAGCCCTTCGACTGCCCGCAGGGCGGGCGCTCAGGGTGAACTTCATCCTTCGGGTGAAGTCGAGAGGCCCATCGGCATGGCGCTAGGCCGAGGGGTGTCTCGACTTCGCTCGACACGAACGGGATAAGATTGTGTTTCGAGGCCTCTATGGCTGACGCGCGCAAAGGGCAAGCACCTCAGCCGATATGCTTCAATATCCATCCGACACTGGCACCGCCCGGCGGGCTGGTGCTGGTGACGACCAGCTGTTCGACCGGGTGGGGGCGGCCTTCGCCGTCGACCCACAGGCTGTCTTCGACCTGCAATTCGCCCGCCGAGCAGCGAAACTGCCACAGCGGCCCGCTGGCAATGCGCAGCAAGGCGCCCTGCTTGTCGGCGGTCAGGCTGGCGTTGATGCCGGGGCCAAGGTGAAAGCGCAGCGCAAAGCCGGTGTCGCCGCGCCGCCGCGCGCGCGGCGCGGGCAGCAGCACATCCGCAGCTCGCGTCCCGATGGGAGCAAAATCAGCGAGCGGCGGTGGATCAGCCCGTGACGTTTGGCATAGCCGTCGTGGCGCATCTCCAGCCGACTGCCTTGTTCATTCTCGCGCCGGTCAATCTCGACCTCGGTTACGCCCTTGCCCAGCGTGCCGTTTTGCAGGATTGCGGTCGAATTGGTGTCTGCGAGCACCAGCGTCGAATGCGC
>JACEST010000090.1 GCA_013911715.1 Sphingopyxis sp. | reverse complement strand
TCTCAGGACAGTGCGACAAGCGCGGCAGGCCGATCTGGCCGAGTTTGCGCGCCGTCGCTACGCCGCCGCGATAGTCTGTTGTCGCGCCGACAGCGGCGGCCAGCCCGAAAATCAACCCGCCCTCGATCTGCTGGCGCGCAATCGCGGGATTGACGATGCGCCCACAATCGACCGCCGCGACCAGCTGCGTCACGCGCAGGCCATTGGCACCCATTGTGGCGGTTGCCATCAGCGCGATGTGGCTGCCGCGCATGCTGTGGCAGGCGAGGCCCTGGGCAGCCTCGGGCACCCCGCCCTCCCAACCGCCGATTGTCGTTGCACTGATCAGGCAGCGGGCAACATCGGGCGCGCCCGACAGCATCGCCATGCGATAAGACAGCGGGTCGGTCTCGGCGCGCTTGGCCAGTTCATCGACGAAGGATTCGGTAAAGAAACAGCAATAGCTGTCGGAATTACCGCGCCAGCGCCCGACGGGCAGGCCGATGTCGGCGGGATAATGATCGATGCTGACATGCGGGATGGCATAGGGCGGCATCGCGCCGCCGACCGCGCCAGCGTCGCTGCGGCCAGCGGCGGCAACTTGCGCCGCGTGGGGCCGATGATTGCCGACCAGCCGCTCCCGCACCTCATGGCTGACCGACGGGACAGCGATTTTGACCGCCAGCGCGTCGATGCCGCCCGCCCGGTTCAAGCTGGCGGTCAGGTGCGCGCGTGCGGGCGGGCGCGGCAGATCGCGGATGAGTTCCTCGGCGCGCGACCAGATGAGTTGCACCGGGCGGTCGATAGCCTCGGCGACGACGGCGGCCTGCACCGCCGCGCTATGGTCAAGCGCACTGCCGAAACTGCCCCCGGCGGGCATGGGGAATAATGTGATGCTCGCGGCGTCGCGGCCCGTCGCTTCGGCAATGGCGGCGCGGCACTGCGCCGGGGCCTGCGTCGCCACCCAGACGCGCAGACGGCTGCCGTCGCGCGCGGCGGTTGCGGTGCGCGTTTCGATGGCGGCGTGGAGCGCGGGGGCAACGTCATAATCGCTGCCCAGCAGGCGGCGTCCGGCGAATGCAGCGCCGACATCGCCGCGCGCCTCGATCCGCCAGCCGTCGCTCTTCAGCGCCGTGTCGAGCGCAGCGTCGATGCTGCTTGTCGATACTGGTTTTCCAGTCGTTTCAAACACCGGCCCAAAGCGGTCGAGCGCGCGGTTCGCCGCCCACCAGTTGCGCGCGACGGTGGCCAGCCAGCGTTCGGTCTGGACATAATGAAGCAGGTCGGGGCTCTTCATGCCCGCCGCTTTGTTGATCGATTTCAGGCGCGTGTCGCCGACCGGGCCCTGCCGGATCGCAGCATAGACCATGCCGGGCAGGCGGACGTCACCGGCATAATTCATGCTGCCGTCGACCTTGGCGGGCGCGTCGAGCCGGGTCAGTTCCTGGCCATAGAGCGGCTCGGTCGCGCCCGCGCGATATTGCGGCTGGGCGGGCGGAGTAAAATCGGCGGCCTCGGCGGCCAGTTCGCCAAAGCGCAGGCGCTGCTCCCCCAGCGTCACGAAGCCGCCTTCGGTATCGCATGCCTGCCAGTCGGCATCCCAGCGCGCGGCGGCGGCCATCATCAGCATCGCACGCGCCTGCGCGGCGGCGGCGCGGCAGGGCTCTTCGAACATCCGTACCGACGATGATCCGCCCGTCAGCATCATCGCTTCGCGCTCGGCATATTCGCGGCGGGTCCAGCGGCGCACATCGGTGAACATGTCGGGCAGCAGCGCGCGCGGCGTCACATTGCCGCTATCGCCATCGACCAGCAGCAGATTGGCATAATTAGGACTGATCGGTGCAGGCTCGACCGCGATGGTGCGCCAATCGGCCCCCAATTCGTCGGCGATGATTTGCGGCAGCAGCGTGGTCACGCCCTGACCCATTTCGCATTGCGGCACCACAACGATGACGCGCCCATCGTGCGCGATTTTCAAAAAGGCGTTGAACAGGCTTTCGTCGGGCGCGGCGGCAATATTGACGGCATAGCTACGCGGCCATATTGCCCAGGCCAGCGCCAACCCCCCGGCGGCCCCTGCGCCGACCAGCAAGGAGCGGCGGCTGAGCTGCGGCAAGCGCCGCCGCTCGGCGGGAAATTTGTCGCGAAAACGGTTCATTCATCGCCGCTGATAGAGTTGGGCTGCGGCGCAGGCAAAGCCTTTTGCGGGCGGTGCTTCACCAACCCCATGGCGCGGGCGGCGGGGGGATTTGCTGAGTGAGGTCAAACTCGACGCGAAAATGCCGACCCGCGCGCCGCAGTTCATAGGCAAAGCGCCGGTCATCGACCTCGACCGCCCAGATATTGCTTGTCGAAACCGCGCGGTTGGTGCGCCGGAACAGCGCGATGGATGCGTCATCGACCGGAAAGTCCTGACGCGCGGCGCTGCCCGGCTCGGCGGTGACGCCGCCATATTGGGTAATGTCATCGGGCTTGCCATCGGTGTGGCGATGGTCGTGCTTCAGCTGCAATCCGCGTTCGGCGCGGCTGATGACCCAGGTCCGCGACCGGTCCCACCCGCCATCGGGGCCAAGGCCGTCGATGTGGAACGGAATGGCGACTTTGGCAGTCGTGCATTGGCGCACATGCATCACCATCGCCTTGCCGCGCATGCCGGCGTCGGCAGCGTCGTCCGACACCAGCCGCCCGGCAAAGGCCTTGCCGCAATGCCGGGACAGCGCGGCAAAAAACTGGTCCTGCGGCGACGCTGGTGCTGGGGGCGCGGCGCAGCTCGCCAGAACAAGGATTGCACCTGCCATGCTGAATAACTGCAGTGCTCCGGCGCAGGCCGGAGCCTTGGCCGTCAGCGCTGCCCCGGCCCGCCAAAGCTCCGGCCTGCGCCGGAGCGCGCCGAGCATGCGGGGCATGCACGGTCGCTTCACCGCAGCAATCCCAGGCGCGGGATCTCGATCTTGGGGCAACGGTCCATCACCACGGTCAGCCCGGCAGCCTCAGCGCGCGCGGCGGCGTCATGATTGATCACGCCCAGCTGCAGCCACACCGCCTTGGCCCCGTGCGCGATGGCATCATCGACGACCTCGCCCGCTGCCGCGCTGTTGCGAAAAATATCGACGAGTTCGGCGGGCGGGTCGATTTCGGACAGGCTGGCCACCACCGGCGCGCCGTGGATGGTGCCGCCCGCATGGCCGGGATTGACAGCGGTCACATCATGCCCTTGCGCCACCAGAAAACCGAGCACGCGGTTCGAATCGCGCGCCGCGTTGGGCGATGCGCCCACTACCGCGATGCGGCGCGGCTGGCCGAGCAGCGCGCGGATTGCCGCCTCGTCATTGATCGCCATGTCAGCTGTCTCCCTTGCGCGCGTCGAGCCATGCGCCGATCCGCGATGCTATAATAAGAAATGGCTGGGCCAGCGCGCCGTCATGCGCAGCGGGAGGTTGCCCCTCGTCACTCGCAGTGCGGATACCGATGTCGAGCGGGACGCGGCCGAGGAAATCGAGGCCCATGACGCCGGCCGCAGCTTCCGCCCCGCCGCTGCCAAAGGGGTCCGAAAATTCGCCGCAATGCGGGCACAGATAACCCGCCATATTTTCCACCATGCCGATGATCGGCACCTCTGCCTGTTCGAACAGGCCGACCGCGCGGGTTGCATCCATCAGCGCCAGATCCTGCGGCGTCGACACGATCACTGCACCCAGCGGCTTGTGCTTGCTGATCATCGACAACTGGACATCGCCGGTGCCGGGCGGCAGATCGACAATCAGCAGTTCGGTATCGCCCCAATGCGCGTCGATCAATTGTTCGAGCGCGCGTCCCGCCATCGGCCCGCGCCACGCAATGGCCTGGCCCGGCGCGGCAATCTGGCCGGTGGAGAGCAGCGGCACGCCGTGCGGCCCGGTGACCGGCACCAGCTTGGACCCGCGCGCTTCGGGCTGTTGCCCCTCGATCCCCATCAGCCGCGGCTGCGACGGGCCGTGAATGTCGGCATCGACCAGCCCGACCTTGCGCCCCTGCCGCTTGAGCGCGATCGCGATATTGGTCGACAGCGTTGATTTGCCGACCCCGCCCTTGCCGCTGCCGACCGCGATGATTGCCAGCGCCTGCCGCGCGCGCGTCATCGCGATGCGCAATTCGCTAATCCCACTCTCGGCCAGCATGGCGGCGCGCACCGCCCCTTCCAGCGCGGTGGCGGCGTCGCCATCGAGCCCGGTGACATCGAGCACCAGCGCCAAGGTCCCCTGATCGTCCAGTAGCCGCAGTCCCGATGTGCGCGCATGCGAAACGGCGGCGGCGCGCGCGTTCAACCTGTCCATTGTTGGGGCATCAGCGTCGGTCATCCCCGGCAAATAGGGCGGGCGACACAGTTTGCCAGCGCATAATTTGGCGACCCCCTGTTTTTCGGCAAAGCACCCCCTATAAATGGGTTATGGCAAAGCAGAATGATGACAGTCGCCCTCTGCGCCCTTCCACGGGCTGGCGCGGGCTTTTCAGTGGAATCAGCGCGATGGCGAACAGCCCCTGGGGCAGTTCGGGCGATGGCGACAAGGGTAAGGATGGCAAAGGCGACGGCCCGCGCAATCCTTGGCTGCGTCCCGTTGAGGATCGCGCACGCGGCAACAAGCCGCGCGGTCCATCGGCGCTCGACGAGCTGTTAAGACGCGGACGTGGGTCGGGCGGCGGCTCGGGCGGCGGCTTCGGCGGCAGTCTGCCACCGCTGCCGTCGGCCAGATTGTGGAGCTGGGGCGTCGTAGCTTTTCTGGCGCTCTGGGTGCTATTTTCGTCCTTCCACATTGTGCCGCCGGAAAAAGAGGGCGTAGTGACGCGCCTCGGCAGCTATTCGCGGACCGTACCGCCAGGCATTAATCTCACCCTACCCTCGCCGATTGAACGCATGCAGATGGAAGACGTGCGGCAAATCCGCACGATGGACATCGGCTCGCCCAATGCGGCCGACGAAAATTTCGTGCTGACGCGCGATCAAAGCATCGTCGATCTTGCCTATGGCGTGCGCTGGTCGATCCGTGATCCAGAACTGTTCATTTTCCAGCTCGCCGACCCCGAAGGCACGATCCGCGAGGTCGCCGAGAGCGCGATGCGTGCCACCGTCGCCAATTTCACGCTGGTGCAGGCGATCGGCCCGGGCCGCGTCGATATTGAAACACAGGTGCAGGCGCGCATGCAGGAATTGCTCGACGAATATCGCGCCGGTGTCGCCATTCAGGGCATCGCGATCCGTCAGGCCGACCCGCCCCAAGCCGTGGACGAGGCGTTCAAGGAAGTGACCGCCGCGCAGCAGCAGCGTGAGGCAGCGATCAACCTTGCCCGCGCTTATGAGCAACAAGTGCTCGAACGCGCGCGCGGTGACACGGCAGCGTTCGATCAGATTTATGAGCAATATCGCTTGGCCCCCGGCGTGACGCGCCAGCGGCTCTACTATGAAACGATGGAGACTGTGTTGTCCAACGTCGACAAGACGATCGTCGAACCGCGCGGCGTGACCCCCTATCTGCCACTGAATGAACTCCAGCGCCGACCGGTGCCGGTGAGTGAACCGGCACCAAAGGGAGGCCAATAATGTTCGATCAAATCTTGCAGCGGCCCGTGCGCCTATTGTTCGCCGTCATTGTGCTGCTGGTGCTGCTCACGTCGACATTGGCGGTGATACCCGAGGATAAACAGGCCCTGGTGCTGCGCTTTGGCGAAATCACGGGCCAGAAAAATGTCTATGACCCGACCGAGGATTTTGGCCGGTCGGGCGCTGGCCTGTTGATCCGCACACCCTTCGCCGAATCGGTGGTGTTCATCGATAAACGCATCATGGGTGTGAATATGGAACGACAGCAGGTGCTGTCGACCGACCAGCAAAGGCTCCAGGTCGATGCCTTTGCGCGCTACCGCATCACCAACCCGGTGCGGATGTATAAGGCGATTCGCACCGAAGAGCGGCTGGCCGAACAGCTCAAGACCATCTTGGGCTCGTCGCTGCGCAACGAACTGGGCAAGCGCACTTTTGCGATCTTGCTGTCGGCCGAACGCGGGGCAGTGATGGACAATATCCAGACCGCGCTCAACCGCGAGGCTCAGAAATATGGGGCCGAAGTGATCGACGTGCGCATCAAGCGCGCCGACCTGCCCGACGGCCCGACGCTGGAGGCGGCCTATAACCGCATGCGCACCGCGCGTCAGCAAGAGGCGATCACGATCCGCGCCGGCGGCGAGCGCGAGGCACAGGTCATTCGCGGCAACGCCGATGGTGAAGCCGCGCGCATCTATGCCGCAAGTTTTGGCAAGGATCCCGAATTTTATGATTTCTATCGCGCGATGCAAAGCTATCGTCAGACCTTCCTTGGGAAAGACAATAGCGGTGCGACGTCGATAATCCTGTCGCCCGACAATGATTATTTGCGCCGCTTCCGGGGCAACTAACGGCGCGGGTGCGGTGTTCGACGAACGGACAACCGGCGCGGACGGGCGGCAGGGCCATTCAATTGGCGTTCAGGCGCGAATTCGCACCAGAGGACGGTATTTCGCCAGATTTTCTGGCATCAGAGAGGAAATATGAACGTGCGCTACGTTTATGGAATCACTACCGCGCTGCTGCTGGGCGGCACCGCAATTGCCCTGACGACCGGCCCGCTGGGCGCCCAAGTCGCACAAAATGAAAAATCGCAAATGGAACTGGTCGTCCCGCGTTCGGGCGCGCCGACCAGTTTTGCCGATCTGGTCGAACAGCTTCAGCCTGCGGTGGTCAATATTTCGACCAAGCAACAGGTCACGCTTGGCACGCGTATCGATCCGCTCGCGGGCACGCGCGAACCGGTGACGCAGGAACAGCAGGGCGGCGGTAGCGGCTTTCTCATCTCGGCCGACGGCTATATCGTCACCAACAACCATGTCGTGTCGGGCGGCCCACGCGGCGATGCGGTCGACACAGTGACGGTGATCATGACTGATCGGCGCGAATTTACGGCGCGAATCGTGGGCCGCGACGCCGCGTCGGACTTGGCTTTGCTCAAGATTGAGGCGACCGGCCTGCCCTTCGTCCGCTTCGCCGAAGGAACGACGGCGCGTGTCGGCGACTGGGTCGTCGCGATTGGCAACCCACTCGGACTTGGCTCGACGGTGACTGCGGGCATCATCTCGGCGGTGCAGCGCAACATTGGTCAGGGCGGAGCCTATGACCGCTTTATCCAGACCGATACCGCGATCAACCGCGGCAATTCGGGCGGGCCTTTGTTTGATTTGAACGGCAATGTCGTTGGCGTTAACAATATGCTGATCTCGCCCGTGGGCGCGAACATCGGCGTCAACTTTGCTATTCCGGCCGACGCCGCCATCCCGGTGATCGAGGCGCTGCGCAGCGGCAGTCGGCCCGAACGCGGCTATCTGGGCATCGGCATCGCGCCGGTGGGTCAGGATCTGGCCGACGCGCTGGGCATTGCCAAGGATCGCGGCGAATTTGTCCAGCGGGTTGAACCGGGCGAAGGCGGCGACAAAGCTGGGCTGAAGCGCGGCGACGTCGTGCTCAAAGTCAACGGCCGCGAGGTGCGGCCCGACCAGACGCTGTCGTTCATCGTGTCGAACACCAAACCCGGCACGCGCATCCCGCTCGAAGTGTTGCGCGATGGCAAAACCATGACGCTGAACGCCATCGTCGGCACCCGCCCGCCCGAAGAGGAATTGGCGCAGGCCGATAACTTCGACCCGGAAGCGCAGGAAGAAATGCCGCAGGCATCGGGTGCGGGCGCCAACCAGACCGTCCAGACCCAGCTCGGCGTGGCGGTGCAGCCGCTGACCAGCGACATTGCGCGCTCGTGCGGCGTCGCAGCGGATACCAAGGGCCTCGTCGTCGGTGCGGTGGCGGGTAACAGCGACATCGGCCAGCGCGGCGTGCGCCGGTGCGACGTGATCCTGACCGCCAACCGCAAGCCGGTCACCACCATCGAGGCACTGGCGCAGGCGATTACGGAGGCCAAGGCCGCCGGACCGCCGCGCCGCAGCACTTCGAGCAGCAAGGCTTCGCGTCCGGCGGCCTTGGCCTCCGTAATCGCCTGCGCCAGTGCCTCGATGGTGGTGACCGGCTTG
>JACEST010000009.1 GCA_013911715.1 Sphingopyxis sp. | reverse complement strand
GGATGGGATTGGCTCACCCTTGCCAGAGGCGGTTCATCCCATTAGGGCGCACCCTTCCAAGCAATGCGGAGCGGTGGCCGAGTGGTCGAAGGCGCTCGCCTGGAAAGTGAGTATGGGTCAAAAGCCCATCGTGGGTTCGAATCCCACCCGCTCCGCCATTCCCTTTGTGCAAGGATTCCCATGACATTCGACGACGTGATCCTCGGTCGCCGCAGCATCCGGGGCTATAAGCCCGATCCCGTGCCGCGCGAATTGATCGAGGAGATATTGGCCCTCGCTATGCGCGCGCCATCGTCGATGAACACCCAGCCCTATAATTTTTACGTCATCACCGGCGAACCGCTCGACCGCATTCGCGCCGGCAATACCGAACGCATGGTTGCCGGCGTGCCGCAGAGCCGCGAGTTCCGGCAGGGCCAGCCCTTCGCCGGGGTGCACCGCGAACGCCAGATTGGCGTCGCCAAACAATTGTTCGCCGAAATGGGTATCGCGCGCGACGATGCGGCGGCGCGGCAGGATTGGGTGCTGCGCGGATTCCGTCAGTTCGACGCGCCGGTGTGCGTGATCATCACTTATGATAAGGTGTGCAATGGCAGCGACGACACGCCGTTTGATTGCGGTGCGGTGGCGACGGCGCTGGTCAATGCGGCCTGGTCGCGCGGGCTAGGCACCGTCATCAACAGCCAGGGCATCATGCAGTCGCCCGTCGTGCGCGAACACGCCGGGATTGCCGATGACCAGGTGATCATGAAGAGCATCGCATTGGGTTGGCCCGATCATAGTTTTCCCGCCAACGCCGTCGTATCGGAACGCAAATCGGTGGCCGAGGCCACAACCTTTGTGGGTTTTTGACCGGCGAACGAATGGCGCGATCAGCGCGCGCTTTGCGCGCTAACGAAGACACGGCGACCATCGCCCGCGTCCGTGATGGTTCCGCTTGTCCCAACGGGTTCGATCCGGCCATCGGTGAGGAACGCGACCATCGCCTGATCGCCCACATCGACATGCGCGAGCGTTCGCCCGCCATCCGGTGTGCGGCCGACAACAACCCCGGAACGCGGGGTTTCGTCGCGCTTGTAAAAGACCGTGTAAGTTTCGATCGTCGCCGGGCCCGCATAATCCTCGTCGATGGGCGGGATAGCACCGCGGACCGCATCGGCTTCGGCGCGATAATCAAAATTCTGCGGGAATTTCGCTGCGGCAATCGGCTGGTTCGACAAGACCATACAATGATTGTCGGTGGCAAAGCCGCCATTGGCGAAAAGGAAGCCCGTCCGGCCCTCGGCGCGCAGCCTGTTCACCATCGAAACAACGGCATGGCTCATATAATTGGCCAGCGGCGCCCCGCCAAAAGTTAGCCCACCGAACACCGTTGCGGGCTTGTCGACCGGCCAGCCAAGCGTCCTGCGCGCCATTTTGGTGACGCAGGGAAAGCAGCTGTAAAGTTCGACGAAGTCCAAATCCTCCGCCGTCATATCGTTCAGGACCAAACAGCGCAGGATCGCGGTGTCCATGCTGACTGACCGGTCATAGCGGTCGCGCTTGACGATATTGCCCGCCTCGCGCGCCGCTGCGCCCATGCCGACATAGATGATGTTTTCTTCAGCAACGCCGCGCCGCCGTGCCTCGGCCAAGCTGGCGAGAATGATCGCAGCCCCCTGATTGACCACGCTGTTGGCCACCATCAGCTTGCTATAGGGGTGGGCAATGCGCCGGTTATTGTCGTCAATCCTCAATATTTCTTCCGCTGAATGCTCCCTGCGGATCCAGGCATTTTCGTTGGCGGCAGCCACTTTGCTCATCAAGGACCAGATGGCGGCGCTTTCCTTTTGAGCCTCGGCCAATGTCTGGCCGTAAGCCGCGCGGCCTGCATTTTCATAGAGCGGGTAAACATCGACCGGCGAGATCAACCCGAACATCTGATTATAATTGGGGCGCGCCATTGTCGCGATTTGACGGACGGGATTTGGTTCTTCGCCATCATTTTGGATCGATCGGTTTGCGCCAAGCAGTTTATCCTGAAAGGCCGCCTCTTGCTGCCGCGCGCGCGCCGTCCGCAAGGCCTCACCTCCGACCACCGCGCAAAGCCTGGCTTCACCTGCACCAATCCGATTGGCCGCCTCGTTCAAAAGTCGGATAGGCGTATCGCCGTGCAGGCCGGCGGACTGATAGTTGACCGGCGGATCAATCCCCAGCAAGTCGGCGAGATCCCGGCTGAGGTCGAGAAATTCGCGAAAACTGATCTGATCAACAATGGCCAGGCTGTCGAGTTCTGTCAGCAATGGGCCAACGCCAATATCGGCTTCGGCGGCGTGCAGGGCCGCAGCCATCAGGTGCAACGAATCGAGCCCTTGCGCCGGGTCATTCGGGCGATCATTGATCTGGCCTCCGCCGATAATCACCGGGATGCGTTCGGGATCGCTCATTGTCATTGCTGCCTAAACTCCACTCGCCCGCCCCATCGTCGATGGACAGCGGCGGCGCAAGACTTCAGCTTGCCAGCGGCGGCGCGTTGCGGACGAGCAGCAGATACATCACCGGCGTGACGACACGCGACAGCAGCGTCGATGACACCAGGCCGCCGATAATCACCCAGGCCAGCGGTGAAAACAGCCCCGATCCCGACAGCGCCAGCGGCAGCAGCCCGCCAATCGCCGTCACGCTGGTCAGCAGCACCGGAAGGAAGCGCACCTCGCCCGCCCGCTCGATCGCCTCGCGCAGCTCGACCCCCTGTTGGCGGAGCTGGGTCGTGAAATCGACGAGCAGAATGCTGTTCTTAATCTCGATCCCGATCAAGGCGACGAAACCGATGACGGCGTTGTAACTCAAACTATTGCCCGTCAGCAGCAGCGCAATCAGCCCGCCGAACATGCCCAGCGGGATGACGCCCGCCACCACCAAAGTCTCACGAAAGCGCCCGAATTCGAGCACCAGAACGCTCAAAATCCCGAACAGCGCGAGCATGACAATGGGGCCCAGCCCGGCAAAGCTGTTCGCCGACGCGCGCGCCTCGCCGCCGATTTCGAAGCGGTAACCCGGCGGCAATTCCAGCTTGTCGAGCCGCGAATAGAAATCCCGGCTAACCCGGCTGTTGAGAACGCCAGTTTCGATATAGGCCGAAATGCTGTTGGCGCGTTGTTGCTGATAGCGGCTGATCTGCGCCGGCGCGCTGGCTAGGTATGGCTTGCTGATCTGCGCCAGCGGCACGATGCCGCCATTGGCGCTCGGAACATAGATGCGCTCGAGCGCGGCGACGGTCTGAAACGCGTCGCGCGGCAGGCGCGTGACGACGTCGAAACTGTCGCCCTCGCCATCGCGAAAGCGACCCGATGTCTCGCCTGCCAGCGACAGCCGCGTCACCCGCCGCACCGTCCCGGGGGCGATGCCGAGCAGCGCCGCCCGGTCACTGTCGACGCCGAGGTTGAGGTCGATGCGATCCACCGCCAGCGGGTTTTGCACATCGCGCGTTCCGGGCGTTTCGCGCATGATTTTTTCGACCTCAGCCGAGATGGTGCGGATGCGGTCAAGGTCGGTGCCGACCACATCGACCGAAATCGGCGCTTCGATGGGCGGGCCGTTCTGAAACTGGCGCAGCACGATGCGCGCGTCTGGATAGGCATCAAACTTGGCGCGCAGCCGGTTGTACATCGCCACCGTCGTATCGCCGCGATATTTTTCGATGATCCCCAGCACGTTGCCGATGTTGGTCGCCTCGGATTCGTCGCGAACATTATAAAAAACTTGCGGGTTGCCGCGCCCGACATTGGCAAGGCGGCGAATGATGTCCTTCTCCTGCGCCATCGCGGCTTCAACATAGTGGATGGCGCGATCGGTGCGCTGGAGCGACGAACCCTGCGGCGTTTCGACATCGACCAGAAAATAGGTGGCATCGGCGGGCGGAAACAGGCTCGACCCGATGACCGGCACCAGCCCTAATGCGCCAAAGCACAGCCCCATCGACAGCGCAAGCGCGCGGCGCGGGTGGGTCAGCGAGAAGTGCAGCACCGGCGCATAGCTGGTGTGGATCAGCCGCTGCACCGCCTGCAGGAAGCGGTTGCCCTCAGGCGCTTCGTGGAGCGGTAACAGGCGCGCCGCCAGAAACGGCACAATCGTCATCGAGATGATGTACGACGCCAGCACTGTCATCAGCACGGCGAGCGGCAACGACCGGGTAAACTGCCCTGCGCCTTCGGGCAGGAACACTAGCGGCAGGAAGGCAAAGACCAGGGTCGCGGTGCAGCCGAGCACGGCGACGGCGATTTCCTTGGTCCCATCAATCGCCGCCTGCGTGCGCGCCTTGCCCATGCGAAGGTGGCGCGCGATATTTTCGGTCACAACAATGCTGTCATCGACGAGCAGGCCCAGCGCGACGATAAAGCCGGTAATTGCGAGCTGGTTGAGCGTGAATCCCAGCAACTGCATCGCGAGCAGCCCCATGGCCAGGCTGAGCGGGATCGACACCATCACCACCGCCGCCGCGCGCGGCCCCAGTGGCAGCAACGTGATCAGCACCAGCAGCACGGCGATGGTGAAATCGCGCGCCAGCAGCGCCAGTTTTGACCGCACGTCGAGGCTCTGGTCGAACACCAGGTCGATCTTCATGTCCGGCGGCAGCGTGGCGCGAAATTCGTCGACCACGTCCATCACCGCGTCGCGCACCTTGCGCACGTCGCGATTGTCTTTCTGCGTCGCCGTCAACCAGACCGCTTCCTTGCCGTTGATGCGCGCGACATGGCTCGCCTCGGCAGGTTTCCAGCCGACCGTCGCCACATCGGCAACGCGCACCACGCGGCCATCGACCGCGCGCACAGGCACATCGCGCACTTCGTCCAGCGAACGGAAGGCACCGTCGGTTTTGACGTTGAATCGGCTGCCGCCCGATTGCACCGTGCCCGGTGGCAAATCGGCCCCAGCAGTGCGCAGCGCATCGGCGACGGCGGTCACCGCAATGCCCGTCTGCGCCAGCCTGGCGGCGTCAATATCCACCATCACCTGCGGACGTGCCAGCGCGAACACGCGCGCATTTCGCACACCATCGACCTTGTTGATCTCGTCGCGCAAATCATCGGCATATTTCTCGACACGGCGCGGCGACGCGCCGTTGCTCACCAATGCGAGCTGGACCACCGCGCTTTCGGTGGTGCGCACCTTGCGAAATTCGAGCCGCGCGAGCGATGAGGGCAACTGGCTGCGGATCGCATTGACCTCGCGCACCACGCCATCGTAATTTTTCTCGGTGTCGCTGCCCCATTCAAATTCGGCGATGATGGTGGCAAAGCCGTCGCCCGAGGTCGACTGAATTTCCTCAATATCATCAAGCCCGCGCAGCACATCTTCGATCGGCTTGGCGATGGTCTGTTCCATGTCGGCGGGATCAGCGCCGGGCTGCGCAGCCAGCACGACAACGACGGGAATGGGAAAATGCGGATCAACCGAGCGCGGAATGGTGCTGAGCGCAGTAATCCCCAGCGCCGCCATCAGCGCGAACAGGACCAGAGTGATCTGCCACCGGGTGATGGCAAATTCAATGAGCTTCACGGCGCACTATCCGCTTGCGGCGCGACGGTGACGCCCGCGCGCACGCGCGACAGGCCCTTGCTGATCACTTTGTCGCCCGATGTAAGGCCGCTCAGCGCCTCGGCCGAATGATTGTCGATGCGGCCGATGGTGATGCGCCGCACCTGCGCCTTGTTGGCGGCATCGACGACATAGACAAAGGCCTCGTCAGCGCGCGCCTGAAACACGGCGCTTGCCGGAACAGCAAGCGAAGCCGAACGGTCGGTGGCGGGTAAGCGCGCTTCGCCAATCATGCCCGAACGCAGCCCAGCAAGCGGGGGCAGCGCCAGTTCGGCCTCGAACGTCCCCGTGCGGGCGTCGCCGCGCCCTCCCAGCTCGATCACGCGCGCCGCGACCGGCTGACCGCCCAGTGCAGGCAATTTTACGGTGGTGACCTGACCAAGCCGCAACGACGTCAACTGGCTGTCGGTGAGCGCCACGCGCAGCACCAGCCCGCCGCCCGCCTGGCTGACCGTGAGCACCGGCGTGCCCGCCGCCACAATCTGCCCCGGTTCGGCCGAGCGCGCGAGCACCGTCCCCGCCGATGGCGCAGTGATGCGGGCATAGCGCTGGGCAAAACCGCGCGACGCGCTGTCGGCGCGCGCGGCGCTTGCGGCGGCCTCGGCAGCCTCAACCCGCGCCTTGGTGACCCAGCCCTTGGCGAAGAGTTCGCGCTGGCGCGCGAGTTCGGCGTCGGCGCGCGCCTGTTCGGCGCGGCTGGCCGAAACGCCGGCATTGACTTCGACCATGTCGATTTGCGCGAGCAATTGCCCTGCCGCAACGCGGTCGCCTTCGTTCACCAGCATTTGCGTGATCCGGCCCGCGACAACAAAGGCCAGATTGGCCTCCTGCCGCGCGCGGACGGTGCCGCTGACCAGCGGGCCTTCGCCGATCACCGCGTTGCCCACGCTGATGACCCCCACGGGAACCGGTTTTGCCGACTGTTGTTTGGGCTCGGTAGCCGCGCCGCCGCATCCCGCCAAAAACAAGCAGGCAGCGACGGACAAAGCACGGAAACGTCTCTTGGGCATGCGTCACTCCAAAGGGGAGAGCGAGTGAGTCGCGAGATAACTATACTCACCAGTTCACAAATGCTAGAAGCCTTGTCAATGACAGATCAGCTGCGACCCGCCGCCGCAGGGCGCCCGCCCGATCCAGCCAAACGCGCCGCCATATTGGCGGCGGCGCAGGAGCTGTTTGCCAGCCATGGTTTCAGCGCCACATCGATGGACGCGGTAGCGCGCGCGGCGGGCGTTTCCAAGCTTACGGCCTATCGCCATTTCGGATCGAAAGATCAGCTCTTTGCCGACGCCGTGGTTGCACGGTGCACCGCCATGCTTGGGCAATTTGATGTCGATCGCGCCGTGCCTGACTGCGCGCGCACGGCATTAATTGGTTTCGGCCATGCCTTTTTGCAGCTGATCCTGCACGACGAAGCGCTCGCTGTGCACCGCCTTGTGGTCACTGAGCGCAAGCGTGCGCCACAATTGGGGCGAATTTTCCATGATTCAGCGATTGTGCCTACGCAGCGGAGCCTCGCTCGCTTGATCGCCAGCCTGGGTTTGCAGGTCGATGACCCCGCACTCGCCGCGACCGATTTGCTCGCGCTGTGGCGCGGGAAACCAATGCTGGCAGTGGAAATGGGACTTGATCGATGGGACCATGCTGCTGTTGCAGCACATATCATTCGAACCGTGGACTTGTGCATGGGGGGGTGGCGCACGCTTTAATGACGAGTAGTTGAACAGGAAGCATTTTTTTCGACTTCTGCCGCTTCACAGGTGCAAAATCACATCTTTATTGACGTTTTATATAATTAAGCGTATCGCCGACCGCAAGAACCCCGATCACGGGGTCTTTGGGAGGAAATGACATGCGCCGCTTGAATCGTGCCACCTTGTTGACTTGCACCTGCCTTGCCGCCGCCATCGCAATTCCGGGAGCCGCCGCCGCGCAAGCCACGGCACCGGACGAGGGCAATGCCGGAGACGAGATTATCGTTACCGCGCAAAAACGGTCGGAGAATTTGCAGGATGTGCCGCTCGCCATTTCGGCCTTTTCGTCCGAGACGCTTGACAACAAAGCGGTCGATGATGCCGTTGATCTCAGCTTTTCTGTCCCGAATCTGACCGTTGATGGCGGTGGCGCCTCGTTGCGCGGCGTCGGCAATTTGGCGATTTCATCAACTGCGGAAAGCGGCCTCGGATATCATGTCAATGGCGTCTACATCGGCGTGCCGGCGACCGAAACCGAATATTATGATCTGGAACGGATCGAGGTGCTGCGCGGACCGCAGGGTACGCTCTATGGCCGGAATACCACTGCGGGCGTCATCAACATTATCACGGCCAAGCCGACCGATGCGTTCGAAGGATATGTCACTGCCGCTTATGGCAATTTCAACAACGTGAAGCTGAAGGCTGCGCTTAACCTACCCATCGCTGAGGGATTTGCGACGCGCATTGCGGGATTTTACCTCGACCGAAACGGTTACACGACCAATGTTTTCAACAACAACGATATCGACGACCGCAATATGTTCGGCGTGCGCAGCACAACCGAATTTGATACCGGCGATACACGCGCAACATTGGTGGTGAGCTATTTCGAGGAAGATGATCGCCGCTCGAACGGCACAAAGGGCCTCTGCACCAGAGATCCACTGACCGGCTGCTCGGCCTTGTCGGCCGGTTTTGAAACCCCCGATTCGCGCACGACCATCTTCAACACCCTTGGCGCGATTACTGGTACCATTGCGACGGGCTTCGGTCCGGCCGCGCGCGATTATTTCGCCGGCTCGATCAACCCCACCGACCTCCGCGAGGTAAGCCAGGATATTGATCCTGAATATTTTGTGCGCGAATGGAACGCTTCGTTCGAGCTAAGTCACGATTTTGGCGGCATCAGCCTGACCTCGCTGACCGGCTTTCAGAACATTACCCGCGACATTTTGAACGATTTTGACCGTTTCGTACCCTCTCTGGGATTGTTGCGGCCCGTCACTTTCGATGCCTTTGCCAACGGCCAGCCGATCACCACGACCAACATTGTATCGGCCCGCCGTGACCTTAGCCATGCCGAACAATGGTTTCAGGAAGTGCGATTGGCATCCGATTATTCGGGACCGTTCAACTTCCTGCTGGGCGGAAATTATTTCGACCTGAGATCGGACATCTTTGTCAGCATTACGCATCCCACGCTCGCAGCGCGGCAACAGCAACGCGGTTTCAGTGCGCCGTTCGAGGCATTCACGATCGAAAGCAATCCGGTCACTACGAAAAGCTGGGGGGCGTTCGGTGAAGCCTATGTGGACCTGTCCGACCGCACCCGCTTCACCGCGGGAATACGCTATTCGCGCGACAAGAAATTCATTGCGACGCGGCAGATTTTTCTGGATCCACTGCCTGACGGTTCGGTCCGCCCCTTTACCATCGGTCGGTTCAGAAGGGGCGTCTTCACCGGCCGGGTCGTTCTTGACCATAAATTTACCGACGACGTGCTCGGCTATGTCTCGCTGTCACGCGGTTACAAGGCCGGCGGCATCAACCCGGGCGGTTCCACCGTGCCAACCTTTGACCCGGAATTTCTGAACGCGGTCGAATTTGGGCTGAAGGGATCGACCAGCGATGGGACTTTCCGTGCCAATCTTTCTGGATTCTATTATGACTATAAGGGGCTGCAGGTCGGTCAGGTCGGGGTGACGTCAGCCAACACGGTCAACAGCGATGCCCGCGTGTTCGGCGCCGAGGCCGAATTTACCATTCGTCCGGTACGCGCGTTCCAGGTGGATGGCAGTGTCAGTTACCTCAACACCAGTATCAGGAATTTCCAGTCAGCTGACGAAGGCGACCCGAACGGCATTGCGCCGGGAACGGTCCCGGTGCGCGATGCCGGCGGCAATATCGTGCGCACCGCCGGTGGCTTGGTGCTCAAGGATCTGGAAGGCAATCACCTGCCCTTCTCGCCCAATTGGAAAATCGCGATTGGCGTGCAATATGCCATTGAACTGGGGGCTGATTTCACGCTGACCCCGCGGCTCGACCACTATCAGCAAGGTCGCTTCTTGGGCACAGTATTCAACAAGCCGTCGGAGAGTTTTGAAGGGTATAGCCAGACCGATTTCAAACTGCTGCTCGAGCCGGCGACCGAAGCATGGGAACTGCGCGCTTATGTCAAAAACCTGTTCAATAACGACGATATCACCCGCATTTCACAGGAAGGACCGCTCGTCGGTCGTTTCCGCAGCATTCAGATCCTGGAGCCACGCACTTATGGCTTAGAGGCGACCTATCGCTTCTGATTGCCAATTGTGATGCCCTGCATGGCGCAATGACCTCCGCTGCCGGCGGCGTGGCCCTGAACGCGCCGCCGGAACTTTTGCGTCGCGGCTGAAACGTGACAGTAATTGGCCTGCGGCCCGGCTGCTGCTGATTTATCCCCTGACGGAGCTCCATCAATGGCGAAATCCCAAATATTTGACCTGACCAACCATGTCGCGCTGATCACCGGCGGCAATGGCGGACTGGGGCTGGCGATGGCGCGCGGACTGGTCAAGGCGGGCGCAAGCATTGCTATCTGGGGGCGCAATGCCGACAAAAATGCAGCTGCGGTTGCAGAGCTGATGGCCATGGGCGGCGACGCTGCTGCCTTTGTTTGCGACGTGACCGATAATGCCTCATGCGCCGCTGCCTTTACCGCCACCATAGAGCGATTTGGCAAGATCGACAGCTGTTTCGCCAACGCAGGGGGATCGGGCGTGCGCGGCCCGTTCCATCGGTTGAGTGAGGCCGACTGGGCAAGCACCAACGCGCTGAATGTCGCGAGCGTCATCACCACATTCCAGATCGCCATCCGGCATTGGCTCGAATGCAAGGCGCCCGGCAAGCTGATTGTGACTTCATCGATCGCAGGGTTGATGGGCATTCCGCAGAGTAGCGGTTATTCGATGACCAAGGCAGCGGTTCAGGGGCTAATTCGTTCACTGGCGATCGAATATGGCCGCGCAGGGATTCAGGCCAATGCGATTTTGCCTGGTTTCATCGAAACCGAAATGTCGCTCGATACGCCGCAATATTTCCAGGACGGCTGCAAGCGCCGGGCCGCGTCAGGCGAAATTGGTCAACTTGAGGACATGGAGGGCATCGCAGTCTATCTCGCATCGCGCGAAAGCCGCTTCATGACCGGCCAATGCATCGTGCTCGACGGCGGGCACACAATCTTTCCGTTATGACTTAGCCTCGCTTGAGCGGTTGCCGCCGCGCGACAAATTCGGTCTTGAGTTGCATGATCGAGCCGATAATCATGCTGACTGTCAGGTCTTCCAGCGTCGCCAGATCGAGTTTGTGCCGGTGGAGGTAACTGCCCGCCGATGCCGGCAAACCGAAACTGATATCAGTCGCCGCTCGCGCGATGTCGGGCGGCAAGTCAAAATGTTCCATCACGATGTCGGTGAGGTAATCGACTGCAGCTTCGCGCCCGAAATCGGTGGGATCGTGCATTTCGGAAACGCTAGGTTCGGCTTGCAGCCGCTCGATAATCAGCCCGCGTTCATTGATATAGTGCAAATAAACATGCGTGACGGAGCGCACTAGTTGCTCAAATGTTGTTGCTGCCGCCGCCGCATCTCGCTGGGCGCGGCGAAGGCGGCGCATCTCGCGCCGGTACAGTTCGCGCAGCAATTCGGTCAGGTTTGGAAAATAGGCATATACCAGCGACTTGCTGATCCCCGCCTCGCGCCCGATGCTGTCGATGCTGAGCAAGGCGACGCCGTCGCGCGCAACCATTTCAGCTGTATGGTCAAGGATCAACGACCGCCGCTTTTCCGGGCTGAGTCGACGGCGAACGGGGGCTGCTGCAGTGGCCATGCTGCGGCGATACCACAATGGCGACGCGATGAAAGTGGCTGGTGTCAGCGCAGCGCGCTGACAGATTCCGACGCAGGCGCTCGCGTGCGCTGGGTCAACGCAAAGATATTGCCTTCTGGGTCAAAGGCATATTGGGTCAGCCAACCGCCGATTTCACGCGGATTTCCCACGAAATGCACGCCATCGCCCTTCAGCCGCGCGGTTTCCTGCGCTAGGTCGGTCACCTCGAGCGCAAACTGGCTGTAGCCGATTTCGTCAAGCTTGCGCTGTTCAACTGGCGCGGGCGTGCGCGGCTGGACATACTCCCACACTTCGATTTCCATGTTGTTGGCATTGATCCAGCCGCCCCGAATCTTGAGACCATCAATTGCTGCGACATCATCGAGCCGCGGGCGGTTTTCCTGTTCGATGGTGCGGTGCGGTTGCCGCCCGACCACCTTGGCATAGAAAGCCAGCATGCGGTCACGATCGTGCACGGTGTTCGCGATGTGCGTTATCCATGCCGGTTCACTGCGTTTGGGCGTATCGAGCGATTCATTTTCGATCATTAAGCCGTTGATGTCGCGGCCATAAGCGTAGCGCACACCGTAACCTCCGATGTCGACGCCATCGGGTCTTCCGAAGCGCGAGATAACGTCCATGCCCGCCGCGATGAAGCGCAGGACGGCGGGGTCGGAAGATGGCGATTGGAAACAGATATGGGTATATCCCGGGCCGACAACCGAAGTTTTGCGCGCCGCTGCCGCTTTGCCGGGTTCGAAATCGATCAGCTGCACATGCCCGGTGGGAAAGGCGAGCACCGCTACATCGACGCTCTTGTAGCGCCGGGTCAGCAATGCCGCCGGAAAGCGCGAACCCGGCACGCGGTAACGCCGCACGACGCGCACCGGCACGGCTTTGGCATAAAAAGCGACGGTTTCATCAATGTCGCCGACCGTCATCGCCACATGCTGGATGCCCATGACGTGCATGCCCGCAGCGGAATGCACCTCGCCGCCGCCTTGGGCGGTCGCTGGCGCAGCAAACGCAAGCGCCAGCGCCAGCGCCAGTCCATTGGTTGTGATGCGCATCATGTCCCTTTCCCTTTCTTGGGACCAAAGACGAGCAAGACATTACCCGGAATTTCGTTGAACTTGTCATAGCCCGAATTGACGATCAGATATCCGCCCGCAACCACGGGCCCGGCGCTGTCGATTGAGCCGCCGCGCGCCTTGACGCCGTTGACCGTGATGAAGTCGCGGATGGTGTCATATGACCACAGCAACCGACCGGTGTCAGCGGCGTAGGCTCGGATCAGACCATTATGCGTACCACCCAACAAGATGGCACCCGCCAGCGTGACTGGCGCGGAAAAGGCAGTCTCGCACTTGAACGCGCGTTCGGGGCAGGTTTGCGGCTCTATGACGCTCCAGATGGGTTTGCCCGTCGCGCTGGCAAAGGCATGCACGCCGGGCCGGCGCGGACCGACTGGCGCCTTGCCACCCGGTGTGTCGGCAATGCCGACGAACAGGCGCGGTCCGTCGCTCGCCATGCCCCAGTGGATGCCGCCGTTGAAGCCGCCAGCCCCTGCGCGCCGCTGCCAGAGTATTTTGCCACTCTCAGGATCGATCCCAAATACGAGGCCCGATTTCTGACCAGCGAGCAGCACATCGCCCTGCACTGTTTGCGCGAGGATAGGCGGCGCACCAAAGTCCAGATCGGGGCCGTCCTCGCGCGGGCAATTGGCGCCGACGCCGGGCTGAATGCAGGCCCCGTTCCACGCGTCATTGGCCAGCACCTGCCGTACCCAGCGGATTTTGCCCGTCTCCATTTCCACCGCGATGATCGCGTCGCTTTTGTCATTGGCGGGCGAGGAGTAATTCTCACCCGTGCCGAAATAGACGAGACCGCGTTTGGCATCGACCGTGGGCGGCGACCATACGGGCGCACCCGACGGGCCGCGGGCGGGTTTGCCCTTGCGATTGGTGCCCGCCGCCTCGGCAACATCGGTGGTGTGAACCCGCCACAGCGGCGTGCCGGTCGCTGCATCGAGCGCCGCGACGCCACCGCGGAACGAGCAGCAGGCGTAATTTTCGTCCATCGCACTGACGATCTCGGTCGAGGACATGGGCACGAAAATGCGGCCGCCATGGACGGTCGGCGATCCAGTAATAGTGCCGGCCGGATGGTCAGCGACGCTGCGCTTCCACAGTTGTTTGCCGGTGCGCGCGTCGATTGCATACACATTGGCCTTGAAGTCGCCGACGTATAGGCGATCGGGTCGGCCGCCCTTGTCGAGGCCGAGCGTCGGCGATACCCGAACTTCGGCCTCTGCATCGAAGGTCCAGTGCGTGCACCCATTGGCAAGTCCCAAGGCATAGACTCGGCCATCCTGGCTGCCGGTGAACAGCGCTTCGTCGGTGACCACCGGCTGCGAGCGCGCGCGCGCCGCCCCAGGGAAGCCAAAGGCCCACTTAAGCTCAAGCTGGCCAACATTGGTGGCCGTCAGGCTGGTCGCACTGGCAGGCTGGTATCGCTGGTTGGTGACACCATTGCCCCACCCATTCCACAAGGGGCGGCCTGCTAACGCAAGGTCATTGTCGCATTTCTTGCCTGCAGATGCCTGGGCACCGCTCCCAAGATAGGCGGCAATCAATTTGCGCTCGTCAACCGATAGCGGCTTGCCCTGTTCACGCATCAGGCCGGTTTCTAGGCTGTCGATGATGGCACCGGGTGTCCGTGTGCGCAGCGCCGCACGACTGGCTGCGCCCGACCCTTCCTTGTCGTGGCAAGCCGCGCAATTTTGAACATAGAGAGCATCGGCCCGCGCGACGTCGGCTTGCGACAATTCGCCGCCCGTGCCGCACCCCGACAAAAGGCCAATCCACACGACCTTGATCCATTTATCTCCAGTCGGCATCATCCACCTATTCGGGCTGTTTCGCCAATTTCCGCCGACAGCTTAGCTTTATTGACGAATAATACAATAGTGATATATCCCGACCATGCGCTTGATTCCAGCCATGTTAGCCATTGTTGCTCTGATCCTCCCCGCGGTTGCCATATCAGGTGATGCCCCCGACCCGGCCGTCAACCATGCCAACAAGGTCCGCAAGGGCCCGATTGCCTATCGCGAGGGATATTATGGCAGCGGCGACACTCGCCTCCATTATGTCGAGGCGGGGCGCGGACCATTGGTCATCCTCTATCATGGCTTTCCGTCCTTCTGGTACAGTTGGTTTGACCAAATGGAGGCGCTGAAGGGCAATTACCGCGTTGTCGCTGTCGATGGCTTGGGGGCCAATCTGTCGGGCAAGCCGACTGGCCTTGCGCCCTATCGCGTCGCGGCATTGGCTCGTCAGCTTGATAGGCTGGCGCGGCATTTGAACGGCAAACAGCGCTTCACACTGGTGGGGCATGATTGGGGCGCCGCGCTAGCCTTTGCCTATGCGCAGGCCTATCCGCAGCGGCTGCGTGGTGTGGCCGGGGTTAGCGCGCCGCCCTTCAACCTGTTCCTCGATCTGGTCGCCAATGATCCCGAACAACAGGCGCGGTCAGCCTATATGCCGCGGTTTCGCGCACTGACATTGGACGACATCAAGACACGCGGGCTTGCGCCGACCATCTTTCAGGCAAGCTATCAATCGCTGATCACTAGCGGCGAGTTGACGCCAGCCGAGGGCGAATTGTTCCGCATCGTTCTTTCGGACCCTGTGGCATTGGATGGCGGCATGATGTGGTACCGCGCCAATGTGCCGCCATTCGCCGAAATTGGCGCAGATGATTATTGGCCAGCACGCGCGGTGACGCTGCCGATGCCGACGCTGCTGATCTGGGGCAATGCCGACAAGACATTTGTACCCGGCTTCATCGACCGATTTCGGGCGGCGGTCCCGCACGCCGAGGTGGTGCGCCTAGACGGCGTGAACCATTGGGCGACGATGGAAGCGGATTCGGGGACGACCGAAGCGCTGGCGGCGTTTGTGGCGCGGGTAGCGCGCTAGGCCGTGAACTCATAAATATCATCGTCGAGGTTTGAGGCCATTTTGCTCAGTGCGAGGCGGCAAGCGAGGGGAATATGTCGATATTGCCGAGCTTGCCAACGAAGCAATGAGCAAAATGGGTCAAATCCGCAGGACGCCGAAATGGCTTCGATCTCGAAGCAAAATGCCCTTGCGGGTAGCGGTGCTACCCGACGGTGGACATTTCACTCCGATATCTTCGCCATTTCGACGCCTCGACGATGATATTTATGAGTTCACGGCCTAGCCTTCTCTGTCTCGTCGTGCCGGGCTTGATCCGGGACAACAAGCTACATCGGCGCGTTGTCCCGGATCAAGCCCGGCACGACGATAGAGCTAGCGTTATTTCCCCTCACCCATGCGGCAAAATCAAATATTTCTCGCCGGTGCGCTTGCTGTTGCAAGCCTGTAATGTTGCCACATCGAGCACTTGTTCGAGCGTCACGCGGTGGCTGTAGTGGCTCTTAAAGGTCGTCGTCAGTTCATCGACCACGCGTGCACGCATTTTGCCGACCGTTTCCGCCCCCGCTTTCTGCATGAACGGCGTGAGCAAAAAGCCTGAGATTGACCAGGAAAAGCCAAAGCTGCGGTTGAAGCTGGTCGGGCCAAGATCAAGCGCGCCATAGATATACAGTTGTTTGAAGCTGTCCGAGCCATAGCGGCTGTAAGTCGCCATGCGCGCCACTGCCGCCTGTTCCATCGCCGCCAGGATTTGCCCGCCGAGCGTGCCGCCGCCGATCGCATCGAATGCGATGGTCGCCCCGGTTTCGGTGAGCGCAGCGACAAGATCCTTGCGGAAATTCTCGCTGCTGCTGTCCAGCACATGCACCGCGCCGATGCCCTTCAACAATTCCACCTGCGCCGGGCTGCGGACGATATTGACCAGCGGGATACCATCCTTGGCGCAGATTTTGACGAGCATCTGGCCGAGGTTAGACGCGGCGGCGGTGTGGACTATCGCACTGTGGCCCTCGGCCTTCATCACCTCGATAAAGGCCAGTGACGTCAGGGGATTGACGAAGCACGACGCGCCATCCTCCGGGTCGGTTTCATCGGGTAGAGCCATGCACATCTGCACCGGCAAACAGCGATATTCGGCGTAAATCGCCCCGCCGAGCATGGCGACGGTTTTGCCGAGCAGCGCCTGTGCTTCGGGGTTGGAGCCTGCCGCGACCACGACGCCGCAGCCTTCGTTGCCGATGGGCATGGCCTCGTTTAGCCGTCCGGCCATAGCGCGCAGGCCAGCCGCGGCGACGGGTGCAGTGACGAGCGGCAGTCCATCGCGGTTGCTGGCGGTCGCCTGTGCCACGTCTCCCGCGCCAACGAGCAGGCCAAGGTCGGACGGGTTGATTGGCGTCGCCAACACCTTCACCAACACTTCATGCGGCTTGGGCTGTGGCATCGGCAGCCGCGCGAGGCTGATTTCGAGCGTGCCGCTGTCCTTGATTTCGGAGAGCATGGTGAGGTTGGTGGCGGGAATGTCGGTCATTTGGCGTTCCTTATGTTCGAGCAAACAAAACTCCGTTCGTTCTGAGGAGCCACTGAGCAACGTCGAAGTGGCGTCTCGAAGGACCATGACTGGTGGTTCGAGACAGCGCTTCGACAAGCTCAGCGCTTCCTCACCACGAACGGAAAGAATGATTTCGTAGTCAACCCTTCACCCGGTTCGCCACCAGATTATCCACCACCGAGGGATCAGCGAGCGTCGAGGTGTCACCCAGATTGCCGACGTCATTCTCCGCAATCTTACGCAAAATCCGACGCATGATCTTGCCCGAGCGCGTCTTGGGCAGGCCGGGCGCAAACTGGATCGCATCGGGCGCGGCGATGGGACCGATTTCGCGGCGCACCCATTGTTTGAGTTCGCTGCGCAATTCTTCGCTGTCGGGCTCGCCTGCGTTGAGCGTGACATAGGCGTAGATGCCTTGCCCCTTGATGTCGTGCGGCATGCCGACAACGGCCGCCTCAGCGACCTTGGCGTGGGCGACGAGCGCGCTTTCGACCTCGGCAGTGCCCATGCGGTGGCCCGACACGTTGATGACATCGTCGACGCGGCCAGTGATCCAATAATAGCCGTCTTCATCGCGGCGGCAGCCGTCGCCGGTGAAATATTTCCCCGGATAGGTCGTGAAATAGGTCTGGAAGAAACGGTCATGATCGCCCCACACGGTGCGCATCTGGCCCGGCCAGCTGTCGGTCAGGCACAAATTGCCGCTGGCTGCGCCCTCCAGCACCGCGCCTTCGGCATCGACCAACTGCGGAAAGACGCCCGGCAAGGGCCGCGTCGCGCTGCCGGGTTTGAGCGGGGTCGCGGCGGGCAAGGGCGCGATCAGCGCGCCGCCGGTTTCGGTCTGCCACCAAGTATCAACGATCGGACAGCGCCGATCCCCCACAACGCGGTGATACCACTCCCACGCCTCGGGGTTGATCGGTTCCCCCACGGTGCCGAGCAGGCGGATGCTGGTGCGCTTGTGCGCGGTAACAAAGCTGTCGCCCTCGCGCATCAGCGCGCGCAAAGCAGTGGGCGCGGTGTAGAAGATGTTGACGCCGAGCCGGTCACACGTCTCCCAGAAACGCCCGAAATCGGGATAATTGGGCACCCCGTCGAACATCACCGTCGTCGCGCCATTGGCGAGCGGGCCGTAGACGACATAGCTGTGCCCGGTGACCCAGCCGACATCGGCGGTGCACCAAAATATCTCACCCTCGCGGTAATCAAACACTTCGACAAAGGTCTTGGCGACCCACAGCAGATAACCAGCGGTGGTATGGAGCACGCCCTTGGGCTTGCCGGTCGAACCCGAGGTGTAGAGGATGAACAGCGGGTCCTCCGCGCCCATTGGTTCGGGCGAGCAGTCCGCAGAAACGGCCTCGCGCACCTCGGCATAGGCGACGTCGCGGCCCGCGACCATCGGCACGGCGGCACCGGTGCGCGCAATAACGATGACCGTGTCGACCGACGGGCATTGCGTCAAAGCGGCATCGACATTGGCCTTAAGCGGGATGATCTTGCCCCCGCGCACGCCCTCGTCGGCGGTGATCACCAGCCGCGAGTCGCAATCCTGAATCCGGCCAGCCAGGCTGTCGGGCGAAAATCCGCCGAAAACGATGCTGTGGATCGCGCCGATGCGCGTGCAGGCGAGCATCGCCACCGCCGCTTCAGGGATCATCGGCATGTACAGCGTGACGCGGTCGCCCTTGCGCACGCCGCGCGACTTCAGGACATTGGCAAAGCGGCACACTTCGGCGTGAAGCTCGCGATATGTGAGGCGGCGACCTTCGCCCGGTTCGTCGCCTTCAAAGATGATCGCAGTCTGATCGCCGCGCGTCGCCAGATGGCGGTCGAGGCAGTTGACCGACACGTTGAGCACGCCATCGGCAAACCAGCGAATGCGGAAATCGGCTTCGTTGAAGCTGGCGTCCTTGACGGTGGTGAACGGCACCATCCAGTCGAGCCGCGCTGCCTCGCGCCGCCAATAGTCATCAGGATTGTCGCGCGCATCGGCATAGGCGCGGCTGTAATCGGCGTCGGTGAGCGATTGCGGCGCGGCGAAGCCGGGCGGCACCGGATAGACAGTCTCGCTCATCGCCTGTTCCACTCCTGCGTTGACGTTCACGTAAAGCAGCCGCTAGCGTCCGGCAACAGCATAGGGAGAGAAACATGGCCGGTCCATTGCAAGGCATTCGCATCATCGAATTTGCCGGGATTGGCCCTGCGCCCTTTTGCGGCATGATGCTCGCCGACCATGGCGCCGAGGTGATCCGCGTCGACCGCCCCGGCGGCCAACTCGACCCGCGCGACCCGCTGCTGCGTGGGCGCAAGTCGGTGGTGCTGGATATGAAAAAGCCCGAAGCCGTCACCATCGCCCGCGACCTGTGCAAATCGGCGCACGGGCTGATCGAGGGGTACCGTCCCGGCGTGATGGAACGGCTGGGGCTGGGCCCCGATGTGCTGCTCGCCGACAATCCGGCGCTGGTGTACGGTCGGATGACTGGCTGGGGGCAGTTCGGCCCTTATGCGCAGGCCGCCGGGCACGACATCAATTATATCGCGCTGTCGGGGACGCTGCATACCGTTGGTCGGCAGGGCGAGCGCCCGGTGCCGCCGGTCAATTATGTGGGCGATTTCGGGGGCGGCGGCATGATGCTGGCGTTCGGCATGGCGAGCGCACTGCTCCACGCCCAGCGCAGCGGCGAGGGCCAGGTGATCGACTGCGCGATGACCGATGGGTCGGCGGCGCTGTCGGCGATGACGTGGGGATTCTATGGCATGGGCCGCTGGCGCGACGAGACAGGCGTCAACTTGCTCGATGGTGCCGCACATTTTTATGACACCTACACCTGTTCCGACGGCAAGTTCATTTCGGTCGGGTCAATTGAACCGCAATTCTATGCCCTGCTGCGCGAAAAAACCGGGCTGGCGACAGATCCCGACTTTGACGTCCAACTGGACCCGTCGCGCTGGCCAGCGCTCAAGAATAAGCTGACGGAGCTGTTCGCTGCCCACCCGCGCGACCATTGGTGTGCGCTGATGGAGGGCACCGATATCTGTTTCGCCCCCGTGCTGTCGCTGGCCGAGGCGCCGCAGCACCCGCACAATCTAGCGCGCGGGACGTTCATTGAGGTGGCAGGAGTGACCCAACCTGCGCCTGCGCCGCGCTATTCCGGGACTGTTTCTGAACACCCAGCACCGCCGCCAGCGGTGGGGAGCGACGGGGAGGAGTTGTTGGCAGGGCTGGGCTATGATGCGGAAAGGGTGAATGGGCTGCGGGATAGCGGGGTTGTGGGGTAACTTCCTCCGTCATCCCCGCGAAGGCGGGGATCCAGCTGATAAATTCGCCATCTTGCACCGTTAGGAGATGGATTCCCGCCTTCGCGGGAAAGACGAAATGAGGGGGGAGCCGCTAATCCCCCCTTCGCCGTCATCTGCGCCTACAGCGCCACAGAGCCACCGCGTCGTCGGGTCGGTCAAAGCGTTAGAAATCGAACGCTTGCGTCACATGGCAGCCATGCAATAGCCTGTTCGCATAGAAGAGGATTTTCGCGCATGATCGGATTCCTGAACGTCGAGCGG
Organism: Sphingopyxis sp.; assembly: GCA_013911715.1. Lineage (GTDB taxonomy): Bacteria > Pseudomonadota > Alphaproteobacteria > Sphingomonadales > Sphingomonadaceae > Sphingopyxis. Next base: position 5,357 of record JACEST010000009.1, on the reverse strand, counting down.
CACGGGCGCATCGCCATTCTGACCATGGCGAGACCTGAGAGCAGGAATGCCATCGCCATTGCCGAACGCATCGTGTGCAAGCCGCCGCGCGCGCTGCGCCTGACCAAGCGATTGCTCCGTGAGGCGCAGCACAGCCGCCTGTCCGACATTCTCGAACTCAGCGCCGCCTATCAGGCGATTGTCCACGACACCGCGGGCAATAGGAAAGCCATTGACGCCCTTATCGCCAAGCGGCCACCTGTATTTACCGGGGACTAGACATGGACGACACGCGCATCTTGCCGCTCGCCGGGGTCCATAACTTCCGTGATTATGGCGGCTATGCGGTCGAAAGCGGCGGGCGATTGCGGCGCGGGATATTATGGCGTTCGGCGCACCATGAACAGGCAAGCGACGATGATCTGGCCGCCATCGATGCGTTGGGCATCGACACGGTGATTGACCTGCGCGGCGATGACGAGCGCGCCGCGCATCCGTGTCGCCGCTCGCCCGATTTTTCGGCACGGGTGATGTTCGCGCCGGGGATTACCGCGGGCCTTGCGCCGCATCTTGCCGCGGCCAAGGCGCATATCACCGCCGAGGTCGCGCGCGAGCGGATGATCGCGACTTATGAAGGCATGCCGTATCGCCCGGTATTGGTCGAATCGCTGCGGCTCTATGTCGCGGCACTGTCAGAATATGACAGCCCCAGCCTGGTTCACTGCGTCGCAGGCAAGGATCGCACGGGCTTTGCCGTCGCGCTGGTCCACCGCCTGCTGGGAGTGCATGAGGATGACGTGATGGCCGACTATTTGCTCACCAACGTGGCGGGGCGCATCGACGAACGCGTGGCGCAAGGCGGGGTCGTGATCCGCGCGCGCTATGGCGGTGACATCAAGGATGATGCCATCCGCACGCTGATGATGGTCGGCCCGGCCTATCTCGACGCCGCCTTTGCCGCGATCCGCGATCGGCATGGCACGCTCGCCCAATATGCCGAAGACGTGCTTGGAATGACGCCCGAAATGCACGATGCGATGCGCGACCGGTTGGTAGAGTGATTCCCTTTAGCTCCCAAAGCCGTCTGCGCTGAGCTTGTCGATCAGGCCGGGGAGCAATATCTTCCCCCCCAAATCGATATGTTTGACGTCGCCGCCGATCCGGATGGTGCGCGCATCGGCGATGTTGGTGATGCGGCCATCATCGCCTACAAAGATGGCGGGATGCTCGACCATCTTGCCGGTGAGCACATCGATCATCCGGTCGGCGGTGATGACGGTCTGGGCAGTGACAGGACTGGTTAGCGCGCCTACCAGCCCAATCGCCAAAAGCCTCAGAAAACTGCGCAACTTCACTCTGAATTTCATGTAATTTGCCCCTGCCCCAACTCCGGTAGAGGAATATGGCAAATCCATTGAATGTAGGACAGCGCAAGTTTTTGCGCCACAAGCGACGCTGTCGTCAGGTCGGTTTGCGACCGAATGCCGGCCGCTGCGGCGTCGCGGCAGGGGCTGTGTCCACCATGGGACCGGCTTCCCCGGCCGAACGATTGGCCAGATAGCGCGCCATCGCTGCGTCGGCATCGAAGGCGTCGGCACCAGGGTTCTCGCCCGCTTCGCGGCCGGCCGTCACAATCGCCTGCGTCGTTCCCACCCCAGTTGTCAAACCGATGATAAAGCGGAACAAAAGATAAAGGGGTTTAATCGCAAAGAGCAGGCCAAAGGCGGCAAGGCCAATCACCGTAGGGCCAAGCCCGATGTCGATAATGCCTTGCAGCGTTCCGCCGCCGACCCCCGAAAAATAATAAATCAGGCCGCCGAAATAGAGAAGCGGCAACATCATGCCGACAAAACCAAGACTTCCCGCCACGAAACTTTGCTGTTTGGCCATGACCGCTCACTTTGCGCGCTGTGACTGCCAAAGTGGCTAATCAAAATGGCCTAAAATAGGCTTAAGGTCATGATCAGCCTCACATGTGCAGCATCTTGCCATAAGCCCCCAGCACGCTCTCGTGCATCATCTCGCTCAATGTCGGGTGCGGGAATACGGTGTGCATGAAATCGGCCTCGACCAGCTCGGCGGTCTTGCCGATGGTATAGCCCTGGATCAGCTCGGTCACCTCGGCCCCCACCATGTGCGCGCCCAGCAGTTCGCCGGTCTTGGCGTCGAACACCGTCTTGATAAACCCCTCGGCCTCGCCCAGCGCGATGGCTTTGCCATTGCCGATGAAGGGGAAATTGCCGACTTTCACCGCATAGCCCTCGTCCTTCGCCTTGGCCTCGGTCAGGCCGACGCTGGCGATTTGCGGGTGGCAATAGGTGCAACCGGGGATGTTCAGCGGGTCCATGGCGTGGGGATGGCCGCCGGCAATCGCCTCCGCCGCAATCACCCCCTCATGGCTCGCCTTGTGCGCCAGCCAGGGCGGCGCGGTGATGTCGCCAATGGCCCACAGTCCCGGAACATTGGTGCGGCACATGGCGTCGGTTTTCAGGAAACCCCGATCCATCGCCACGCCGAGCGCTTCCAGCCCAATATTCTCCGTATTGGGGACGATGCCGATGGCAACGATACAGTGGCTATACTCGGCGGCAACAACCTTGCCGTCCTTGCCCTTGATGCTCGCGGATACCCCGGTGGCCGTCGCCTTCAGGCTTTCAACGCCCGCGCCGGTCATGATCGTCATGCCCTGCTTGGTCAGCGCCTTTTCAAGGAAGGTGGAGACATCGGCATCCTCGACCGGCACAATCCGGTCGAGCATTTCGACAACGGTAACGTCTGCTCCCATGTCATTGTAGAAACTTGCAAATTCAATGCCAATCGCACCCGATCCGATCACCAGCAGCTTGGTCGGCATCGCGGGCGGCACCATCGCGTGGCGATAGGTCCAGATTCGCTGCCCATCGGCGGGTGCGAAGGGCAGGTCGCGCGCGCGCGCGCCGGTGGCGAGGATGATGTTCTTGGCGGTCAGCGTTTCGGTTTTGCCGTCCTTGGTGACAGCCAGGGTGTTGGCGGCGGTCAGCTTCCCCTCGCCCATGTGCACAGCAATCTTATTCTTTTTCATCAGGTGGGTGACCCCCTGATTCAGCTGCTTCGCCACCCCGCGCGACCGCTTCACCACCGCATCAATATCCGCTGATATTTCAGTGGCTTTCAGGCCATAGCTGCCAGCATGTTGCATATAATGATAGATTTCGGCCGAGCGCAGCAACGCCTTGGTCGGGATGCAGCCCCAGTTGAGGCAAATGCCGCCGAGCTGCTCGCGCTCGACAATTGCGGTCTTGAGGCCAAGCTGGCTGGCGCGGATCGCGGCGACATAGCCGCCGGGACCTGAGCCGAGAACGATGAGGTCGTAGTTAGACATTGATATTGCCTTCTAAAGCCCTCTCCCCTTGCGGGAGAGGGTTGGGTGTGGGGACGCCGCGCGTCTGCGCGGCAAGAGATTCGACGACGCTGAAGATCGCGCCGCTAACGCCATCGATATTTGTCAGAATTTCATTGTTCCAGAACCGCAAAACGTCAAAATCCTGCTGCGCAAGATATTTGTCGCGCTGCACATCGTGCCGATTGTCTGCATGCTGGCCACCATCGGCCTCCACGATCAAACGATGCTCAAAACATATAAAATCAACGATATACAGATCATCAATGACCTGCTGCCGTTTCCATTTCAACTCGGCAAAACGATGATTGCGGAACAACGCCCACAGCTTGCGTTCGGCGTCGGACGGATTGGCGCGCATGAACCTGGCACGTTCCTTGAGCAGCGCCCTGCGAGCCAGAAGTTCGGAGATACTTTTGTGCGTCGCTGACCTCGACGCGCGCCCTCTCCCTTCCGCCGCTACGCGGCTCCCTCCCTCTCCCGCATGGGGAGAGGTATTCTGTAGAGCTGGCGTCACTTGCCCGCCTCCGCCGCCTGTTCCTGCATCATTTTCTGCACAGGCCTGCCAAAGGCCAGCAGCGCAACCAACGGCACGGCTGCCGCGATCAGCCACACGCGGCCCACATTGCGCAGCTTTGCGGGCGCGCTGCGGCGGCGCAGGGCCCAGCCCAAGGGAAAGGCGACCAGCGCCCACAGCGGCAATAGCCACACCCACCAGGCCAGCTCGGCGAGCGGCACACCGTTCCACAGCGCCGCCAGCGATGCGAGCAGTCCCGCCACTCCGCCGACCATCAGGCCGAGGGCAGATACCGATTCGATGGCTGAATATTCCTGGGCAGGGCCGGTCATGCCGTGCAGCGCTTATTCTTGCGCCTCAGCAAACCAAGCGCTGAATCCATCAGGCTCGCGCGCGCAAGAATGGCTTTCAGGGCCGGTCGGCGCGGCTGGCTGGGCTGTTTGTCCCGTATAAATAACCAAGACGCAGTACGAGGACAACAGCGCCAATGATCATGAGCAAGACACCCATATCCTTCATTGTGACTTTCCTTTGCCACTGCAGCGTTCAGCAATCTCGCGTTGAGATTTATAGAACGCATCATCCTTCTCCAATCTAGGGTTTACCGCCTCGTCTTGCAAGAAGTCAAAGGCACGATTGCAAATGCCCTCATCCTTCTTCGCCTGCATTTCCGCGCTATGCCGCTGTTGTGCGTCATCGTTACCAGCCACAAAGGTCACTCCGCCGCCAAGGATTGTGACAAATGCCGCTATGACCACCGGATCGAGGAGGGAGCCGCGCCACGATCATTGAAGGGCAGGCTCGGGCCGCGGCGGTTCGGACGAGCGCCCAAGCTTGTCACGATAGGGTGTCTGCTTTTCAGATCTGCGAAAACTCACGCCACCAGCCCTAACGGGCTTTCCACCAGCGCCTTGAACGCCGCCATCAATTGCGCGCCGTCGGCACCGTCGATGGCGCGGTGATCGAAGCTGCCGGTGGCGGACATGATGGTAGCGATTTGCAGCGCGTCATCGATGACATAGGGCCGCTTTTCGCCCGCGCCGATGGCCATGATCATTCCCTGCGGCGGGTTGATGACGGCTTCGAAATGCTTGATGCCGAACATGCCCATGTTCGACAGGCTGGCGGTGCCGCCCTGATATTCATGCGGTTGCAGCTTGCCTTCCTTGGCGCGGCCCGCGAGTTCCTTGATCTCGGCCGAAATCGCGCTGACCGACTTGCTGCCCGCATCGACGATGATCGGGGTGATCAGGCCCGCAGGCACGCTGACCGCGACCGAAATGTCGGCGCGGCTATAACTGATCAGCTGGTCGCCCGCGAAGGACACATTGCATTTGGGCACTTGCAGCAGCGCCTTGGCCAGCGCCTTGATCAGCAGGTCGTTGACCGACAGTTTGACGCCCGAGCTTTCGAGCGCGGCGTTGAGTTCGCCGCGCAATTTCAAAAGCTTGTCGAGCCGGATGTCCACGGTGAGGTAAATAT
>JACEST010000089.1 GCA_013911715.1 Sphingopyxis sp. | reverse complement strand
GTCTGGTCGATCTATACCAGCGGCTGGGGTTGTTTGTTGAGGACAGCAATGCCGTCGAAATCAGCGACGGCGTGCTTTACCGGGCGCGTATTCCGGTGCCGGCGCGGGTGCCAGTGGGGACCTATCGCGCCGAAACCTACCTGATTTCGCGCGGGCGGGTGATTGCGGTGGCATCGCGCCCGGTGGAAATTCGCAAAACCGGCTTCGAACGCTCTGTCGCGCGGGCCGCCGAGCGCAACGGGCTACTCTATGGCATCGTTGCGGTGATGCTGTCGGTCGGGCTGGGCTACCTCGCCTCGCGGCTGTTCAAATCCCGTTAGCGTAAGCCAAATCTTTACCATCCCTGCCTAATCATGCGGCTGGAATTACAGCGCGAAGGGATGGTCGCAGTGGATATGGGACACGGATTTCAGCCGGGCGGCGCAGCGGCGGTTCCTGCACAGCAAATCAAGCTGGGCACGCCGACGCCAACGGCCAGCGAAGCCGTCAGCTATTCGCGCGACGAGTTGCTCGTGGGCGAGGTGATCGAGGTTTCGGGCTCGGCATCGAAATTGCTGCTCGACGCCAACAAGATTGCGCGGTTGGCCGACGCCAGCGATCAGGCGGTCGCCATGGCGGGGCAGGTCGGCGCGCAGGTCAAGATCCGCGTTGGCAATGTCTGGTTGCTCGCCTCGATCCGCGAGGAACAATTGCACCCGCGCGACAGCGGCCTGATCATCGCCACGGTCGATTTTCTGGGCGAGGGCGACGAGGAAAAGCTGACCGGGCGCATCTTCAATTTCCGCCGCGGCGTGACGCGTTTTCCGGTGCCCGGCAGCCAAGTTTATGCCGCCACCACCAGCGACCTTAAACAAATTTATGCCGCCGACGAGCGCCCGCATATCGAGATTGGCACCGTCTATCCAACCAAGGATATTCGCGGGTCGCTGTATATCGATCCGATGCTGGGCAAGCATTTCGCGCTGCTGGGTTCGACCGGTACGGGCAAATCGACCAGCGCGGCGCTGATCCTGCACAAGATATGCGAAGCCGCGCCCGAGGGTCATATCGTTATGATCGATCCGCACGGCGAATATTCGGCGGCGTTCAAGGGCACCGGCGCGCTGTTCGATGTCGACAATATCGCGCTGCCCTATTGGGTGATGAATTTTGCCGAACATTGCGAAGTGTTTGTGACGTCGGAAGGCAAGGAACGGCAAAGCGATTGCGACGTGCTGGCCCGGTGCCTGCTCGCCGCACGGTCGAAGAACCGCCTGGCAGAGGGCATGACCAAGATGACGGTCGATTCGCCGGTGCCCTATCTCCTGTCCGATTTGCTCGCCATTTTGACCAACGAAATGGGCAAGCTCGACAAGGCGACCTCGACCGCGCCGTTCATGCGCATCAAGGGCAAGATCGAGGAAATGCGCGCCGACCCGCGCTATAATTTCATGTTCTCAGGGATGCTCGTCGCCGACACGATGGCGACCTTTGTGTCCAAGATTTTCCGACTGCCTGCCGAGGGCAAACCGATTTCGATCATCGACGTGTCGGGTGTGCCGAGCGACATCACCTCTGTTGTCGTCGCGGTGCTGGCGCGCCTGACCTTTGACTATGCCATCTGGTCGCGCGGCGAGGCGCAGCGCCCGATCCTGCTCGTCTGTGAAGAAGCCCACCGGTATATCCCGTCAAAGGATGTTGGCCAGGGCCAGGCGGTGCGCAAGATATTGGAGCGGATCGCCAAAGAAGGCCGCAAATATGGCGTGTCGCTGGGCCTGATTACCCAGCGTCCGTCGGACTTGGCCGAAGGCGTGCTGTCGCAGTGCGGTACGATCATCGCGATGCGCCTGAACAACGAACGCGACCAGCATTTCGTTAAGGCGGCGATGCCCGAAGGCGCGCGCGGATTTATCGACTCCATCCCCGCGCTGCGCAACCGCGAATGCATCATCTGCGGCGAGGGCGTGTCGATCCCGATCCGCGTTTACCTCGACACGCTGGAAGAGGCAAAGCGCCCGGCATCGAGCGACCCGCTGTTCAGTCAACTGTGGAAGGAAACCGGCGGCGAGATGGAAATCCTGGACCGCGTGGTCAAACGCTGGCGCAGCCAGGGGCGGTAAGTCTCTCGAGCGGTGCGCATGGCCGCACTGGCCGATTGATTTCACGCGAAGGGCGCGAAGGGACGAAGACGCGCGAAGGGCTTGGGCGTTGGTCTTCCTTGGCGGCGCTTTTTCGGCTCGCGCAGAGGGCGCAGAGGGCGCAGACGCCGCAGAGGCTCCGTGCGTGCCGCGAAGCGGCTTTCTGGCCGGGGCATTGCGCAAAGCGCGACGCATGTTTGAGAGGCGACCTCACGGTCGCGGTGCTCTATCTCTGCGCCCTTTGCGCCCTTTGCGCGAAACATTGCGCGCGCTCCGCATGAGCGGGATTTACTGCTTAATCCACTCACCGCTCTTGCGAAATTCGTCGCGGACTTGGCCCGATTGGTTGAGGCGCGGGTCGGCATATTCACTCTGGGGCGCAGCGGCGGGCGGGCCCGGCACGACCGCAGGGCTGAAGCCCGGCGCGGCCACTGGGATGGCGGGGGCTGAGGTGCCAGCCGGGATTGCGGTCGCGGCGCTGCCGCCCTTGCCCAACATCGCAACCTGCTGCGCCACGGGCAGATACGGCCCTGGCACCGGCTCGCGCCCGCTGTACGCCGCACGAAAAGCATCAGGTGTGCCCCAGCGGCCGCGCCAGCGGTGAAAGATGTGCGCGCCGACAATGTTGGTCATGACGAGGCTCTTGCCCCAGCGCGGCCAGATCGCCTGCGTATGATAATGAGTGGCGAGGCCGACCGAGGCGAAGACCTTGCCCGCCAGCGCCTCGGCGGCGATGCGGCTGGCGCGCGCCCAGCCGCTGGCTGACGGTGCGCGCGCCATGGCACCGTCGCAGGCAAAGGTGAACTGGCACACGCCCGCGCGCTGCGATCCCTGAAACACCACGCCGCACACGCTGTTCGGGAAGCTGGGATGGCGCACGCGATTGAGCACCGTTTGCGCGACGCCGCGCATGCCATTGTCGGTTTCGGATGCGGCCTCGTAATAAATGGCGGCGGTCAGGCAATATTGCGCGCGCTCCCCGTCAAGCGCGGTGGCGCCCTTGAACGCAAAGGGCCGCGCGGCGGGGCCGACATAGGCCTCTTCGCGCAGTTCAAAGGCGGCGGGCGTGGCGGCGGCCCCGGCGAGCGTGATGCTGTCGGGGCGCGGCAGGCTGGGGTCGAGCCTCAGCGCGGCTTCATAGCTTTGCGCCTCGAACACCGCCCATTGCGCGGGATCATAGGGGACCAGCCGCACGGGCACGGTAACGCGCATCGGCTCGGCGCGCAGCGCGGACGACAGCGCGACCGCGCCGGTGACGATGATGGTGACGGCGGCAAGACCGATGACGAAGCGCTGCCGCGACGCGGGTGCGGCCTCGCTGCCCGGCGGCGGATCGCCCGGCAGCACGGGGCGCGGCGGCGGCGCAGCGGCGGCGAAGTTGTGCGCGGGAATCATCGCCCCATCCTTAGGCCGCCAAAGGCGAAGAAATGGTTGCCACGCGTGGCCGCTGTGCCGGGACGGGACAGGGGGCGAGGGCCGGATTAAGCCGTGCAATAATCTTTCAAAGTTGCCGAAGTTGCCACTACGCCCCGGCATGATGATACCCGCCGCCAAAATCTGCGCGCCGAACACGCAAAGAATCGACAAGGGTGCAGCAAGGTCCATCGACAAGGTTAAGACAGATCGCGCGCGTGTAGGACAGCGAAAAGTGGAACTGCCAGCCGCGCGGCGAATTGGTGCAGGTCGCGCCGCTCTGCGATGCTAGATGGGTCCAGTATTTGGGGGGAGAGCCAGCATGAATCCGAACAAGGCCTTGTGGGAAAAGGGCGATTTTACCCGACTCGCGGCGTGCATGCGGACCAGCGGCGCGGCGCTGGTCGCCGACATTGGCGTCGCGCCGGGGATGGATGTGCTCGACCTCGGCTGCGGCGACGGCACCACGGCGATCCCGGCGGCGCAGGCGGGGGCGAGCGTGCTCGGCGTCGATATCGCGAGCAATCTGGTCGCGGCGGGCAATGCGCGCGCGGCGGAGATGGGGCTCGACAATATCCGTTTTGAAGAGGGCGATGCCTCGGCATTGACCAGACAGGGCGACGCCAGTTACGATCTGGTGGTCAGCATTTTCGGCGCAATGTTCGCGCCGCGCCCGCACGATGTCGCGCGCGAAATGGTGCGCGTAACGCGGCCCGGCGGGCGCATTATGATGGGCAACTGGATCCCCGGCGACCCGACTTTAATTGCGCAGGTGCTGAAAATCAGCGCATCCTACAGCCCGCCGCCGCCCGAAGGCTTTGTCAGCCCGGTGCTGTGGGGCAAGGAGGAGGTGGTGCGCGAACGTTTCGCGGCGGCCGGGGTGGCGAATGATCGTATCAGGTGCACCCGCGCGATTTACACCTTCATGTATGACGGTTCGCCGCGCGAGTTTCTGAACATTTTTCGCGGCTGGTATGGCCCAACGATGAACGCGTATGAAGCGGCAGCAAAGGATGGGCGCGAAGAGGCGCTGGACGCCGAACTGCTGGCGCTGTTCGAGGCGCAGAATGTCAGCGGGGATAAGGCGCGGACCGAGATTCCGGCGGCGTTTTTGCGGGTTGAGGTGGGGGTTTAGGGGGGTGGAAGACTGAACCGCTAGCGCAATCGTGTCATCAGTCTTCAATATAAACCGCTTCGGAAATTCCAAATGCCACGATTGGGCAGCCGCCGCCGGAACCGCCGCGCAACCTAGGCAGAAGTTTGCCCATATGTGTAGTGGAGTTGCCGTAGCTTGGCCCTTTGTCGAGGGCATTGAAGATAGCTTGCAATGATGAGCAGCGGGTGATGATGACGCCGACATCGATAACCTGAAGGTCGAAAAGCAGACGGAAATTGTTTAGGTCGCGGTCGTAGAAGGGGTCCTTGTTGTTCCATTCGACTTCAAGTGCCACACGGCCCTTAAAGCAATCTACGCTGTGCGTCGGAGAATCGCGCGTGTCGCCGTCAACAACGATTGACGTCGCAAATTGCTTTTCAATCCAACCCGCGTCTTTGAGCGGGCGTTCGAGGCGGTCTACAATCGACGAGCGATTTTTGCCCGGGGCTAAAACCTCAGAACGGAGCAGCTTGAACATGCGCAGAGCAAGTTGAATATCTGCCCACTCTTCGGGACAAGCGGTCGTCAGGACGCCAACAGCGTTGCGCCACTCGTGGACCTCATAAGTCGCTGCTATTTCCGGCGGGACAAGGTGAAGCGTTGTCACGGCTATTCAGCCGCAATGACATCGGACGCGCTATTATGAGCATAGGTGTCCCAAGTGGGACGATAACTTTCATCAGCCTGATTGCCCCAGACGGTCCAGCCGCGACGCTTGCCCCGGCTGAACATTTCGAGGCGTGGACCCCAGCTGCAATCCTCAATAAGCTTATACTGTTCGTCTGGTTTTCGGCTGTGTTCGCGTTTTTGCGACTGGATCATGTTGACTTGACGGCGACCGGGATCAAGCGTGCGGGCATTTTTACCGCGCACCCCGAACAACAGGATTTCGGTGACGTTGCGGAAATAGAAGCCGACACCGCGCCCGTCGGAGCCGCCATCCTTGCGCACCTTGTGCCAGACGATGTTGGAAATGTAGCGAAAACCCCACGCGTCCATCACACGCAACCCGTCTGGAAGTAGCGCATTCGGCACCCAAAGATAGAGGTGCGAGGGATCGGCGGCGATGTCGGCAACAGGAAGTTCGCAAATGTCGTCGAGCGTCATCGTGCCATAGCGGTTGAGCCGCTTATGCTCGGGCGCGACCTTGCCAGTGCGGTTTTGAAACTGCCACGGCGGATCGGCTAGAATGGTCCCAAAAGAGCGCCCTCTCGCTGTTGCAAGCAGGTCGATGGCGGCATCGCTTAGCGGAGCGTCAGGTGAGAACATAATGAGATCTTTGTGACGGCCTGCGTAAGTCACGTCAAGCGGCAATTACTTCGCCCAAAGCTATCGGGTCCGATATAAAAACCCCCATGAATAGCCCAATGGCTTGTTCGGGTCAGGCGGCGTGTCACCGCTGACAAATCCTTGATCTAACAGCCGAGCAGCGGCCTCCATGTAATGGTGCTCTGAATATCCTGGGATTGCAATTGGGCCATCAATTTCACCCTTATCGCAAACCATGTCGTAAATTCGTCGTTCCAGAGCATTCACATCGATCTCCAACATTCGCTCAAACCCGAAACCCGCCCATGTTCCGCTTGTTCGACTGCGCCGACAGGATTTTCTTCCCCGCCGCGGTCAGCACCCATTTCGCGCCTTTTTTCTCGATCAGCGCCAGCGCGGCGAGTTCTTCGCGCACTGGATCGTTCGGGAGTTGCGGGCCGCGGTTGCTGAGGCCCTCCAGGCATTTGCGCTGGGGGGCGGACAGGATCAGGTTGGTGGTGGGGGTCATGCTACCTTGCGCTTTTTGAGGGGGATGACGAGGCGCGCGTTCGCGAACCATTCGTCGGTCAGTTCGGGGGCAACATCGGGGTCTTCGGCGATTTGCCGGGCGATGTCTTCGTCGGTCATGGCGTCCAGTGCGGCCAGCCGTTCGGGCGTCATCCACGCCTTTGCATCGGCCAGCCGTTCAGGGGTGACTTTGACGATATTTGGCGACTTCTTTTTCATTGGCTTTCCTGAAACTGATCAACCGTCGGTTGGCCCCGCGCCATGTGTATATCACAACGCAAATTCTGTCACCCAGCTGGGCCACGGGACCGATCGCGATGAAGCGTGACTCATCATAATCGAACCGCGCATCCTCTTCCTCGATGAACGGCTGATCAAACACGTATACTCCCCAATCGAGTGGAAGGCCGTGTTTGGCCCGATTAACGGCATCCTTGTCGCTATCGAGCTCAAACACTATTCCGCCGCAATCCCCGCCGCGCTGAACATGTCCGCTTCGCCTGCGCCGTCGTTGACCGCGATGGCCTCGCCCGGCTTGGCGCGTTTGCGGTTGTCGAAGCTCGACCACACTTCGCCCCAATTGCCGCGCGTCGACGCTTTCGAATATTCCGTCGCGCGGGTTTCGAAGAAATTGGCGTGTTCGACGCCGTTCAAGAGCGGGGCGAGCCAGGGGAGGGGGTGTTCCTCGATCATATAGATGGGCTGGAGGCCGAGCTGGCCGAGGCGCCAATCGGCGATGTAGCGGATATAGCGTTTGATTTCCTTCGCGGTCATCCCCGGCACCGGGCCCATTTCGAACGCAAGGTCGATGAAGCCGTCCTCCAGCCGCACGACTTTCTGACAGCAATCGATGATGTCTTCCTTGACCGACTTGGTCAGGCAGTCGCGTTCCTTGGTGAAGGCGTGGAACAGCTTGGTAATGCCCTCGCAGTGCAGGCTTTCGTCGCGGACCGACCAGCTGACGATCTGGCCCATGCCCTTCATCTTGTTGAAGCGCGGGAAGTTCATCAGCATGGCGAAGCTGGCGAACAGCTGGACGCCCTCGGTAAAGCCGCCGAACATGGCGAGCGTGCGCGCGATATCCTCGTCATTGTCGACGCCAAACTGGTGCATGTAATTGCACTTGTCGGACATTTCCTGATAATCGAGGAATGCCGAATATTCGCTTTCGGGCATGCCGATGGTGTCGAGCAAATGGCTGTAGGCCGCGATGTGGACGGTTTCCATGTTCGAAAACGCGGTCAGCATCATCTTGATTTCGGTCGGCTTGAAGATGCGGCCATATTTGTCGTGATAGCAATTCTGCACCTCGACATCGGCCTGGGTGAAGAAGCGGAAGATTTGGGTGAGCAGATTGCGTTCATGCTCGCTAATCTTCTGCGCCCAATCGCGGCAATCCTCGCCCAAAGGCACTTCCTCGGGCAGCCAGTGGATCTGTTGCTGGCGTTTCCAGAAATCATAGGCCCAGGGATATTCGAACGGCTTATACTGGGTGCGGGCTTCGAGCAGGGGCATTTATCGGACTCCGGATGCATTGGCTGCAGTTAGCCCTCCCCCTTGTGGGGAGGGTTGGGTGGGGGCGGCGCGCGTCTGCGCGCCAAGAGAGTTTTCGCTGGTGAGGGCTGAGTCTTGTGC
>JACEST010000088.1 GCA_013911715.1 Sphingopyxis sp. | reverse complement strand
GCACCGTGGTGCCGCGTTCGACATAAGGCAGGAAGCCGTCTTGCTGCGCACGATTGAAGCGGTGGATTTCGTCAACAAACAACAGCGTGCGCTGGCCGCTGGCGGCGAGCCGGTCGGCGTCGGCAAAGACTTTTTTCAGGTCGGCGACACCCGAAAAAACCGCACTCAATTGCTGAAAGCGCAAACCCACAGCATCGGCAAGCAGGCGTGCGATGCTGGTTTTGCCGGTACCGGGCGGGCCCCACAGGATGATCGAGGCGAGGCTGTGGTTGGCAACCATCCGCCCGAGCGCGCCGTCAGGGCCGGTCAAATGGTCCTGACCGACGATTTCGGCGAGCGACGCCGGGCGCAGACGTTCGGCGAGAGGGGCGGTGGTCGTGCGCGTGAGTTGGTCGGATGGGAAGAGGTCGGTCATTGGGACAAAAATTCATTGGCATTCCCGCGAAAGCGGGAACCCAGCGGCCGTCATATTGCAATGCCACCCTGGGTTCCCGCTTTCGCGGGAATGACAAAGTGTTTGGATCTGCCTCACCGGATCGCCGCATCGCTGACCGGCCCGACCCCGCGCTGGCGACGGGCGATCAGGCGGAGGTAATTGTCGGCAACGGTCTGATTGATGGCGTCCCAGCTGAACTCGCGACTGCGCGCCTCGCCTGCCGCGCCGTGGGCGTCGCGCAGTGCAGGATCGGTGCAATAGGCAGCAAGCGCGTCGGCAAACTGGCCGATCGCGCCCGGCGTGACGAGCCGCCCCGAGCGGCTATCGCTGACCAGACTTTGGCTGCCCGTCGCCTTGGCCGCGACAACCGGAAGGCCGCAGGCCATCGCCTCAAGCGTGACATTGCCAAAGGTTTCGGTGACCGACGGGTTGAACAGCATATCCATGCTGGCGACCGCGCGGGCGAGATCGGTACCGCCCTGAAAGCCAACGAAATGCGCGCCCGGCAGACGGCTTTCAAACCAGTCGCGCGCCGGCCCTTCACCCACGACCAGCACGTCATGGTCGACGCCGCGGCGACGCAAAGTGTCGATCGTGTCAGCGAACACATCGAGCCCCTTTTCCATCACCAGTCGCCCCAGAAAACCGATGACCGGGGTCGCATCGGCAATGCCGAGCCGTTGCCGCCACGCCACATCCCGCCGTTCGGGGCCAAAGATGGTGCGGTCGACGCCGCGCGACCAGATGTCGATGTCATAATTCATCCGCTGTTCGCGCAGCACCTGTGCCATCGATTCCGACGGTGTGACGAGCGCATCGCAGCGGCGGTAAAGTTTGCGCAGCCACGCCACCATCAATGGTTCGACGAAGGACATATTATAATAGCGAAAATAGGTTTCGAACCGCGTGTGGACCGAGGCCAGCACTGGCAAATTGCGCGCCGTCGCCCAACTGCGCGCCTGGCGCGACACCCGGTCGGGGCTGGAAATATGGATGATGTTGGGCGCGAACGCCGCCAGATCGGCCCGCACCCGGCCCGATAGCCGCAGCGGCAGGCGATATTCGGGCCGGTTCGGAATGGCGATACTGGGGACACTGACCAGATCGCCGACGGGTTGCAGCGCGGGTTCGGCGATGGTGGGGGAATAGACGCGCACCGCCGCGCCCTGGCGCAGCAGAAATTCGACCAGCCGGTTCAGCGCCTTGTTCGCGCCATCCACGGTCATGTTGTAATTGCCGCTGAACAGGGCAATGCGCAGGTCGGACGTTTGCATCGGACGGGATTAGCGGGGAAAGCATGGGGGCGCAAATGGGGCAGTTGCATCGTAATTCCGTTTGTCCTGAGGAGCCGTTGAGCTTGTCGAAACGGCGTCTCGAAGGACTGCACCAATGCTGCGGTTCGAGACGGGACTTCGACAAGCTCAGCCCCTCCTCACCACGAACGGTGATGGACTAGATATAGCCCTATTCCGCCTCTCCCCGCCCCAGCGGTGCTTCATAGTCCAGCTCGGCCGGCGGGTGCAGCCGCAGCCGGTCGACCCGGCGCGCATCACCCGCCAAAATTTCGAGCCGCCACCCGCGCGGGTGGAGGATCACCTCGCCCGGTTCGGGGACGTGGCCCGCCAGCACCGCGGCAAGGCCGCCAATGGTGTCGACATCATCGTCGGTTTCGGCAAGTTCGGGCGCGATCACCTCGGCAATATCGTCAAGTTCGGCGCGTGCATCAACTTCCCAGCACCCGTTCTCGCCGGCCGCGATCAGCTGTTCGGGTTCGTCGTCATGTTCATCCTCGATCTCGCCGACAATTTCCTCGACCAGATCCTCGATGGTGACGAGGCCTTCGGTGCCCGAATATTCGTCGATGACGATGGCGAGGTGGGTACGCGTCGCGCGCATTTCGGCAAGCAGGTCGAGCACGCCCATCGATTGCGGCACATAGCGCGGCTGGCGCATCAGAGCGGCGAGCGGCGGCGGATCGCGCGCCTCGGCGAGCACGACGAACACATCCTTGATATGGATCATGCCGACAATCTGGTCGAGGCTCTCGCGATAGACCGGCAGGCGGCTGTGCTCGGCTTCGGCAAACAGCGCGACGAGTTCGGCGAAGCTGGCGGTTTCGGGGACAGCGATAATCGACGAGCGCGGCACCGCGACATCATCGACGCGCTGCTCGCCGAAATGCAGCAGGTTGCGCAGCATCTTGCGCTCAATTGGCGCCATGTCGCCAACCGGGCCCGACGAGGCGCGCACGCCGCCGTCTTCCTCGGCCTCGTCGATCACTTCTTCGATTTGTTCGCGCAATGTGGGTTCGGCGTGGTGGCCGAAAAATAATCCGGTCAGTCGTTTGAACAGTCCGCTACTTCGACTGTCGCTGTCGTCGCTGCGCGATGCGCTTTGCTGGTCGTCCGGCATGGCCCCCGTGTCCCGCCCGGTCATTCGGGCAAATGGCTGAACTCTGCATATGGGTCGGCAAGGCCCAGCGTGGCAAGCGCTTTTGTTTCGATGGCCTCCATCGCGTCGCCGCTGGCATCGTCGTGATGGTCATAGCCGAGCAGGTGGAGCGTGCCGTGAACGATCAGATGCGCGGCATGGTCGGCAACGCTGATGCCGCGCTCGGCGGCTTCGCGGGTGCAGGTTTCGCGCGCGAGGACGATGTCGCCAAGCAGGATTTCGCCCCCAAAGTCTGTAGCATCGGTGTTAGCGAGCATGGTGAAGTCGCTCGGATCATATTGGGCGAAAGACAGGACGTTGGTCGGCTGGTCTTTGCCGCGATAGTCGCGGTTGAGCGCCTGCACCTCGGCATCGTCGGTCAGTCGCACAGAAATTTCGACCAAGGGCGCGGCAGCGGCAATCGCGGCGTACGGGGTTTGAGCGAGAGCAGCACCAATCGCCCGCTGCGCGAGGTGGGGCCAGTCGGTGGCAGCGTCCCAAATCCCGATGACGTCGGTTTCGACCGCCAGCATGATCAATCGCGCGTCCGCGCCATCGGGTAGCTGCCGAGCAGGCGCACTTCGTTGCAGTGGAAAGCGAGCTCCGCCAGCGCGCGATCGACGGAGATGTCACCGGGCGCGCCGATGATGTCGGCGTAAAATTTCGTCGCGGCAAAGCTGCCCCCGACCTGATAGCTTTCGAGCTTGGTCATATTGACCCCATTGGTGGCAAAACCGCCAAGCGCCTTATAGAGTGCGGCGGGAATATTCTTCACCTCGAACACGAACGTCGTCATCAACTCGGTGCTGGGCGGTGGCGGGGCGTGGTCGCGCGCGAGCACGACAAAGCGCGTCATATTATGGTCGGCATCCTCGATCCCCGCTTCGTGCAGCGTCAGGCCGTAAAGCTCGGCCGCCATCGGCGGGGCGATGGCGGCGAGGCCGGGTTCGTCCGAATCGGCAACCCACGCCGCCGCGCCAGCCGTGTCGCTGTGCCCAATCGGATCAATGCCATGCGCGCGCAGCCAGTGGCGGCACTGGCCGAGCGCCTGCGGATGGCTCATCGCCTTGGTCGGCGGAGCGAGGTTGCGGCTCATCAGGCCGTGGCGGATGCGCAGGAAATATTCGCCCGTGATGAACAATCCCGATTCAGGCAGCAAGAAATGGATGTCGGCAACGCGGCCGTGAAGGCTGTTTTCGATCGGGATGATCGCGCGATCAGCGCGCCCTTCGCGCACTGCGTCGATCGCATCTTCGAAGGCATAGCAGGGCAGCGGTAGTGCGCTGGCATCATATTGCTGCGCCGCCAGATGGCTGTTGGCGCCGGGCGCGCCCTGAAAGGCGAGCGCGCGCGCGGGCTGTGCAAACGCCGCCGCGCCCATGGTGTCCACCAATTGCTGCGCCGAAGCCGAATAGCTCGCCATATCTCGCCTGTCCCATGCCGCGTCAAAGCCTGCGCGTTAGCGGCGCACACAATATGGCGCAACCGCGCTTGCGCGGGGTGGGCTAGGCCATTATGGGGACGCAAAACCGCCAAAAGGGAAATGCGCGTGAGCGACGACAATCGGAACAACACTATCGCTGGTTGGGTGCTGGGCGCGGGGATCGCCGCGCTGGGCCTGTCGATCGTGACCGGCATGGCGGCAAAGAGCCACGCCCCGGAAAAGCCCGGCTTTGCAATTGTCGGCGAAGTTGAAGGCCCGGTCGACACCGGCCCGCCGCTCGAGGCGCTGCTTGCCGCCGCCGACCTGGCCAAGGGCGAGGCAATCTATGCCAAATGTGCGACGTGCCACAGCATCAATGCGGGCGGGGCCAATGGTATCGGCCCGAACCTGCACGGCGTGTTGGGCAAGGCCGTTGCGGCCAAGCCTGGGTTCAAATATTCGGGATCGCTAAAGGAAATGGGCGGTCAGTGGGACTTCAAGTCGCTGGACGGATGGATTGCCAGCCCGCGCAAGATGGCGAGCGGGACGACGATGTCGTTTGCGGGCCTGTCAAACCCCGAAGAGCGCGCCAACTTGCTCGCATGGATTAACACGCAAGGGTCGAACCTGCCGCTGCCTCCGGTACCGCAGGCGGCAGCGCCTGCTGATGGGACGGCGGCGCCGGCCGATGCGGCTGCCGCACCGACACCGGTACCATCGACCAAGTGAAGCGCGCACTGGTTGCTGCAGCAAGTTTGATGCTGGCCGCCTGTAGCGGGCCGACCCCCGAACCGACCGCGCCAACCGCACAATCCCCCGCCACAAAGGTCGCGCCCACCGCCGCGATGGGCGCGCAGCTGTTCAAACGCTGCATTGCATGCCATACGATCGAAGCGGGTGCGCGCCACAGCATCGGCCCCAATTTGCATGGAATCGTGGGACAAAATATTGCCGCCGCACCTGGCTTTGCCTACTCGCCTGCGCTCAAAGCCAAAGGCGGAATATGGGACGCCGCCACGCTGGACAGCTGGCTCAAATCGCCAGCACAAGCAGTCCCCGGCAACCGCATGGCCTTTGCCGGGGTTGCCGAGGCCGCCGAGCGCGAGGCGCTGATATTATATATGGCGGAACAGAAGTAAGATTTCTTGCTTATCGTCGTGCTGGCTCAGCGATGGCCTCGCTGTTTCAGCATCCATGGCACGGTGTCGAAACATGGCTCTGTGGACCCTGAAACAAGTTCAGGGTGACGAGGGATGCCGAATTTATCAGCTGCCAACCCCATAAAATTCTTTCACCATTCCCCACGCCTCGTCCGCGGTTTCGACAAAGCGGAACAGGCCCAAATCGGGCGCGCTGATGACGCCTTCTTCGACCAGTGCGTCGAAATTGACGACGCGGGTCCAGAAATCCTTGCCGAACAGGATGACGGGGATCGGCTTGATCTTGCCGGTCTGGATGAGCGTGAGCAGTTCGAACATTTCGTCGAAGGTGCCAAAGCCGCCGGGGAAGACGCACACCGCGCGCGCGCGCAGCAGGAAGTGCATCTTGCGCAGCGCGAAATAGTGGAACTGGAAACTGAGGTCAGGGGTGACGAAGCGGTTGGGCGCCTGTTCGTGCGGCAGGACGATGTTGAGCCCGACCGAATCGACGCCGACATCGTGCGCCCCGCGATTGGCGGCTTCCATGATCGACGGTCCGCCGCCCGAGCAGACGACGAAGTGGCGTTTGCCGTCGGCGTCGGGCGGAAAGGCGCTGGCGAGCTGCGCCAATTTCCGCGCTTCGTCATAATAGCGCGCCTTGGCCTTCAGACTGCGCGCAATGTTGCGCGTGGCATCGTCTGTCGCCTCAGCTTCGAGCGCATCGGCGGTGCCGGGTTCAGGAATGCGCGCTGAACCATAGATCACCAGCATCGATTCAATCCTGGCCTCGTCGAGCATCAATTCAGGTTTGAGCAATTCGAGCTGAAAGCGCACCGGGCGCAAGTCTTCGCGCAGCAGGAAGTCCGTGTCCTGAAAGGCAAGCTTGTAGGCCTCGCTCTGCGTCTGCGGCGTCGAGACATTATGCTTGGCGAATTCGGAGCTTTCCTCGGCCTTGTGGAAAGCGCTGCGGTGCGGTTGTTTGTCGGTCATTCTGGTTCGCTAGACGGTCAGCATGAAATTGCCAAGTCAGCCGAAGCCGTCATTCGAGGCAACCGACCTGCCACTTTTGCGTCATGCTGAACTTGCTTCAGCATCCTTGGTGTCAAGACGCGGCCTGGCGCGGTGGATGCTGAAACAAGTTCAGGGTGACGGAAGAAAGAAAGAAACAATCCAATCAGTTCACCGACAATAGCCCTGCCCGCCCATGTCGAAATGAAAATGATTGTGGTGCGCCGCGTTGTAATCGGGGCCGAGCACGGTGCCGAAGCGCTTGCACGCCGACGCGTGGAGCGTGCGCAGAAATTCGCGTTCGTCCGCAGCACCTTGCCAGCCGTCGAGCAAGGTAATGCGGCGTCCATCCCGGAGGACGAAAGCCGACACATCGACGGCATTGGCGGTGGCGTGCTGCGACAGGCGGCCCGAGCGGCCGCCATAAATGTTGCGGCAGCTGTATGTGCCGAAGGTTTCGACCTTGGTGACTTCGCTGCCCAGATGCTTGCGCGCGGCAGGGCGGACGGCATATTCGACCCACGCTGCGAAATTTTTCGCAAGCGGGCAGGTCATCGCACCGAGGTTGGTGACGGGCGTGCCGATTTCGAGCAGTTTGACGCTGTCAATCGCCGCGCAGCCGCCGCCAAATTCCTGATTGGCAAGCGGGGTGAAGCGCACACCGGTCTTGCCCAGGTTCGCAATGCATTGGCGGGATTCGGGCGAGGCGAAGGCGGGGATGGCGGTGGTGCGCGGCTTGGCCGCCGGCTGCTGCGCCGGGCGATCGGGCCCGCCAACGCACGCGGCGAGGAGCAGCGGGAGCGTGAGGATGATGAGGCGAAGAAAGGCCATGACCGGCGAAGGGTCGCAAAACGTGGTTAACCGAGGGTTAAAGCTGGTCAGATGTAAGGTGAACCGTTCTCCGACAGCGAGGGCCTTCGCGAAGTCATCCCCGCAAAAGCGGAGACCCAGGGAGGCTCAGAGCGTTTGCCGCGCTGGGTTCCCGCTTTCGCGGGAAAGACACAGAATCGATAAATAGAGTGCGGTTTTATTGCGAACGATTATCAATAAACTTGACCGCCCGCCCTTCCCTGCCCTATCGCTGCTGCAATGATGTCGCCCCGCGCCTTGCGTGATTCCCTGCCGCTCTTCTGGCTGTTGCTCGCGGTGCCCGGCGCAGTGATGCTGTATGCGTGGGCGAGCGGCGCGACCGACACGATGGACATGATTGCGCCCACCGGCGAATGGGCCGCGCGGTTGATGATTGCGGCGATGCTGCTGGGGCCGCTGACGGGCGTGCTGGGTTCGCGCGGCTGGCTGCGCTGGCTGCTCGCACGGCGGCGCGCGCTGGGGGTGGCGGCCTTTGGTTATGCAGCGCTGCACTTAGCGTTCTATGTCATCGATATGGGCAGTGTGGCCGCGATGCTCGATGAATTGCCGATCAGTTCGATCTGGACCGGCTGGCTGGCGCTGGCGGTCATGCTGCCGATGGCGCTGACGAGCAATATGGCGGCGATGCGCGCGCTGAAACGGGCGTGGAAGCTGGTGCAGCGACTGGCTTATCCGGCGGCGGTGCTGACCTTGCTGCACTGGCTGTGGGTCCATGATGGTGCGACCATTGCCTTGGTTCATTTCGCGCCGCTGGCGCTGGTGTGGCTGGGCCTTGCGGCGCGACGGCTCTTTTCCTCCCCTCCCCTATCTCAAGCAGGAGCTTAACG
>JACEST010000087.1 GCA_013911715.1 Sphingopyxis sp. | reverse complement strand
GGGCAAGGGCGCGGCGGCACGAGTAATTAGGGACAGTCCCCAATAAGCTACTCTGTTGTGGGCAAGCTCGGCTTATTGGGGACTGTCCCTAATTACAGCGGCAGCGGTTGTATCGACCCCCCATCCCCGCTAAGCGCCCAGCCTTCATTCACAGGAGATTCCCCCATGCGCCCATCCGGCCGCGCGCCCGATCAGATGCGAACCGTCACCCTTGAAACCGGCTATACCATTCATGCCGAAGGCAGCGTGCTGGTGAGCTTTGGGGGCACCAAGGTGCTGGTGACCGCGAGCGTCGAGGAGCGCGTCCCGCCGTTTTTGCGCGGCAAGGGGCAGGGTTGGGTGACCGCCGAATATGGCATGTTGCCCCGCGCCACCCACACGCGCGGCAACCGCGAAGCCGCGAAGGGCAAGCAATCGGGGCGGACGCAGGAAATCCAGCGCCTTATCGGGCGGTCCTTGCGCGCCGTCGTCGATATGAAGAAATTGGGCGAGCGCCAGATCACGCTCGACTGCGACGTGATTCAGGCCGACGGCGGCACACGCACCGCCGCGATTTCGGGGGCATGGGCCGCGCTGCGCATCGCGGTCGATAAGCTGATGGAAAGCGGCGCTATCACCGAAGACCCGATCACCGACAAGGTCGCGGCGATTTCGTGCGGAATTTTTGAAGGCACGCCGGTGCTCGACCTCGACTATGACGAGGACAGCAATGCCGAGGCCGACGGCAATTTCGTGCTGACCGGCGCGGGCCAGATCGTCGAAGTGCAGGCGACCGCCGAGGGCGCGACCTATAACGAGGAAGCGCTGCTGCGGCTGCTGCGGTTGGCACGGATTGGGTGCACCGAGATTTTCGCGGCGCAGGACCGTGCGACTGGGCGGTAGATTTGTTTCACACGAAGGCACAAAGATTTTGGCGTTGACCGCGAAGCGGCATTGTCCAGATCAGGGACGTCATGACGCGACTTTGCAGAAAAGCGGGGCCTTTCGGCCCGGGCAAAATTCTTCGTGTCTTTGTGTGAAACCAAAATAGCCCAATCCTGCGGATACTTGGCCAGGCGAGGAACCGAAGCGAATGCCCCACCGCAAACTCACCCCCGGCAAACTGGTCATTGCCAGCCACAATGCGGGCAAGGTGCGCGAAATTCGGGCGCTGCTCGAACCCTATGGCATCGATCCCGTGTCGGCGGGCGACCTGGGCCTGCCCGAGCCCGAGGAGACCGGCACGACTTTCGCTGAAAATGCGCGATTGAAGGCGCATGCGTCCGCCCAAGCCTCGGGCCTGCCCGCGCTCGCCGACGACAGCGGGCTGTGCGTTGCGGCGCTGGGCGGGCGTCCCGGCGTCTATACCGCCGACTGGGCCGAACGGCAGGCGTTTGAAGGCGCGCCCGGCCGCGACTGGTATCTGGCGATGGGCAAGGTCGAAGGGTTGCTGGCGGAGCAAGGGCCGGATGTCGACCGCAGCGCCTATTTCATTGCGACGCTCGCGCTTGCCTGGCCCGATGGGCATGATGAGGTTTTTGAGGGGCGCGTGCATGGCAGCCTGACTTGGCCGCCGCGCGGGACCATGGGCTTTGGTTATGATCCGGTGTTTGTTCCGGTCGGTATGGTGCTGACTTTCGCAGAAATCGATCCAGTGGAGAAGCTTGCGATCAGCCACCGTGCCGATGCCTTTGCGAAATTGGTTGCGGGGGTTTTCTAATAATCCTCCGTCACCCTGAACCTGTTTCAGGGTCCATGGCGCAATCGTGCAGCATTGCGCCCATGGATGCTGAAACAAGTTCAGCATGACGACAGCGGAAATAGCACTACACACGCCCCAATGTCCGACCCCCTCGCCCTCTACATCCACTGGCCGTTCTGCGTGGCCAAATGCCCCTATTGCGATTTCAACAGCCATGTGCGCGAGAGTGTGGATCAGTCGATTTGGCAGGCCGCGTTGCTCGCCGATTTGCGGCACGAAGCGGCGTTGCTGCCGGACCGCCACGTTTCGTCAATCTTCTTCGGGGGCGGCACGCCCAGCCTGATGCCGCCCGCGACCGTCGCGGCGCTGATCGGCGAGGCGCAGCGGGTGTGGGGGCTGAGCGAGGATTGCGAAATCACGCTGGAGGCCAACCCCAATTCGGTCGAAGTCGCCAATTTTGCCGCGCTCGCCGCCGCTGGCGTGAATCGTGTATCGATTGGCGTTCAGAGCTTCGATGCACAGGCGCTTGATTTCCTTGGCCGCGCACATGATGCCGATGAAGCCCGCCGCGCCATCGCCACAGCGCAGGCGCATTTCGCGCGCGTCAGCTTCGACCTCATCTACGCCCGCCCCGGCCAATCGCTTGGTGTTTGGGAGGCGGAATTGGCTGAGGCGCTCGCGTTCGGGACCGACCATTTGTCGCTCTATCAGCTCACCATCGAACCCGGTACGCGTTTCGCCACGCTGGCGGCGAAGGGCGACCTCATCATCCCCGACGGCGATGCCGCCGCCGACCTGTTCGAGGCGACCGATGCGATGACCCGCGCCGCCGGGCTGCCGCGCTACGAGGTATCGAACCATGCGCGCATCGGAAGCGAGAGCCGCCATAATCTGACCTATTGGCGCTATGGCGACTATGCGGGCGTGGGACCGGGCGCGCATGGGCGGCGCAGGGCCCAAGCCACCGAGCGGCATAAAAAGCCCGAGAATTTTCTCGGCGCGGTCGAGCGCAATGGCCATGGGATCAAGGTCGAAGCCGACCTTGTACCCATGCAGCGCGCGAGCGAGGCGCTGGTGATGGGGCTGCGGCTGACCGAAGGCGTTGTTCTGGCGCAGGTCGAGGCGAAGAGCGGGCTGGCGCGCGGCGATTTTCTGGATACAGGCGCGGTCGCGCGGCTGGCGGCGCAGGGGTTGGTGATGCTGGATGGTGACCGGCTTGCGGTTACCGATGCGGGAATTTTGCTGCTCGACAGCGTGCTGGGTGCGGTGGTGTGCACTGGTTCACCCCCACCCCGTCCGTCCTGAGCTTGTCGAAGGACTGTCCTTTCTTCTACCATCGTCAAAGACAAGAACGGCCCCCTTCGACTGCCTGCAAGGCAGGCGCTCAGGACAGGCTTCGACAAGCTCAGGACGGACGGGGTAAGAAAACTGGCAGAGTTACTCCCCAACTGGCAATCGCACCTGACGCATGAGCGCCGCCGCTCGGTGCACACCGTGCGCGCCTATGTGGCGACGGCGGAGCGGTTTTGCGCGTTTCTGGAAAGCCACAATGGTGCCGCCGTCACCCCCGCCGCGCTCGCGAAACTCGACGCCAGCGACATCCGCGCTTTCCTCGCCCACCGCCGCAGCGACGGCCTGACCAATGCTTCGGCAGCGCGCGAGCTGTCGGCGCTCCGTGCCTTCCTGCGCTTCGTCGGCGGCCCCGACGCGGTGCTGCCAGCACTACGGGGCCCGCGCGTCAAGAAAGGCCTGCCGCGCCCCGTGTCGCCTGCCGAAGCCATTGGTCTGGCGCAGGATGTCGCTGCGAACGCGCGCCACAGCTGGGTCGGCGCGCGCGATTTTGCGCTGCTTTTGTTACTTTATGGCGCGGGCCTGCGCATTGGCGAGGCGCTGGCGCTGACCGGCGCGGCATTGCCGCTGGAAGGCGTGCTGCGCGTGACCGGCAAACGCGATAAGACGCGGGTGGTGCCGATTCTGCCCGCGATCCGCGACGCCGTGACCACCTATGTCAGCCTGTGTCCCTATGATCTCGACCCCGCCGGACCCTTGTTCCGGGGCGTGCGCGGCGGCGCGCTCGATCCCGGCGTGGTGCGCGCCAGCGTGCGCAGCGCGCGCCGGGCGCTTGGACTGCCCGAACGCACCACGCCGCATGCGCTGCGCCACAGCTTTGCCACGCATTTGCTCGCGGGCGGGGCCGATTTGCGCAGTTTGCAGGAGCTATTAGGCCACACCAGCCTGGCATCCACGCAGATTTATACGGCGGTTGATGCCGCGCAATTGCTCGACATTTACCGCACCGCGCACCCGAGGGCGGGTTAGCTGCGCGGCTTCGGCTGCCACGTCAACACGCGGTAGATGTAGACCAGCACCAGCGTTCCAATCGCTACCACCGCCAACGGTCCGATGAAGCGGTCAACCTCGGCAAACTGGCGCCCGAACCAGCTTCCGGCACCGGCCAGCGCGATGATCCAGATCGTCGATCCTGCCGCCGTCCACAGCAAAAACTTGAACTGGTTCATTCGCACCATGCCAGCGGGAAGCGAAATCATCGTCCGCGCGATGGGCAGGAAACGGCAGAAAAAGACGATGCCCGAGCCATATTTGAGGAAAAAGGCGTGTAATCGCTCAACCTCATCCCAATCGAGCGTCAGCCAGCGGCCATAGCGGTCGATGAGGGGTTTGAGCCGTTCATAGCCGACCCAGCGCCCCACGCCGTACCACACCCAATTGCCGAGCGTCGTTCCGGCAACGGCGAAGGCGATGAGCGGCCAAAATTCGAACCGCCCCTGCGCGACCGCGACGCCGCCGAGCGCCATGATCACCTCTGATGGAATCGGGGGAAAGACATTCTCCAGGAACATCAGGATGAATATCCCGGCGTAGCCCCAAGATTCGATCAGATCGAGGATGAAGTCGGTCATCGCGAACACGCATCGCGCAAGGATGGCCCGTCATTGCGAGCCGCAGGCGAAGCAATCCAGGGGCGGTCCAGCACCGCCCTGGATTGCTTCGCTTCGCTCGCAATGACGATTATTTTGCGGGTCATCCGTGGGTTCTCCGTTCAATCGCGTCCCAGATCATGCCCGCAATGTCGCTGCCGTTGAACGCGTCGATGGCGACAATGCCGGTGGGCGAGGTGACGTTGATTTCGGTCAGCCATTCGCCGCCGATCACATCGATGCCCACGAAAATCAGTCCGCGTTCCTTAAGATGCGGGCCCAGCGCCGCGCAGATTTCGGCCTCGCGCGCCGTCAGCTCGGTCGCTTCGGCAAAGCCGCCGACCGCAAGGTTCGACCGGAATTCGCCCTCGCCGGGTTTGCGGTTGATTGCCCCCGCGACCTCGCCATCGACCAGCACGATGCGCTTGTCGCCATCGGCCACGCTCGGCAGGAATTGCTGGACCATGAAGGGTTCGGGCCAGATTTGCGCAAAAATCTCGACCAGCGCGCCCAGATTGCTGCCGTCGGCATCGATCTTGAACACCGCCTTGCCGCCATTGCCGTGGAGCGGCTTGATGACCACCGCGCCATATTGCGCCTGAAAGCGTTTCACTTCGGCGAGGTCGCGGGTGACCATGGTCGGCGGCATAAATTGCGGGAAATCGAGCACAAACACCTTTTCGGGTGCGTTGCGCACCGCGACGGGATCGTTGACCACGAGCGTCTGGTCCTTGATGCGTTCCAGCAACCAGGTCCCGGTCAGATAACCCAGATCAAAGGGCGGGTCCTGGCGCATCAGCACGACATCAATGTCTGCGCCCAGATCGATCCGCGCAGGCTGGCCAAAACGGTAATGCGCGCCCGCGACGCGCTGCAGATCGTGCACCGGATGCGCCAGCGCGGTGAGCTTGCCCGCCTCCCAACTCAGGCTGCGCACATCATAATGCCACAGGCTGTGCCCGCGCGCCTGCGCGCTCAGCATCAGTGCAAAGCTCGAATCACCCTTGATGTTGATCCCGTCCAGCGGGTCCATCTGCACCGCGACGCGCAAATTCATGCTCTTATTCCTTGCTTCACGGCTGCCAGACGTTGGTCAGATGGCGTGGACGCCGCCACGGCGCAAGCAGCATCACATCGATGCGAATATTTTCCGCCGGCCGGGCGAGGCGTGGTGCCAGCATTGCCGCCGCCGCCGCGACCCGCCGCAGCCGCCATGCATCGATGGCAGTATCGAGGTCGGCGACCCTAGCCCGCCATTTGACCTCGATAAAGGCCAAAGTGCCGCCGCGCCGCGCAATCAAATCGACCTCGCCCACCGCAATGCGCTGGCGCTGCGCCACGATGCGCCAGCCGTGCAGCCGCAGCCACCACGCCGCCAGCAACTCGCCGCGCCGCCCGCGCGCCTCGGCGCGCTGCCGGTTCATGCGCCGCCCTTCAGCGCCAGTGCGCGGGCATAAATGTCGCTGCGGTCGCGCCCGAAGCGCGCGGCAACCGCCTTGGCGGCCTTGGCCACCGGCAGCGTATCAAGCGCCCTGGCGAGCGCTGCATCGATTGCTTCGTCGTCGCCATCCTCGGCGGCATCGCTGGGCGGCGGTGCGACCACCACAACAATCTCGCCCTTGGGCGGCGCATCGGCGTAGCGCGCGGCGAGCTCGCCCAGCGTTCCAGTCACGCATTCTTCATATAATTTGGTCAGCTCGCGCGCGACCGCCGCCTCGCGGCTGCCCAGCCCCGCCGCCAGCGCCGCCAGCGCTGCGCCCAGCCGCGGGCCGCTCTCGTAAAAGACCAATGTCGCGCGCACCCCCGCCAGCTCGGCAATGGCATCGCCGCGCGCCTTGGCCTTGCTCGGCAGGAACCCGGCAAACAGAAAGCGGTCGGTCGGCAGCCCTGCCAGCGTCAGCGCAGCGATCGCGGCGCAGGGGCCGGGCAGGGTGACGATCTGCCGCCCCGCCGCGCGCGCATCGCGCACCAGTTTGTAACCCGGATCGGAAATCAGCGGCGTCCCTGCATCGCTGACCAGCGCCACAACCTCGCTGGCCGCGCGCGCGACCAACGCATCGCGCACAGCGGCGTCGCTATGGTCATGATAGGCAACCAGCGGCACGCGGGCGCCCAGGTGGCGCAGCAGCTTGGCGGTCACGCGCGTGTCTTCGGCGGCAATCACGTCGGCGCTTTTCAGCACCGTCGCAGCGCGCAAGGTAAGGTCACCAAGGTTGCCGATAGGGGTGGCAACGATGTAGAGGCCCGGCGAGGGAGTGATGGAGATGGACGAATCCGGCATGGCACCACTGATGGCAGAAACGCGGCGCGAGCGCCAAGGCGAAGCGATGGCGCGTCGCCACTGGCTGCGGACGCTGGCAATCGCAGGTGCAACCATGTTGCTCGCCGCGTGCCAGGTCGTGCCCAAAAGCAGCGGTCCGGTCACCACCGCCCCGGTCGAGCGCCCACCCGAAACGGTAGTCGATACTGGCCTGCCGATCGACACCGACCGGCACCGCATTGCGTTGCTGGTGCCGCAGACGGGTGCCAACGCTGATGTCGGCACGGCCATCGCCAATGCCACCACGCTCGCGCTGCTCGATACAAGGGCCGAGCGCGTGCGCATCACCACCTATGATACCGCGCTGGGTGCGGCCGCCGCAGCGCGCCAGGCGGTGGCCGATGGCAACAAGCTGATTTTGGGCCCGCTATTGTCCGAAGATGTTGCCGCCGTCGCGCCCGTGGCGCGCGCCGCCGATGTCCCGGTGCTCAGCTTTTCGAACGACAGCGGCGTTGCGGGCAATGGTGTCTTCATCATGGGTTTTGTCCCCGGCCAGTCGGTCGAACGCGTCGTGGGGTACGCGCGCAGCAAAGGCATGCGCCGTTTTGGCGCGTTGGTGCCCAAAAATATTTATGGTGATCGCGCGGCGGCGGCGTTCCGCGACGCGGTAACCGACAGCGGCGGCACGTTGGTCGCGATGGAGGGTTATGATCGCAGCGCGACGGCCATGACGGGCGCGGCGCGGCGGCTGACCTCGGCGGGCGCGATGGACGCGGTGCTCATCGCCGACAGCGGCGGCAATGCCGTGCGCGCAGTGCCGCTGATCAACGCCGATGGAACGCGCCAGCTGCTCGGGACCGAGCTGTGGAACACCGATGCGTCGCTCGCGTCCAACCCGGTGATGCGCGGGGCGTGGTTCGCCAGTGTGTCCGACGGTCTCTATGGCCAGCTTGCGGCCAAATATCGCGCACGTTTTGGCAAAGCGCCCTATCGCCTTGCCAGCCTGGGTTATGACGCGGTCCTGCTGACGGTGCGGGTGTCGCGCGAATGGCAGCCCGGCACCGATTTCCCGACCGAACGGCTGATGGCTGGCGACGGTTTTGGCGGGATCGACGGGATATTCCGTTTCGACCAGCGCGGCGTGGCGGTGCGCGCGCTCGAGGTTACCGAGATTGGCGCGGGTGGTTTTCGTGTCATCGCCCCGGCGCCGACCAAATGGTAACTGGCGTGGCGCAGGCGTCACAGTGGCCCAAAAAGCGCGGGCGCAGACGGCCTTACCCCTTTACCTTGGCCGGAAAATGACGATATGAGCGCTTCGCAATTTTTGCATCAGGAGAAAATG
>JACEST010000086.1 GCA_013911715.1 Sphingopyxis sp. | reverse complement strand
GCCGAGGACATGACCTTTTTGCCGCGCGCCGAACTGCTGACGCTGGAGGAGATTGAGGTCATCGCGCAGCGGCTGGTCGCGCGCGGGGTAACAAGATTGCGTCTCACCGGCGGCGAGCCGCTGGTGCGGCGCGGGATCGATGTGCTCGCCGCGCGGCTGGGGGCGATGCTGGGGAATGGTCTGGACGAATTGACGCTGACGACCAACGGTATGCGGCTGGCCGAATATGCGCCTGCTCTCGCCAAGGCAGGGGTGCGGCGGATCAATGTCAGCCTCGACACGCTCGACGCCGACCAGTTCCGCCATATCACCCGCGTTGGCGATTTGGCCCGCGCGCTGAGCGGCATAGCCGCGGCGCAGGCGGCGGGGATTGCGGTCAAGATCAACATGGTAGCGCTCAAAGGACTTAATGAGGATCAGCTGCTGCCGATGCTCATTTGGTGCGCGGCCAATGGCTGTGACCTGACGCTGATCGAGACGATGCCGCTGGGCGAGATCGCGGACGACCGCAGCGACCATTATGTGCCTTTGCATGGCTTTATCGCGCCGCTGCGCAGCCAGCGGGGCATTATGCCAATCGACCGCAAGACGGGCGGCCCGGCGCGCTATTTCAGCGTCGAGGGGCTGCCGGTGACGCTGGGGCTGATCACGCCGCTGTCGGACAATTTCTGTGCCACCTGCAACCGCATGCGGCTGACCGCGCAGGGGCGCATCTATATGTGCCTGGGGCAGGACAACCATGTCGATTTGCGCGGTGCGCTGCGCGACCATGGACCCGATGCGCTCGACCCGCTGCTCGACCGCGCGCTTGGCGCCAAACCGCGCGCGCATGATTTTGTCATCGCCGCCGGGCAAGGCCCCGCAGTGACGCGCCATATGAGCGCCACCGGGGGATAGACCAGAGATATGCTGCACCGCGTCGCGCTCGTCGCATCGCCGACCCCAGGGGCCGAGGCCGCCGCCGCCGAGCTGCGCCCGCTCTATCCCTTTGTCGAGCTGGCCGAGGCCGACATGGTCGTCGCGCTGGGCGGCGACGGATTTCTGCTGCAAATGCTGCACCAGATGCTCGACAGCCGGCGCATCCTGCCCGTATTCGGGATGAACCGCGGCTCGGTCGGCTTTTTGATGAATGATTTCAGCACCGATTTGCTGTTCGACCGGATTCGCGACGCGCGCCGCTTCATCGTCAATCCGCTGTGCGGCGAGATTATCACCATCGGCGGCGACCGCCATCTGGTGCCCGCGATCAACGAAATATCGCTGCTGCGCGAAACGCGCCAGGCCGCCAAGCTGGAGGTCGTCGTCAATGGCCGGACGATGATGGAGGAGCTGGCCTGTGACGGCGTGCTGGTGTCGACCCCGGCGGGATCGACCGCCTATAATCTGTCGGCCAACGGCCCGATCCTGCCGCTCGATTCGGCGATGCTGGCGCTGACCCCGATCAGCCCGTTCCGCCCCCGCCGCTGGCGCGGCGCGATCTTGCCCGAGGCGACGCGCGTGCGCTTCAACGTGCGCGAGGCGAGCAAACGCCCGGTCAGCGCGGTCGCCGACCAGCGCGAAATCCGCGACGTCGCCACCGTCGATGTCGCCATCGACCGGACGCGGCCGCTGACGCTGCTGTTCGACCCCGACCAGGGGCTGGATGAGCGCATCGCGATGGAGCAGTTCATCGTTTGAATGGGGTTGCAAATTAACCGATGCTTCGGCATAGGCGCGCGTCTGTCCGCCACGCGGGCGTGTTCCTCGGTAGCTCAGCGGTAGAGCAATCGACTGTTAATCGATCGGTCGTAGGTTCGAATCCTACCCGGGGAGCCATATTTTCCTGACATTGTTGGTTGGTGCGGGGTGCGCTGCGCCCTCCAAAGTTCAGCAAAGTTCACCGATATTTCCAACTTTTTGCAGACTGCGATGTCGTTAATCCTCCCCGGAACGGGGAGGTGGCGCGCAGCGACGGAGGGGCCGGGTGCGGCGAAGTGCACGGCATCGAAACTGGCCCAAGCTGACAGCGACCCCTCCGACCCCTACGGGGCCACCTCCCCGTTCCGGGGAGGATTGTTGGGGCGAAACCCGCAGAAAACTGCGCAACTTCACTCGCCTTTGCACAAGTGTCGGCACCTGGGGTCGGCGGCTTAAAGATACAAAAGATACCGCCAGTTTCGCTGAAACTGTATCCTTTGTAGCTTTTGCAGTGGTGCGCCAAATCTCCACACCCTCGTCATCCCGGACCCTTCGACTGGCTCAGGACAGGCTTGATCCGGGATGACGAAATTTGGGTGATACAGCGCGTAACGAAACCACTGGCTGCGATACGGGCTGTTAGCAGGGAGCGGATTGAAGGCGGCTTCGCGCAGCATCCCGACGTTAAGCCATATCGCGCGCATGTAGGACAGCGAAAAAAAGGTTTCGCGCGGAGACGCCGAGGACGCGGAGCGCACCGGCGGGGACACGCAATGGGGACACGCAATTGCGTGTCCCCGGATGCACGCGCATCCCCCTTGCCCCCTCGCCCCCAATCGCTATCTTCCTCTCCACATCATGAACCCCATAACAATCCGAGAGATGCCATGCCCGCACCCATTCGCCTGTCCGCCTTGTTTGCCAGCGTGTCGGCGCTGACCTTGTCGCCTGCCTACGCCGAAGCCGGAGCCGATGCCGCCGCACCTGCTGAAATGCCCGCGCCGCGCCAGGCCTATCCAGCGACCGAGCGCCTTGATCTGGTCGAGCCGCAATTTGGGGTGGCGGTCGCCGATCCCTATCGCTGGCTGGAGGATGATGTCCGCGTCAATCCCAAGGTCGCCGACTGGGTCGCGCGGCAGAATGCGGTGACCAATGCTTATCTCAGCAAACTGCCGGGGCGCGCGGCCTTTGCGGCGCGGATGACGCAGCTGTTTGATTATGAACGCTTTGGCGTGCCGCGCAAGGCGGGGAACCGTTATTTCTATACGCGCAACGACGGGTTGCAGGCGCAGTCGGTGCTCTATGTGCGCGAGGGGCTGACCGGCGAAGGGCGCGTGCTGATCGACCCCAACACATGGGCCAAGGACGGCGCGACGGCACTTGGTGAGTGGCAGCCGTCGCCCGATGGCAAGCATCTGCTCTATTCGGTGCAGGACGGCGGCACCGACTGGCGCATCGTGCGCGTGCTGGATGTGGCGACGGGCAAGCAAATCAGCGACGAGATCCGCTGGGTCAAATTTTCAGGCCTCGACTGGAACAAGGACGGCAGTGGATTTTTCTATTCGCGCTTCCCTGCGCCCGCCGAAGGGGCGGCGTTCCAGTCATTGAACGAAAATCACACGGTGCATTTCCACAAATTGGGGACGGCGCAGGACGCCGATATGCTGGTGCATGCCACGCCCGCGCGGCCCAAGCTGAACCACAGCGCCGAAGTGACCGACGATGGCGCATGGCTGCTCGTCACTTCGTCCGAGGGGACCGACGAGCGCTATGGCCTGACGCTCTATCCGCTGGGCAAGACCGGTGTCGGCCAGCCCATCAATGTCATCACCGATTTTGCCAATAACTGGGAATATGTCGCCAATCAGGGCAGCGCCTTTACCTTTTTGACCAACCAGGGCGCGCCGCGCCAGCGGCTGGTGCGGACGGATGTCAAGCGGCGCAGCGCGCCGGTCGAGCTGGTGGCAGAAAGCAGCGGGACTTTGGTCGGCGCGTCGGCGGTGGGCGACCGCATCATCCTGTCCTACCTCGGCGATGCCAAATCGGACGCGCGGATGGTGACGATGGACGGCAAGCCGACGGCAACCATCTCGCTGGGGGCGATCGGCAGCGCGGCGGGCTTTGGCGGCAAGCCGGGCGACCCCGAAACCTTTTATGCCTTTTCCAGCTTTGCGCGCCCGACGACCATCTATCGCCTCGACACGGCGACGGGAAAGAGCAGCGTCTTTGCCGAACCCAAGCTGGCCTTTAACCCCGATGATTTCGCCGTCGAGCAGCATTTTTACACGTCGAAAGACGGCACCCGGGTGCCGATGTTTGTCATTGCGAAAAAAGGCGTGATTGCTCAGGGCGGCGCGCCGACATTGCTCTATGGCTATGGCGGGTTCAACATTTCATCGACGCCCAGCTTTTCGCCGACCCGGCTCGCCTGGGTCGACAAGGGCGGGGTGCTGGCCATCGCCAATCTGCGCGGCGGCGGCGAATATGGCAAGGCGTGGCACGACGCCGGTCGCCTGTCGAACAAGCAGAATGTGTTCGACGATTTCATTGCGGCGGGCGAATATCTGATCGCCAAGGGGGTTACCAAGAAGGATGGCCTCGCAATCGAGGGCCGCTCGAACGGCGGCTTGCTCGTTGGCGCGGTGGTCAACCAGCGGCCCGACCTGTTCGCCGCGGCGCTGCCCGGCGTGGGCGTGATGGACATGCTGCGCTTTGACCGGTTCACGGCGGGGCGTTACTGGGTCGATGATTATGGCTATCCCAGCAAGGAAGCCGATTTCAGGAATCTGCTGTCCTATTCGCCCTATCACAATGTCCGCACCGGCGTGTCCTATCCGGCGATCATGGTGACGACGGCCGACACCGACGACCGCGTCGTGCCGGGGCACAGCTTCAAATATACCGCCGCGCTGCAAGCAGCAGCCATTGGCGACAAGCCGCATCTAATCCGCATCGAAACGCGCGCGGGGCATGGGTCGGGCAAGCCGACCGACAAGGTGATCGCCGAATTTGCCGACATGTACAGCTTCATCGCCCAGCACACGGGGCTGGCGGTGCAATGAGCTTTACCTTTGCGCCCGTCGCCACCGACAGCGTCACGCGCTGGTCCGAACTAGCCGATGCTTGCGCGGCGGTGACGGCGGGCGAGCGCGATGCGATTGCCAATATGGCCAATGTCGCGGCGCTGGTGTGGCAATTTGTCCCCGACCTAAACTGGGCGGGATTTTACCGCTTTGACGGGACCGAGCTGGTGCTGGGGCCGTTTCAGGGCCAGTCGGCATGCATCCGCATCGCGCTCGACAAGGGCGTGTGCGGCGCGGCGGCGCGCACCCGGACGAGCCAGCGCGTCGACGATGTCCATGAATTTCCCGGCCATATCGCCTGCGACGCGGCGAGCCGGAGCGAACTGGTGGTGCCGATTGTCGTCGGAGAGCGGCTGGTCGGCGTGCTTGATCTCGACAGCCCGGTCCCTGCGCGCTTTACGCCAGACGACTTGGCGGGCGCCGAGGCGCTGATTGCGCGCGTTGCGCCCATGCTGGCGGGCTAAGCTGCGCCAAAACGGGACGCCGCGAACAGGGTTAACGGAATCGCCCGTGGCGCTCGACTTTGCTAAATCATCGGTTAACCAAGCAGGGCCGGTGCCCCTGCGTTAGCGTGGGGAAGAGATGATGCGGACCTTGCTGTTGCTCAGCATTGCGGCGGGCGCCGTGATCCTTACCGACGAAGGCCATGCTGCGCAGGACCGCGCCGCCGAGGCTGCCGCTGCCGCGCAGGAGGCGGTCGACGCCGCGCGCGCCAAGTCGGCGGAACCCGCCAAGGCGCCGGTGGCGGTAACTGCGGTCGCGCCTGCCAAGCCGGCCGCGCCACATGCCGACCATGGTGTCACCTATGAAACCGAAACGCGCGTAGTTACCAGCCGGCCGGGGTTCAGCCAGCCGCACAGCCCCGTAGTCACCACCGTTGCCGCCGACTATCGCGGTGACGCGGACGTGGCGGATCGCGGCGAATGGATTTGCGCGCAGGATACGCCCGACGCGCGCGAATATCGCTGCCGCTTTGACGGCGAAGCGCCGCCGACCGCGACCGGCTGGTCGGAGAGCGGCTGGGCCGACGCCGATTGGGCCGAGGAAGAGGCGCTGCGCCGCGACCTGGAACGCGCGTGCCGCCCCGACAATGGCGTCGGCGGATCGATCTTGGGCGGCCTGCTTGGAGGCGTCGCCGGGAACCGCATCGCCGGGCGCGGCAATCGCACCGCAGGTACGCTGATCGGCGGCGCGCTGGGCGCAGCCGCCGGCGGGCTGATCGACCAGGCCGAGGACAAGAACCGGTGCCGCGACATGGTGCGCCGGATCGAGGAACGCCAGCGCAGTTGGGCTGGTGGCGGCGGACATTGGCAGCAGGGCTATACGCATCAGAACCATGGTCAGGGGTGGTATTCGCCGGGCATCGTAGTGACGACCATCACCACCCCAGCGCCGGTGATTACCGAGACGGTGACGACCGAGACATTCTACGAAACGGTGCCGGTGCGCCATCGCCATGCGCCCAAGAAGCGGCACTATAAGCCGAGGCCCAAGCCGCGCTGCGGGTGTTGACCCCATTCAGCCCCGCGACAGACTCGCGCGGATAAATGAGGGGTCTGTCGCGCGGCATTGCGCCGCGCCGCCGAGAGGGTGGGGACCCATGAACCGTTTGATTGTCCAGCTGGCCGGAGCCGCCGTGCTCGCATCGTCAGTCGTCGTGGCCATCGCCCCTGCCGAGGCGCGCCACCGCCGCCACTGGCACCACCGCGACCGCGTTGACGCCGGTGATGTCATCGCCGGCATTTTCCTGATCGGGGCAATCGCCGCCATCGCCGATTCGGCAGGCAAATCGCGTGACCGCGACCGCGACCGCGACCGCCGCGATGACGATTATCGCTACGAACCGCAACCGCGCGATGAAGATTATCGCAGCGCGCCGCAGCGCGGCGACCGCCAATGGGTGCCCGGCAACAACGGTGCCGAAACCCGCGCCGTTGACGCGTGTAGCTGGGCCGCCGAAGGCGAGCTGGGCGAAGACGCCCGCGTCGGCCAGATCGACGAAGTAGCGGCAGGGGATCGCGGGTGGCGCGTCACCGGCACCGTCGCCGCGCCGGGCACGATGCCGCGCGATTTCACTTGCACCTATCGCGGCGGCCGGGTGGTCGAGGTGACGTTCAACTGACCGCGCGTGCGCGAGCGTATTCCTGCGTCCCGCGCGTGATGACCTCGTCACCGCCGACAATGTCGGCGATGGCAATATCATCCTGTTCAGCGAGCTGGGCATAGAGCGGCGCAAAGTCGGTTTCGACCGTCACGCGCAGCAATTCGTCCAAGCTGTCGATCACGAAATAATTCTGCTGATAATCGTCGATCCGGTAACGCGTCCGCATCACCCGTTCGAGGCCAAAAGCGATGCGATTGGGGCTGGGATCGTCGAGCGCGAAGATACTCTCGCCAAAGCTCGACACGATGCCTGCGCCATAAATGCGCAGCCCCGCCGCCTCGCGGATCAGGCCGAATTCGACCGTATACCAATAGAGCCGCGCGAGCTTGTCGAGCGAACCGAAGTCCAGACTGCGCAAGCCGCCTTCGCCATAAGCAACCATATAGTCGGCAAAAACCGGGTCGGCGAGCATCGGGACATGGCCGAACACGTCGTGAAAGACGTCGGGTTCCTGCAGATAATCGAGCTGCGCCGGGGTGCGGATGAAATTGCCCGCAGGAAAGCGGCGGTGCGCGAGATGGTCAAAAAACACGGCATCGGGCACCAGCCCCGGCACCGCGACCACCTGCCACCCCGTCGCCGCCATCAGCCGCGCGTTAAGTTCGCTATAGTCCGGAATGCCCGGCTTTTCGAGGCGTAGCACATCGATACCGCGCAGGAATGCATCGGCCGCGCGCCCTGGCAGCATCGCGGTCTGGCGCGCGAACAATTGGTCCCACATGGCATGCTCGTCGGCGCTGAACGCACCCCAATTTTGTGGGATGGTCCAGTCGGCGGCGGCGCCGGGCGGCGGCTGGTCATAGACATGGAGGGCAGGATCGGCCATCGACACTGCCTAGCAGAAACTGGTTGCGGATGAAACTGGTCGCTCGCGACGAGGCCATTTGCTTGTCAACGATGCTGTCCGGCGGGGGGAGGACGGCGCCATGGGTCGGGAGTGTAGCTTACCCTGCCCTCGGCGTCATCCCGGCTGCGGCAATGGCCTCGCTGATCCGGGATGACGAGAGCGAGGGGGGGTTACCTTGCCGCCGCGACAATCGCGGCCCATTCACCCTCATCGATCACGCGGATGCCAAGCGCGGCGGCTTGCTTGAGCTTGCTCCCCGCGCCGGGACCAGCGACGACGAGGTCGGTTTTGGCGCTGACCGATCCGGCAGCCTTGGCACCGAGCGCTTCGGCCTGCGCCTTGGCTTCGTCGCGGCTCATCGTTTCGAGTTTGCCGGTGAAGACGACGGTCTGACCCGAGACTTCGGACGCGCGCGTTTCGACCACATAAGGCGGCGGGCTGACCTCGCTCAGCAAAT
>JACEST010000085.1 GCA_013911715.1 Sphingopyxis sp. | reverse complement strand
GTGGCGGGACTAACCGTGATTATCCGCCTGTCCTACAAATAACCAAATAGGTCATCATAAGCCTTTCTGGTGATAGGCCGATGCATGACTCAGGCAATCCTTCCCCCCTCTCGGCGCGCCGGACTGTGCGCCACTGGCGGATGCGCCCGGCAACGGCGCAGCGCGTCGGGTTAGATGTTTCTTTGCGACAAGTTTTGCGTCGTTCCATGGCCCGAGCGCACACCTCTGAACTTGCCGTCGTCCCGGACTTGATCCGGGACCCCGCTTCTTCTGCATCGCCGCAAAGGCAGCGGGACCCCGGGTCAAGCCCGGGGTGACGAGGTTGGAGCTTGTGTCCGCCTTCGCTTCGCGCACCTTAAAAGCCGACAGTCCGCTCCCCCCAACAAAGCAGCAGCGCGCCTACCGCAACTTCGCAATCCCCACCCCATCCGCCTTCGCGCGCGCTTTCACTGACTCTTCACTCCGTGTCAGCGCCTTGGCGATTTGCTGCAGCCCCATGCCCTTTTTGGCGAGCGCGTGCAGCTTGTCGATTTCCTGCGCTGTCCATGGTTGCTTGTGACGTTCAAAGACCTCTTTGCCCATCTGATCAATCTCCGCGCAGCACAAAGCGGCGGTTGCACCGCTACCGTATATCCGGTATACACATGGTATGACCACTGCAACTGCTAAAACTTTTATCAGCGGGAATAGCGAAGCCATCCGCTTGCCAAAGGGGATTGCTTATGGTCCCGGCACCGAAATGGTGATTGTCCGTCGCGGCGATGTAACCACGCTATATCCAAAGCCCAAACTTAGCGTTGCCGATATGGTAGAGGCACTGCGCCGCCTTGGCCCGCCTGAAAAAAACGTGCAGCCGCGCGATCCGATCATTTTTCCAGACCGCCCCGGGCTATAGGCCCGATCATTGCTGCACATGCTCGACACCAGCGTTGCTATTCCGCTGCGCGAAAGTGACGCGGAAATCCTGGGCCGCGTTGCCGCCTTGGGCGGTGATTTGATGATCTCGGCTGTGACGCGCGTCGAACTGGAAAATGGCGTATATCGCGATCTGGCGCTGACCGCCCACCGGCGCGCGCTGCTCGACACGATGCTGAAAAGCATTCTGGTTGTGCCGTTCGACGACCAATGCGCCGCTATTTTCGGTCAAC
Organism: Sphingopyxis sp.; assembly: GCA_013911715.1. Classification (GTDB taxonomy): domain Bacteria; phylum Pseudomonadota; class Alphaproteobacteria; order Sphingomonadales; family Sphingomonadaceae; genus Sphingopyxis. The sequence continues at coordinate 7,101 of JACEST010000085.1, read as the reverse complement.
TTGCCGCGCAGCTCGGCTGGTCGCGCAGCAACACCATCGACCGCATGATTGCGGCCTGTGCAATTGCCAATGATGCCACGCTCGTCACCCTTAATGGCCGGGATTTCAGGGACCTGCCGGGTTTGCAACTCGTTGAATGGTAAGGTCTCGAGCCTGACCCTAAGCCTCATCCCCCATCCGCAAAGCCGCGATGAACGCTTCCTGCGGGATGTTGACATTGCCATATTCGCGCATCCGCTTTTTGCCTTCTTTCTGCTTTTCTAAGAGCTTGCGTTTGCGCGTCGCGTCGCCGCCATAGCATTTGGCGGTCACGTCCTTGCGCAGCGCGGCGATGGTTTCGCGCGCGATCACCTTGCCGCCCAGCGCCGCCTGGATGGGGATTTTGAACATGTGGCGCGGAATCAGGTCTTTCAGCCGCTCGCACATGCCGCGCCCGCGCGCCTCGGCGGTACCGCGGTGGACAATCATCGACAGCGCATCGACGGGCTCGTTGTTGACGAGGATGCTCATCTTGACGAGGTCGCCGGCGCGGTGGCCGATCTGGTGATAGTCGAAGCTCGCGTAACCCCGCGAAATGCTTTTCAGCCGGTCATAGAAATCGAACACCACTTCGTTGAGCGGCAGCTCATATTGCACCTGCGCGCGGCCGCCCACGTAAGTAAGGCCGGTCTGGATGCCGCGCCGGTCCTGGCACAGTTTCAGGATGCTCCCCAGATATTCGTCGGGGACATAGATAGTCGCGTGGATCCACGGTTCCGCAATCTCCTCGATCCGGTTGGGGTCGGGCATGTCGGCGGGGTTGTGCAACTCCAACTCGGTCGGGCCGCCCTCTTTTGAGCGGGTCAGCGCGAGTTTATACACCACCGACGGCGCGGTGGTGATCAGGTCGAGGTCATATTCGCGGCTAAGCCGCTCCTGAATAATCTCGAGGTGGAGCAGGCCGAGGAAACCGCAGCGAAAGCCAAAGCCCAGCGCAGCGCTGGTTTCCATCTCGAAGCTGAAGCTCGCATCGTTGAGGCGCAGTTTGCTGATGCTCTCGCGCAATTTCTCAAAATCATTGGCGTCGGTCGGGAACAGGCCGCAGAACACCACCGGCTGGACTTCCTTAAACCCCGCCAGCGGGGCAGCGGCGGGCCTTTTGGCGTCGGTCACCGTGTCGCCGACGCGCGCTTGCGCCACATCCTTGATCTGCGCGGTGATGAAACCGATCTCGCCGGGGGTCAGCGCGTCGACATGCTCGATCTTGGGCCGGAAAAATCCGACGCGGTCGATCAGGTGGGTGGTGCCCGCTTGCATGAACTTGATCTGCTGGCCTTTTTTCAGCGTGCCATCGATAACGCGCACCAGAATGACGACGCCCAAATAGGGGTCGTACCAGCTGTCGACCAGCATCGCGGTCAGCGGCGCATTGGGGTCACCCTTGGGGGCCGGGATTTTCCTGACGATGGCCTCCAGCGTCTCGGCAATGCCGATCCCGGTCTTGGCGCTCGCCAGCACGGCGTCGTCGGCGGGCAGGCCGATGATATCTTCAATCTCCGCCTTGACCTTTTCGACATCGGCGGCGGGCAGGTCGATCTTGTTGATCACCGGCACAATTTCATGGTCGTGCTCGATCGACTGGTACACATTGGCCAGCGTCTGCGCTTCGACCCCCTGCGCCGCATCGACCACCAGCAGCGCGCCCTCGCACGCGGCAAGGCTGCGCGACACTTCATAGGCGAAATCGACATGCCCCGGCGTATCCATCAGGTTCAGGATATAGGTTTGGCCGTCGCTCGCGGGATATTCCAGCCGCACTGTCTGTGCCTTGATGGTAATCCCGCGCTCTTTCTCAATGTCCATATTATCAAGCACTTGTGCTGACATCTCGCGCGCGGTCAGTCCGCCGGTGTGCTGAATCAGCCGGTCGGCGAGGGTCGATTTGCCATGGTCGATATGGGCAATGATGGAAAAGTTGCGGATCCGCGAAAGCTCAGTCATGCGGCGCGCCCTAGCAGGGGCGGCGGGGCGTGTCAGCAGGCGAAGCGCGGGTGTTACGCCTGCGCACAAGCGGGCGAACCTGCATCAATGCGGACCATCCGCAACGGGGGGAGAAGATCATGCTCAAATCACTGTCACTCACGGGGCTGCGCGTTTCGCTTGCCCTACTGCTCATCTTCTAGGGCCTTGTGCACCGTGGCGCGACCGTCGCTGGGCATTGCCTTTGCCGCGCTGCTGCTGATCACATTGTAGGATGAGGATCGATGGTCACTCGACGCTTACCTCAAACGGCGAGGCTGAGCGCCAGCCAGCGCGCGCAATCGTCGCGCACGCGGGCGTCCTGATCGCTCAGGCCGCGTTCGAGCGTGGCGGCGCGCGCATCGCCGGTCGCCACCGCCGCGAGCGCCGCTATTGCGTTGGCGCGCGCGCGCGGCACCGGGTGGCGCGCGGCGAACTGGTCGGCGAGGTCGATACCTTCGGCACAAAAATGCACGGCGCAGCGCAGCAGCATTTCACCCTGGCTCAGCGTCGGGCGCTTGGCGATGGTGCCGCGTGCAAGGTCGACGATATATTGGTCGCGCCACGGCACCGCCAGGCCCTCTTCCATGATGTTCAGGCTGATCGACAGGCTCGTCGGCGGCAACTGGCTGTGGATGTCGCGGTGCGCGCGGTACAGCATCACCTTGCCTTCGCTGAGCGATGAGCGTTCGACGAAGGTCAGGTTCAGCGGCTCATCGAGCCGCCCGTCGACCGCTTCGGCATCATATTCATAATAGTCGCTGACATATCCGGGGCCCAAATGGCCGACGGTCAGAAAACTGAAATTATGGTCGTGCGGCACTTCGTAGGAAAAGGCCGCCGGACCGCTGGTGACATAGGCATAGTCGCGCGCGGCGGGCCACAAATTGGCGCGCAGGAAAAAACGGCTTCCGCTGCGGTGGAGCAGGAACACCTGAGCGCTGTAACGATTGTCGTCGAGCTGGCGGCCATAGCTCGCCTTGAGCTCGGCCATCACGCGGTCGGCCAGAAAGTCGCGGTTGGCCGACAGGCCCGCGAGCAGTTGGGCATAGAAAGGCAGCGCATCGGCATCGGCCAGATCAACCCCGCGCTTCTCGAGCCGCGCGATCACCTCGGCAAATTCAAGCGGCGAGGGCGCGCCGGGGTCGATCACCAACGGCATCAGGCCATCTCCACCAGCGGTTGCGGCGCGGCGCGCTCGCGCAGCATCGCGAGCGTGGCGATGGCGGCGGCGCGCACCTCAGGGTGCGGATCGTCCGCCGCCATCGCTGTGAGGAGCGGCAGCGCGGCCTGGGCATCGAGCGCAATCAGCTCGCGCATCACCTGCCAGCGCATCGCGAAATCGGGATCGTCCAACGCGGCGACGAACAACGGCGCGGCATCGCGGCGGCCAAGGCTGCGCAGCACGGCCAGGCCCATCTGGCGAAAACTGGTGCCGCGCCCCGCGGCGGCGGCGTGGATCAGCCGTCCAGTAGCGGCGTCATATTCGCGCATCGGCACGCGCGATGTTTCGTGGACGAACAGCTGCAACATGACCAGATCATCCTCGCCCCGTGTCAGGTTGAAACTTTCGCACTGCTGGTCGGCGCGAATCTGGTCGCCGTCGTCCAGCGGCCGTTCGCCGACCATGGTCATCGGCGCGGCTGCCCCAGCGCAAAAACCGCCAGCACGCTCGGCATCACTCAGCGCGGCATGATAGCGCCGCATGCTGGCCCCGCCGCTGCGGACGATGTGGGTCAGGCCGTGCCCCGGCGAGAAAATGACCGACGCTGCGCGCGGCGTTGGCTGGTTGAACGGCAGGATCATCAGCGACAAGGTGATCGGCGGCGCTTCGGCCAGGACCAGCCCCCCCATCGCCTCGCCGCCAAACATCCGCAGCGGCGGCATGGCAAAGACTTCGCCCGCGCAAAGCGCCAAGGCGTCCGCCAGCCGCCGCCGGACCCAGTCATGATCGGTCAGATAGGGCACCAGCGCGGTAAAAATGATGTCGGGGTCGGCGCTGGCCAGCCGCCGCATCGCATGGACAATGCCGCCATCGGCCTCGTCCTGCGCGCGCAGCCGCGCGTCCAGTGCCGCCGCGCCGGTCTGCATCGCGCGCCGCCGGTGACGATCAACGCGCGGGTAATGATCATGCCGCGATGACGCATGCGCGGCGAGCGGGGCAGCCGCCAGTGGTGGCTGGCCGCCACCCCGCTCTGGCTCGTCAATCATAGATGATGAGGACGAGTGTGACGATTATTTCGAAGATCGAAGGGCCGCTATAGCCGCTCGCTGGCGCCAGCGACCCATAGAGGCCGACGGCGGTTTCGAGCATCGGGATGGCTTCGATATCAATCGGCGACATGGTCTATCCCCTTGGTTGTACCCACCGCAGAGGGCGGCGGGCGAGGGAAAGCTTAGGGAGCGGTCCCCGCCCCACGCCAATTAACTTTTCGTCATATTCATCGGCGCGACGCCTTTGCATGGCGGGGGACGCAACATGCGATCCTCCGGCATTGACCGTTGAGGCCAAGGCCGATCCGCGCTACGCGTGGCTGCGAGCGAATATTTGGAGTTTGCGGATTTGTGCACGTGTCACAGTAATTCAGGCCCTCCAGCATTGGCGATAAGATGGTTTCACGCAGAGGGCGCAGAGGAAGCAGAGACCGCAGAGAAGGGGCAAGGGTGCGGCCATAGGCCGGGGACACGCTATTGCGTGTCACCGCCCAGCAGGAGAGCGAGTTTGGGGGTTAAGTAAAGTGTCACCGTAACCTGTAAAGTGTCACCGTAACCGCTGGGGGTTAAGTAAAGTGTCACCGTAACCGACCGTAACCCCCGTAATTCCGGGCGGAGCTTTGTGTTGGGTGTGCGGTGAGTATTGGGGGTGCTAATGATTTACAACGCTTGGTCTGGCAGTCGCGAAATCTTCGCGGATCTAAATTTCATGGAGTGTCCTCCAAGTTCCCGGACACCGATGCGAAAATCAACCGATACGCGGAATTTTGTTCCAGTTTGATCGGGCAAAGTACATGATTTCCTTCGGTGGTTTCCTCGCGCTGTAATGCGATCCCAGAGCTTCGAAATGTTGTGTTCGAGCAAGGTCGTCAGGAACAAGCAAATCCGCCGTCATGCAGCAATCCTTGTACCGATTCGACCTACCGCACCCGCACCATTCCTCTGGATGGAATTCTGTGCGCCTATAAAGTGCGCTCGCCCCCCACTGCCGTCCTGGCCACACTTTCTTCTCTGCGAGGTAGAGATGTCGAAATAGCCATGTCGAATAAAGATTTAACAGCGGTCGAATCCCGTCGCTGGGATCCCACGCACCATCGTTTGGCCCATAAGCGCAGATCGAGTGATCGGGAAAATTCGTGTGTCGAGGCCCAACCAATTTTGGGAAACTACCAAGCTTGCTGAAAGCCCATGCGGCAGGTTTTTTGGCTTTGGCGTAAGGCAGGGCGACGGCCAAATGGAACTGTGGGCCATCAGCCCCAAGCGGCGAGCTCGGAGCGATGACCCACAATCCAGCGCCAGCAGCAATGAACTCTGCATTGTAGCGCTGTATGACCGCGTCTTGGCTTAGCCGATAATGCTCGCCGAGCGATCCGCTCCCGAACCGTGAGGCTTCACGGGGTCCGGTTTCTTGTCGTGGCCCAGCGCCTTGCCCGGCCCATCGTTGTGACCCTTCCCTTCCGGGGGGCCCTTCGCATTCTCGTTTGGCATGATCTGCCCTTTCTTCAAGTGAGTTGGCAAAAACCTCGCCACCAAATCCGACGGCGAGTTGTTCATCGATGTCCAGTGCCTCACCCACTTCGATCAGCTTTTTCCGAGTTTGTGGGGTGAGTCGCGTTGTCATCTCGACTTTTCTGCCACAAACACTGAATGTGGTCAAGGGCCACATATCAGCGTGGCTGATGACCACATTGCAAGTCGTTGACGGCGGGCGCCAGTTAAGGCAAATGTCGTTCGAGCCGGGAAGATCAAATCGTGATAAACGAAGATTCAGTTTACCAGGCCTTTGGTAAGGCGATCGCTGGTCGTCGCAAGGCGCTTGGGATGACGCAAGCGCAATTGGCTAGTGCTGTTGGGCTTGATCGAACATCGATCGCGCACATTGAGCGCGGCAGCCAAAGAGTTTTCCTACACCATGTGCTTTTGCTATCGGAAGCGCTGGAACTGCATTCCGCGCATGAAATCGTTCCTACACGGCTGATCCGCAAATATGTGGAGCCAGCTCGAGTTAAGATTATAGGCGCGAAAGATCTATCGGGACATCAGCGGGAGTTGGTGATGTCTATCTTTGGATCGACCGCGCCGAAGAAGGAAGTCAAATTTTGAGCTACGAAGCCGAGCGTTTGTCTGCAGAGAAGGCAGCGCAAGCCGTTTTGACGGCAATGGGTGTGCGTGGCCGTCCAATCGACGTCATAGGCGTGGCAGACGCCATGGGCATTCAAGTGCAGTCCATGCCGCTCGACGATGAGCTTTCAGGCATGGCCTTCATAAAGGACGGCTTACGAGTCATCGTCGTGAACTCCCAGCATCACCCAAATCGTCAGCGCTTCACTGTCGCACACGAGCTTGGACATCACGTGATGCATGCACCAGAGCTTCAGTCTGGTGTGCACGTGGATAAGGTGATCTTCAATCGTAATGCGAGATCACGCACTGGCGAAGATGTACTCGAAGTTCAGGCAAATACGTTCGCGGCAGAGTTATTGATTCCAAAGGCTGAGTTAAGACTGCTCGGGTCGATCGACGTGAACGATGATCAAAGAATTGCCGACCTCGCTCGGGAGTTTCGTGTCAGTCAGTCTGCAATGGCCATCCGTGTTGACAATCTTTATCGGTCATTCGGCACCTAAATGGATTACGGTAACACGTGCACCTGCCCCCATAATTGCAAATCGGGGTTACGGGGTTGGGTTACGGTGACGTTGCGTAATTGATGTAGCCACTCTCCTGAGGGTTACGGTGACACTTTACTTAGGGTTACGGTGACACGGGTTACGGTGGGGTTACGGTGGGGTTACGGTGGGAATTACGGTGACACTTTACTTAACCCCCAAACTCTCCTGACCGCACCCTCGGACGGGGACACGCAATAGCATGTCCCCGAGCGCGCCT
>JACEST010000084.1 GCA_013911715.1 Sphingopyxis sp. | reverse complement strand
CTTTTCGGCCGCGCTTGCTGACAGATAAATCAGCCGCCCTTCGCCATCGCTGGCCCAAATCCAGCCGATTCCAGCTTCTTCAAAATCATCCAGCAAGGCAAGGCGGCGGCTATCATCGCCGGCACGCACCACCACCTGCCCGCCCTCGCGCGCTATGGCCACTGCCGCTTCGGCAGTGCCTGTCTTTAAGGATCGCAACAGTCCGCGCACAATTCCCACTTTATCGCAGCACCGGAACCCGTCCGGCAACCCAGCTCTTATGCAGTTGTTTACCATGACGAAGATTACCGGCTTCTAAAGATGGCGCAGGATATTTGGCCCGATTACGCCGCTGACGGGATTGACATCTGAACAAAAGTTGCTATTATGATCCCTTCTTGTTCCCTGTGTGAGCTTGCCAAAATAAGGTGGAGCGAAGCGACGGAGGCGCAGCAATGGTCCGGGCAAACACGCGGTCGCGGCTCGGCACATTGCTACCCACTTGTGCGCCCTTCCCTTTACGTTAAGGTGAAGTCAGTCCGATTCCACCTCTGGAGCATCACCCCATGGCCCTGCCCCCTGTCTTCGACCGCCTGCGCCTTCCCGTCATCGGTTCGCCCTTGTTTATCGTCTCCGGCCCCGATCTGGTCATTGCCCAGTGCAAGGCGGGCATCGTCGGCAGCTTTCCGGCGCTTAACGCGCGGCCGCAGGCGCAGCTCGACGAATGGCTCCACCGCATCACCGAAGAGCTCGCCGCATGGGACGCAGCCAACCCCGACCATCTGTCGGCCCCTTATGCCGTCAACCAGATCGTCCACCGCTCAAATGATCGGCTGATGGCGGACCTTGCGACGTGCGAGAAATGGAAGGTGCCGATCACCATCACCTCATTGGGCGCGCAGACCGAACTGAACGACGCCGTGCACCGTTGGGGCGGCATCACCATGCACGACATCATCAACGACCGCTTTGCGCGGAAAGCGATTGAAAAGGGTGCCGACGGCCTGATCCCTGTCGCCGCAGGCGCGGGCGGCCATGCCGGGGTGCAATCGCCCTTCGCCTTGGTGCAGGAAATCCGCGAATGGTTCGACGGCCCCGTCGCGCTGTCCGGCGCCATCGGCCATGGCCGCTCGGTGCTCGCGGCGCAGGCGTGCGGCGCCGACCTTGCCTACATCGGCAGCGCCTTCATCGCCACGACCGAGGCCAACGCCGTCGACAGCTACAAACAAAGCATTGTCGAGGGGCGCGCCGCCGACATCGTCTATTCCAGCCTGTTCACCGGCGTTCACGGCAATTATCTTCGCCAATCGATCGTCGCGGCGGGGCTCGACCCCGACAATCTGCCCGAAGGCGACCTCAAGACGATGGATTTCGGGTCGGGCGGCAACACCGACAAAAAGGCGTGGAAGGACATCTGGGGTTCGGGCCAGGGCATTGGCGCCGTCAAACAGGTGGGCAGCGTCGCCGACTTCGTCGCGCAGCTCGAGGCCGAGTATCACGACGCCTGGGCCCAGTTGCAGGCCAAGGTGCGACGCATCTAATTCTCGCCAAACATCGCGTCGATAGCGCTGTCCAGATAGGCCCGGTCGGCAAATATCCGCATCGGATCGCGCCGGTTGAGCCACAAATGCTGGCCGTGCCGATCGGTCAGCGCGCGGCGCAGGGCCCGCTGCAGGGTGTCGATGCGGTTGATTACCGCCCAATGGTCGGCGGGCGATTCCAACCGTGCACTGCCGCGTATGGCTTCGATCCGCGCTGCTACCACGTCGGTATAGGCGGGGTGCGGTCCGCGGTGCAGCGCATGGCCCAGCTCGGCGGCAACATCCTCGCGCGCCGGCAGGTGCAGGCCATTATGGGCAAATTGCCCCAGCCGCAGTCCTTCGCCTTCAAGCGCCGCAAACAGCGCCGCAAACTGACGGCGGTTGGCAATCTCGAGCGGGACCAGATGGTGCCGCTGGAACCCCGCCGGACATCGGCCGCCCGCTTGCCAGCGGCGCCGGGTCATCGCGCCTCGATCGAAAGAAACAAAGTCATGGTTCCATCGCAGCCAGTCGCGGGCTCCACGCGGACGCGCTCGCTATTGACCAGGCCAGGAAATTCGCGCGGGGACAGAATGGCGCCATTGACCATCACGTCGATGGCGAGGCGCGCCATTCGGCGCAGCAGCTCGCGCGCCGCCAGTCCACCGTCGCTCCGAACCTCGATTTCCTGCCCGGCAAAAAAGGAAAGGCCCTGCGACCGCAGCGCGCCTGCGGTGCCCAAGGGGTGAAATGCGACCAGATGGAGCACTGGCGGCATGCCGCTCGCCATCATCTCGGCCACCGCCGCACGGAACGTCCAGGCGTCGCTCCACAAAGCGGCGGGCGACCAATAAATTTTGTCGGCACCGGTCAGATCGATTAACAGCACCGCAAGTTTGAACAGTTCGCGGCAAGCCGAAACGCGGCTTCCCTCAAGGATACCGGTGGGCACGCAAGCCAGCACCTCGGTCGCGCCGCCCACGGTCGCCGGGTGGTCGATCGACTGCCACGCGGCGCCGCTGACCCGGCCAGCGAGTGCGCGTTGTTCGGCAAAGTTCAGCTCAAAAAAAGGGCCGTCGAACAGCTGCGCTGCCACATTTGCACGCGAGGGTGCGCCGGGCTGCAGCCCCATGCGCCGCAACATGGGCTCTAACACGCCGTCACCGAACATCGGCGGATCGCAGTTCGCCAACAGCAGAAAGGGCTGATCATCGCCAACATGGGCTTGTGCGGGAACCTTAGCTTCTCCGGCCATTGGGCGCACGTCCTCCACCCGCGCGGGAGCAGGCCAGGTCATGCCGACCAACTCCTAACCCCTCAGGTCATTGCAAGCCCGACCAGATGTTTCAAACAGATTCACCATATTGTTGCCAAAACGGATGAAACGGTGGGGAAGTCAAATGGCGACTTGGCTGCCCAATTCGACAACGCGATTGGTGGGCAGACGGAAATATTCCATGGCGCTTTCCGAATTGCGCAACATCCACGCAAACAGCTTCTCGCGCCAGATCGGCATCCCCGGCGTCGGCGAGGCGATGAGCGTCTGGCGCGACAGGAAAAAGCTGGTTTCAATCATTTTGAACTGCCCACCGCATTCATTGACCTGGGCCAGCGCCGCAGGAACATCAATGGGTTGCATAAAGCCATAATGAAGAATCAGGCGGTGGAAACCTTCGCCCATATCCTGCAACTGCTGGCACTTGTTCAAATCAACATAGGGGACGTCAGACACTTTGATTGTCAGCAGAATGATGCGCTCGTGCAGCACTTTATTATGCTTCAAATTGTGGAGCAGTGCGTGCGGAACTCCATCGGCGGATGAGGTCATGAACACTGCGGTTCCCGGCACCCGGGTCGCGCTTTTGGCCGCCGAGCCGATAAAGATCGGGATCGGCATTACGCCTTCGGCCATTTCCTGATGCATCAACTTGCGCCCACGCGACCAGGTGGTGAGCAGGGTGAAGATGACCAGGCCGATCACCAGCGGCACCCAGCCGCCCGCCGGAACTTTCATCAAATTGGCACCGAAATAGGCAATATCGACAATGAAAAACACGGCCAGCACCGGCAAGGCCTTCCACAATGGCCAGCGCCACAACACCACGAGCACTACGCTGATCAGACAGGTGTCGATGAACATCGCACCCGTAACCGCAATACCATAGGCCGCCGCCAGATTGCTCGACGAACCAAAGAACAGCACCAGCACGATGACCATGATCATCAATGCCCAGTTGACGAGCGGGATATAGATTTGCCCCGCCGCCGATGCGCTGGTGTGTTCGACGCGCATGCGCGGAATGAAGCCGAGTTGGATCGCTTGCTGAGTCAATGAAAACGCCCCCGAAATCACCGCCTGGCTGGCGATGATCGTGGCGAGCAATGCGAGCACCACGACTGGCAATTGCCACGCGTCCGGCATCATCAGAAAGAAGGGGTCCTTGATCAGCCGCGCGGCCTCGGCGGTGTCAGCGGACAGCACCATCGCGCCTTGCCCCATATAGTTGAGCATCAGGCACGGCAGCACGAACGAGACCCAGCTGGTGCCAATCGGTGCTCGGCCGAAATGTCCCATGTCGGCATAGAGCGCCTCGGCCCCGGTCACCGCCAGCACCACCGCGCCCAGCGCCGCAAACGCGATGAAGCCATCGACATAAAAGAAGCGCAGCGCATTAAGTGGGTTCAGCGTCGCGGCGATAATCCCCGGGCTTTCGCCGATATGCATCACGCCGAGCACCGCGAGCATCACGAAATAGGCAATCATAATCGGCCCGAACAGTGCGCCGACCTTGGCAGTGCCGCGCGACTGGATGGCAAACAGCCCGATCAGGATCGCCAGCGCAATTGGGATGATATAGTCGCGAAAACCTTCGTCGACATAGCTCAGCCCCTCGGTCGCCGACAGCACCGACATCGCCGGGGTGATCATCGAATCGCCATAAAAAAGCGCGGTCGCAAACACGCCGAGCATGACAATCGGCCACGACCAGCGCGCACCGTCGGATTGGCGGTTGATCAGCGCGAGCAGCGCCAAACTGCCGCCCTCGCCCTTGTTGTCGGCGCGCATGATGGTCATCACATATTTGAACGTTACGACCAGCATCATCGACCAGAACACCAGGCTCAGAACACCGTGGATGTGGAGTGCGTCAGGTTCGATCGGGTGGTGTCCAGAGAATGTTTCGCGAAAGGCGTAAAGCGGGCTGGTGCCGATATCACCGAACACGACACCGATCGACCCGATTGCGAGCTTGGCAAATCCGTCGTGGTGACGGTCTTGACCGTCAGCCGACGCGGTTGCTCCTTCGGGCGCGGACTGCGACTCGCTGACCATCGGCGCGCCTTAGACCAAGCCGATAGCGCGCGATAGCGCGAAAACAGTGTTGCTACTGTGCAGCACTGACGGTTTCCGGCGAGGCCCTTTGCTGGCGCATGGCGCGCACCTGTGCCAACTGTGCTTCGAGGTCGCTGCGCCACGGCGCATCGACAGGCGAGCGCGCGAGGAGCTGGCTCCACACCGCTTCCGCACCCGCCAGATCGCCGCCGCGCGCGAGCGCCAAACCAGCGAAAAACGGCGGCGCGGGATGATCGGGTGACCGTTTGGCCGCTTCGTCAAACGCGAGTGCTGCCGCCGGGGTCATCTGGTCACCGCCATGCGCGACATAGGCATTGGCGAGCGCGACCCACAGGTCGACATTGTCAGGATATTGTTTCAGCCCGCCTTCGATTGCCTTGATCGCGAGATCGTGCCGACCGCGCCGTGCCATCGCATCGGCCATGCCGAGCCACTGCTGCGCCTCGCCAAAGCGCACGCGCATCTCACCCTGATTGCTGGTGATTGCTTCACCAAATCCGGCGTTGGCCGACTGCGATGCTGCCATTTTGCCAGCCAGATTTGGCGAACCATAGAGCGCATAGCCCGCAAGCCCGAGCATCAGCGCAGCGGCGGGGAGTGTCCGCGATGCCGCCGGAACCTTGCCGAGCCAGAGCATGAGGCCCAGCGCCACCAGCGCCGCCGCGAGCAGCCACAACCAGATCATGACTCCCCGTCCACGTCAGACGCCTTACGAAACCGCCCACGCGCCAGCCACATCCCGGCGAGCAGGAACAACAAAGGCCCGACCCACAGAAACCAGGTCGCGGCGGCAAAGGGCGGATTATAGGTGACCCAATTGCCGTAACGCGCGATCAGCCAGTCGCGGATCGCCTCGGGCTCTTCTCCGGCCGCAATCTTGCTGCGCACTTCGTGCCGCATGTCACCCGCGAGCGGCGCATCGCTATCGGCAATCGACTGTCCCTGACAGACCAGACAACGCAGCTCGTCCATCAACGCCTTGGCTTTGGCTTCCTGCGCGGGATCATCGAGTTGTTTATAAGCGAGCGGCGCGGGCGGCAGCCGGTCCTGCGCCGCCGCAGGCGTGGAAAAGGCCAAAGCCACGGCAAGGAAGGACAGGCCCCTCACCGCATCGCCTCCAGCTTGCGCTGGATTTCCGGCACCATCTCGGGCGTGATGATCCCCTGAATCTGCTCGCGGATAATCCCCTTGCCGTCGACCAGAAACGTCTCGGGCACGCCCGATGAACCGAGCGCGATCTGGACGCTGCTTTGCATGTCAGCGCCGATGCGCTGGAACGGGTTGCCGGTTTCGGTCAGGAAAGCGGCGACATCCTCGGGCCGGTCGCGGATGGCGATGCCGTCGATGGGGACACCTGCCCGCGCAAGCGATTCGAGCTGCGGCGCCTCAGCCTTGCACGGGATGCACCAGCTGGCAAAGACATTGACCAGCCGCGGGCGGCCGTCGGCCAGGTCGCTGCTCTTAAGCCCTGCCACCCCGGCGGTGGCGGGCGGCAGGTCGAACAACGGCATTGGCTGGTCAATCCACTGCGACTGGATCAGCTTGCTTTCGGGCGTCGCCAACCGATAGATGAACATGCCGAACAGCAGCGATATGATCGCCAGCGGCGCAAACAGGATCCAACGGCGTTTCATGCAAACCGTTCCTCGGCCTTGGCGCGGCGGCGGCGGCGCCAGCCATCGAGTAATTGCGCGCGGCCCAGCATCGCCAATGCGCCGCCAAAGGCGATCATCCCGCCGCCGACCCAGATCCACCACACCAGCGGCATCCATTTGACGGCGATTTGGTAGCGCGTCACGCCTTCGCCGCTCACCGCTTGCCCAATGTTTGCGAACAAATGCCCACCCGCGAGCGTGATGAAATCGGCTTCTTTGGTTTCCACTGGGGCCGCGCCCATCAGGCCGGGATAATCGCGCGCCTGCGGTCGCAGCACGCGGTCGATTCCAGTGGGGCTGACCACCACAATTTCGGCGTCGATCGCCGTCCAGTTCGGCCCCGCCGCCGGTTTCACGCCCTTGAATTGTAGGCGATAAGGGCCGACTTCGATCGCGTCGCCCGGCGCTGCGGCAAGCAGCTTTTCCTGGATGAAGGCCCGCTCGGCGGCCATGCCGGTCAGGCCCACTGCGATCCCCAAATGCGCGATGACCATCCCCCAAATGGTCAGCGGCGTGCGGCGCAGATTGCGCCCCCACAGCGGTGCTATTGCGCCCACGGCGACAAACGCCGCGACCACCATGCCCAGCAGCGGCAAGATGCCGACCGAACCACCGAACACGATCAGCCCGGCGAGCACCAGCATCGCCGCCGCGACCATCACCGGCAGCCGAGCCTTGAGCACCGCGCCATCGTCGCGCCGCCATTTGAGCAGTGGCCCCATCACCATCAGGCAGAACAGGATCAGTGCAATCGGGCCAGTGACGGCGTTATAATAGGGCGGACCAATCGACACTTTCTCGCCCATCGCTCCGGCAAGGATTGGATAGAGCGTGCCGAGCAGGACCACCGCGAGAATGACCGTCAGCAGCAGATTGTTCGCAACCAGCGCGCCTTCGCGGCTGAGCAACGCGAATTTCTTGCCCTCGGCGAGCGACCCGGCACGCAGCGCGAACAGCGTTAGTGCGCCGCCGATGTAGATCGCCATCAAGGCGAGCAAAAACGCCCCGCGTTCGGGATCGACGGCAAAGCTGTGTACGCTGGTGAGCAGCCCCGACCGCACAATGAAGGTGCCAAGCATCGACATTGAAAAGGCGACTACGGCCAGCATCACTGTCCACGCCCGCAGTGCATCGCGCGTCGCCGTCACGCTGACCGAATGGAGCAGCGCGGTGGCGGCCAGCCAGGGGATCAGACTGACATTTTCAACCGGATCCCAAAACCACCAGCCGCCCCAGCCGAGCTCATAATAGGCCCAATAGCTGCCCGCGGTGATGCCCAGCGTCAGGAAAATCCAGCTCCCCAGCACCCATGGCCGCATCGCGCGGGCAAAATTGGGGCCAATTTCGCGCGCAATCAGCGCGCCGACCGCAAAGCTGAACGCCACCGACAGCCCAACATAGCCGATGTAGAGCGTCGGCGGATGAAAGGCCAAGCCGATGTCTTGCAGAAGCGGGTTGAGCCCCTGCCCATCGGGCGGCGCCACCGGCAGCCGGTTGAACGGGTTGGACGAGAAGAGCAAAAAGGCGAAGAAACCGAGGCTGAGTGCGGCCTGGGCGGTCAAGGTGGCAATCAGCGTGTCGTCGCGCAGCCGTTTCTCAAACAGCGCCACCAACCCGCCCGAAATGCCCAGGATCGTTAGCCAAAGCAGCATCGATCCTTCATGATTGCCCCATGTTCCCGCGAACTTGAAGATCATCGGTTTGAGGCTGTGGCTGTTGCGCGCGACCAGCTCGACCGACATGTCGGAGCGGATGAACAGCGCCATCAGCAGCGCAAAGGAGAGCAACGTTAGCACGCCCTGCGCCACGCTGGCCGGCCGCACTAGCGCCGCCAGCTCGGGCTTGGGGACGCGCAAATGGACCGCACCGGCAAACAGCGACAGGCAGGCGAGCGCTGCCGCCATCCACAACAGCGCATGGCCGATTTCGGCAATCATGCGGTCGGCTCGGTGACGGACTTGCCTGCGTCGTTGGGAATGTCGCCCATTTGCGGCGGCATGTAACGCTCGTCATGTTTGGCGAGGATGCGCGTCGCCTCGAACACGCCATCGGCG
>JACEST010000083.1 GCA_013911715.1 Sphingopyxis sp. | reverse complement strand
GGCCAATGTCGGCATTGGCGACGCGACGGCGATTGGCGGGCTGCTGGCGGTCACGTTTGCGCTGTTCCAGTTCGTTTGCGCGCCCATTGTCGGCAACCTGTCTGACCGCTTTGGCCGCCGTCCGGTCCTGATGCTGTCGCTGTTCGGTTTTGCGGTTGATTTTCTGATACTGGCGCTTGCCCCGACATTGCTCTGGCTGTTCATCGCGCGCGCGTTGACGGGCGTTTTTGGCGCCATCAATGGCCCGGCGCAGTCGGTGGTTGCCGACATCACCGCGGCCGAGGATCGCTCGCGCCGCTATGGCCTGATCGGCGCTGCATTCGGCATCGGCTTTGTGCTGGGACCGGCGCTGGGCGGCTTACTGGGCGAGCTGGGCGTCCGCATGCCCTTTTACGCGGCCACCGCGCTGGCCTTTGCCAATCTTGTCTATGGGCTTTACGCCCTGCCCGAAACGCTCGCGACCGATCAGCGGCGGCGGTTCGACTGGCGGCGGGCCAATCCTGTCGGCGCGCTGGGCATCGTTCGCCGCCTGCCGGGGATTGGCGGGGTCGCGGCGGTCTATCTGTTGTGGCAAATCGCCAGCCTCATTTATCCGATGCTGTGGAGCTATTATGCCGCCGACCGCTATGGCTGGTCGCCGGGCATCGTAGGCGCGTCGTTGGCGTTAGTTGGCCTTGCGATGGCGGGGACTCAGATATTCGCCGCCAAGCACATCATCGCTGCATTGGGTGATCGCCATGCGGCGTTGCTGGGGCTGACCAGCGCGAGCGTCATCATGCTCGCGCTCGGCTGGACCAGCAACGGCTTGGTCGCCATGCTAATGATCATTCCGATGGGCCTGCAATCGCTCGTGCACCCTTGTCTGACTGCGATGATGACGCGGCGCGCCAGCGCATCGAACCAGGGCGAGGTTCAGGGGTTTGCCTCGGCGGTGATGGCGCTTGGCTCCATCGCCGCACCGCTCATTTACAATCCGCTGCACGCGCGCTTTGCCGGTGCGAACCCGCCCTTTGCGCTCGACGGGATCGCCTTTTTCGTGGCGGCGGCGCTGGCGCTTGGCGCGCTGGTGATCCTGATGCGGCTGCGCCCGGCGGATCAGATGCCGCCGGCGGTGACCGGATAACCGGCAGCCTCGAGCCCACCGGTGACATCAGCAATGCAGGCGGCGACGACAGCCGCATCGGTCGCCCGCACCACGAAATTGGCACCGACGCGGCCCTCGCGGAAAAAGGGATAGCTGCCGATCGCCACGCCATCATGCGCCTTTTCGGCGCGGCGGAGCAGGTCGGCGACTTCGCTTTCGGGTACCCAGGCACCGATCGTGTCGGCAACCAGCGGTGCCCCGCCCTCCAGCTCGCCCGACAGCGCGTCGAGCATGCCTGCGGTGATGTGCGGGACGCCGGCCATCACGAACATATTGCCAATGCGGATGCCCGGGGCGCCCGACATGCGATTGGGGATCAGCGCGGCACCAGCGGGCGCGCGCGCCATTCGCAGCCGCGCCTCGGTCAGGCCCCCGCGCGTTTCATAATAGCGCTCCAAAATTGCGCGCGCGTCGGGATGCACCTCCACCGTCACGCCCAGCGCCTTGGCCACGGCATCGACGGTAATATCGTCGTGCGTCGGTCCAATGCCGCCGGTGGTAAACAGATAGTCGTAGCGCATGCGCAGCGCGTTCACTGCCGCCACAATCTCATCCTCGATATCGGCCACAATCCGCACTTCGCGCAGGCGGATGCCCTGCGCATTCAACCACACGCCGATTTGGGCGACATTTTTGTCCTGTGTGCGGCCCGACAATATTTCGTCGCCTATCACCAGCACGGCGGCGGTCCAGATGCGTTCGTTGGTCATGGCTGCGGCCTTATCGCTGCCACATGACAACTCAAGCATCTTTGGCAGAAATCAGGGCAGGGCGCGGAGCAGGTCAAGGAGCGGCGCCTCCATGCGCCGGACGGTCGCTTCCTTGCTGCGCATCACGTCCACCAGCAGCGTCATGGCAAAGGCACGGCTGTTGTGGAGCGCCGCCAGCCCCGCGAGCGACGCATAGGGCTCGCGCCAGCGTGGTGCATCGTCAGGTTTTAGCCGATTGAAGAACGCCGCCAGTTGCTCATCGCTCAGCTTTCCGCTTGCGGCAAGCAACAGCATCGGGCGCGTCAGCCGTCGGCTCTCGCCGTGAGTATAGCTATGCCCGCTGTGCGGGGCGACCTGGGCGGCAATCGCGCCAAGCATCTGGGCGGCATCGTCGGGGTGAAGATCGGGGTTCAGCGCCAATTGCATCATCAGATCGGCACCATGCGCAACACCGTGGCGCCACCCTTCGCCTTCAACATAACCCCGGTAATCGGTTACGTTGTGCAGATAGGCGGTCGCCGTTTCGGCCAAGGCGCGGCGTTCGGGAGGGGTGAGCAGAATATGGATCCGGTCGTAGCGAGCGACCTCGGCCAATGCGATAATCGCAAAGGGCCGCCGCACGCCATGCGGATCGCCGCGGTCATCGGCGAGCATCGCCAGCAGCTTTGTGTGGGCACGCTGGATCAGCGCAGCCGGAAAGCCCTCGCTGCGCATCGCCTTTGCCAATGTCGTAAATGCAAAATCGTCGCGAGCGCGCGGGTCGGGGTCAGCAAGGCACGCGATGAGCGCGTCGAGTTTCGCAGGCGCGGCATTCAGCGCCGCCGCGTCGTAGAGCGCTGGTTGGCGCTCAGCCGGCGCCATGGGGCAGGGCGCGGCTTCGCGCGCCTGCGAGGCCATCGGGACAGCCAACATGGCCAGCGCCACAAGACTTCTGATCATTGATCCCTCTCCAAAAAAAGACCCGGCGGATTTCGCCGCCGGGTCCCATTAATCTTCGCCTGTCAGCTGCGCTTATTCGCGGCTGCCGAGCAGGTTGAGCAAGAATGTGAACATGTTGACGAAGTCGAGATAGAGCGTCAGCGCGCCCATGATCACCGCTTTGCCAACAAAGTCCGTGCCCTGTACATAGAAATAGGTGCTCTTGATCTTCTGCGTGTCATAGGCGGTGAGGCCCGCAAACAGCAGCACGCCAATGATGCTGATCGCAAGTCCAAGCGCAGTTGATTGCACGAACATGTTGATGATCATCGCCACCAAAATGCCGACCACACCCATGATCAGGAAGGTGCCAAAACCCGACAAATCCTTCTTGGTCGTATAGCCATAGAGGCTAAGGCCAAGGAAGGCTGCGGCCGTCGCGAAAAAGGTCTGCGCGATCGACGTCCCCGAAAAGGCGAGGAAAATGGTCGACATCGACAGCCCCATCACGCCTGCATAGACCCAGAATAGCGCTTGCGCTGCACCGGTCGACAGCTTGTTGATACCAAAGCTGAGCACCAGCACGAACGCCAGCGGCGCCAGCGCTACCACCCACATCAACGGGCTGCCAATCATCGATTGTGTAAAGCCCGACTGAAAGGCGAGCAAAGCGACAATGCCGGTCAGCAGCACGCCCGAGGCCATATAGTTGTAAACCGACAGCATGTACGACCGCAGACCAGCATCGACCGCTGCGTCCATTTCGGCCGCGGAAGTCGGGAAGCCGGCGGCCGTAGCGCGCGGGTCGTTCCAATTAGCCATTGTTTCAATCTCCATAGTCAGCCAGCCCATACCGGCCGTAGGTGCAATATCGGGGCTTTCGCCTTCGCTTTCAAGCAAAACCGCTATGGCCCCTTAACGGATGGCGTACCATATGGTTGCGCGTCGGCTCAGCGCTGTGCCGCGACCAGCGCTGCGGCCACCGCCGACACATCGGCCCAGCAGCGCGCAAAGCCATCTGCATCGCCATAATAGGGATCGGCCACCGCCTCGCCCTCGCGTCCCGGAACCATGTCGAGCATCAATGCCAGTTTCGCTCGGCCGTTGTCAGGGGCCATGGCTTTAAGGTCGGCCAGATTTTCACGGTCAGCGGCCAAAATCAGATCGAAGCGGGCATAATCTTCGCGGCTGAGCTGCCGTGCGGCGAGGCCGCTGATGTCGACGCCATGCGCTTTGGCGATGGCTTGGGCGCGCCGGTCGGGCGCGCGACCAAGATGCCAGTCACCGGTCCCTGCCGAATCGAGCTCGATCCGCAGATCCGCTCCGGCAAAAGCGGCGCGCGCCGCGCCTTCGGCCAAGGGCGAGCGGCAAATATTGCCCAGACACAGAAACAAGACCGATTGCACCCTTGACCCTTTCCTTGGCAGCAAAGCCTGCTAGCACAGAGGCCAACGAAAACAACGCGTGACAGGGGTGAGCGATGGCCGATGGCGAGCCAATGAACGAAGGCGCGGCCAGGGCGGCATTGCCCAAGGCGTCGGGTTATAGCTGGTATGTGCTGGGCGTCCTCGTCGTCGTTTACATCCTCAATTTCATTGACCGGCAGATTGTCAGCATATTGGCGGTCGATATCAAACGCGATCTTGGCCTGACCGATCAGGATATGGGGTTTCTGGGCGGTGCCGCATTTGGCGTATTCTATGCGCTCTTCGGCATTCCGCTGGGCCGGCTCGCCGACAATTGGGGCCGGGTCAAGCTGCTCAGCATCGGCCTTGCCCTGTGGTCGAGCATGACTGCGCTGTCGGGCTTTGCGCGCAATCAGCTCGATCTGTCGCTCGCGCGCATGGGGGTTGGCATTGGCGAGGCGACCGCTAGCCCCACAGCTTACAGCCTGATTTCTGATTATTTTCCCAAAGCGCAGCGTGCGACCGCGCTCGCCATCTATTCTTCGGGTCTCTATCTTGGCGGCGGCGTATCGTTGCTGATCGGCGCAAAAATTAGCATTTGGTGGAACGAAGCATGGCCTGGTGGTGGTCCGCTCGGCCTCGTCGGATGGCAGGGTGCGTTTCTGGCGGTTGGCATCCCGGGCCTGCTCGTCGCCTTGTGGGTTGCGACACTGCGCGAACCAGTGCGCGGGGCAATGGATGGCACCGTGTCGTCGCCGTCACCGGCACCGTTCCGCACCTTTGTGACCGATCTGTCGACGATTGTGCCGCCCTTCACGCTGATCGGCGCGGCGCAGCGCGGCGTGGCGGCGCTGGCGATCAACCTTGGCGTGGCGGCGGCGATTGCCGCAGCGGCGTGGGGCATGATCCGGTTCACTGGCAATTTACCGCAATGGCTGGCGGTAGGCGTCGGCTTTTACGCGGTCTTTTCCTGGGCCTGCACACTGCGCGCGCGCGACCCGGCAACATTTCAGCTCATCTGGGGCACGCCCGCCTTTCTGTGCGTGACGGTCGGCTATGGGCTGATCGCGCTCAATGCCTATGCCAGCGCTTTCTGGTCGGCGCCTTATGCCGAACTGGTGCTGGGCCTGCCCAAGGAAGAACTGGCCTTCTATCTGGGCGCTGCCGGGGCGCTGAGCGGCTTTGTCGGGGTCATATTGGGTGGCCGCGTCGCCGATTTTCTGCGCGCCCGCAATCCAGCGGGCCGGATTCTGGTAATTCTGTTCGGGGCGCTGTCGCCGATTTTGCCGACCTATATTGGTTTGACGACCGCGTCGGGGGCATTGTTCTACAGCATGAACTTCGTCGCGGGGCTGTGCCTCGCAACCGCGCTTGGTGCTGCAGCAGCGACTACGCAGGATTTGGTCCTGCCGCGCATGCGCGGCACCGCGACTGCGGCCTTTTTCCTTGGCACAACCTTGGTCGGACTGGCTTTTGGCCCTTATTTGGTAGGATTGGTATCTGATCTCAACGCCACGTTCGTCGATGGGCAAAAGGTTGGCGACCTGCGCACCGGTTTCCTGGGCGTCATGTATGCGACCTTGCCGGTTTCCGCCCTGCTGCTGCTGTTCGCCTATCGCAGCGTCCCGGCAGCAGAGGCGACGGTGGTGGACCGCGCCCGCGCGGCGGGTGAGGTGATTTAGGCGCTACTCGGGTCCAAATACGCCGCACACGATACGCCCGCCGCTGTTGCCGGTCGGATCGGTCTTCATGTCATCGGGCTGCGCATGGATGATAAATGCTGCACCGTCGGTATCGAGCAACCCACCATCGCCGCTCAGCGCCGCGTCGGGCATCAGGACCGTCATCCGACCAATTTGGCCAGCTTCAATCACCAGATTGGGCAAATCGCCGCGATGCGCGCCCATGGGATTGTCCGCGCCATGCTGCGCCCCGGTGGGATTCCAGTGCGGCCCGGCGCTCATGAAGTCGGGGGCGTCGCATTTGCCGACCGCGTGGACGTGCATCCCGTGGGTGCTTGGCTCAAATTCGCGTGCGACTATCTCCAGCCGCAGGCCGCGACCGTCGCGAAAGACATCAACGCGGCCGCGGTCAATTCCCGCGACACCCTTCAAATGTGCAACAGCAACAGGCTTGGCCAATTCGGCAATGGCGTCCTCGCCACCGTTCACCGCAGCGCATCCAGTGAGCGCAAGCAGCGCTCCGCCTGCCAAAACTGCTGAGCCCATCGATTTGATCACTGCCTTGCTCCTGCACTGCTGTCCCGAATACGCTGCGGTCGAATCGTCATGAGCTTAGCTCAAGTCAGCGAACACACAATGTCGCTTGACCAAAGAAAAAGGGCTGCGGTTTCCCGCAGCCCGTTGTTGTGGTTCGCAAAAGCGATGAACGCTGATCAGAATACGCGCGCGTATCGTTCGTTGCCCACAAAGCCGATTTTGCCGACGCCACTGCGTTTCACCACCGCGATGACGCGGTCAACGGTGATATAACGGGCAAAGGGCTCGGGTTCGATCTGAAGCTCGGGTTCGACTGGCAGCGTCTTGGTCTGCTGCAGAAATACGTCCAGCTGGGCCAGATCGACCGGTGTGCCGTTCCACAAAATCGCATCACTGGCGGTGATGAAAATCTTGTTCTTGTCCGGTTCGACCGCATTTTGCGGGTTCGGATCCGGCGTCGGCAGGTCAATCTTCACCGCGTGCGTTTGCACAGGTATGGTGATGATGAACATGATGAGCAGAACGAGCATGACGTCGATCAGCGGCGTCGTGTTCATGTCCATCATTGGTGAATCATCACCGTCTTTGCGTACATTAGCGCCCATAGGGAACTATCCTTTGTTTCAAATCAAAGCCGACCGAGCGTGCCCGATCCGGCAGCGGGTTCGGAAATGAAGCCAATTTTCTGGAAACCAGCGAACTGCATCGTATAAATGGCCCCGCCGATGCACTGATATGGCGTGTTAATGTCGCCGCGAATGTGCACTTCGGGGAAATTTTCCTCGGTGATATTTTCAACGCCGCCGATTTCCTCCAGCAGCACTTCCAGTTTTTCCTGTCCGCGCGTCAACAATTCGCGCGAATCGACCAGCGTCTGGCCCCAATAAACTTCGCAAGCCGCAGCGTCGCTCGCATTGCCGCGGATCGACAGCAGCACATTTTCGGGTTTGGTCGTCGTCGGCTCAAACGCCACGTCAGGCAGCTTCACTTCCACCGAATCCAGCACCACCGGGACGGTGATGAGGAAGATGATCAGCAGCACCAGCATGATATCCACGAGCGGTGTCGTGTTGATTTCATACATCGGCTCTTCTTCGCCGCCGTCCTTGCCTACGCTCATGCTCATCGGATTAGCATCCTGTTCTCAAATATCGTTATTCTGGTCAGGGACGGGGCGGCGTTCCGCGAAGGCAGCGCCGCCCGCATTCCTGAAAATCAGCCTTAGGCCTTCGCCGGTGCCGGCTTGCCAGCTGGTGCCGGAGCCGAAGCCATCATCGGCTTGACCTGACCGTTCGACATGATCGAGCCGAGCACGTCATTGGCAAAGGTCGACAGGTCGCGGGCAATCGCCTTGTTGCGGCTCTGCAGCCAGTTAAACGCAAGCACGGCGGGCACCGCGACGATCAGACCGATGGCGGTCATGATCAGTGCTTCACCAACCGGACCCGCGACGGTGTCGATAGACGCCTGACCCGACGCACCGATTTTCACCAGTGCGCGCAAAATCCCGATCACCGTCCCGAACAGGCCGACGAACGGCGCGGTCGAACCCACGGTGGCGAGGAAGGCCAGGCCGCCGTTGAGCTTGGAATTGATGTGGTTCTGCGAACGCTCAAGCGTGCCGTGCATCCAGTCATGCGCTTCGACGGGGTCGGTCAGCTTGTTATGCTCTTCGTTGGCGCGCAGGCCGTCTTCGACGACCTGACGATAGGCGCTGTTCTTTTCGAGCTTGGCGGCGCCCTCGGCGAGCGTCGGCGCACGCCAGAAGCCCGCGGAAACGGCCTTGCCCTGCTTCATCACCTTATTCTGCTCAAGCAGTTTGGTGAACAGGATGTACAAAGTGCCGACAAACATGATGAGCATGACGAGGAAGGTCACCTGCGACACCAGTCCGCCTTCGCAAAGCGCGGGGACCAGGCCGTAAGGGCTGTCACCTTCTTTGACGACGCACATGGTTGCCGGCATCAGGCCGTAGCCGCCTTCGTGGCCACCCGCGGCGGCTCCAGCAGTGGAAATCAGATCGAACATTGCTTTACTTCCCTCTCAAAAATCAAAAACAGTGGCTCAAGGATTGGCCACTAAGGCCATCCCCTGGTTATTCTTTTGGAATCTGCCAGCGAACTCGGTTCGAATAGCTGCCGGTGGTGGGGTTGCCATCGCGGTCCAGCGCCGGGTCGAATCGTGCCCGGCGAGTCACCAGCTTGCACGTTTCTTGGTCAAGGTCGGCGTGCCCACTGGACGATGTGATATCGCACCCCGTCACGCGGCCATCGGGACCAATGGCGACGCGAAAGCCCGTCGTGCCCTCACGCTCTTCGCGCTGAGCCCGAGC
>JACEST010000082.1 GCA_013911715.1 Sphingopyxis sp. | reverse complement strand
CCGTCGGGGCCGACCGCACCGCCGTCCGCCTGTCGCCCAATGGCGAAACGCAAGGAGCCGATGATTCGAACCCCGTCGCGCTGTTCACCGCCGCCGCCGCCGCGCTCGACCGCATCGGTATCGCATTTCTGGAACTGCGCGAACAAAAGCCGTTTGGCGATTTCGGGCGCAGCGACGTGCCGCGCGTGTCGCCCGACATCCGCCAGGTTTTCAAAGCGCCGCTGGTGCTCAACCAGGAATATGATGGCGAGAATTTCGCTGCCGATCTGAGCTCTGGTTTGGCCGATGCTGTCAGCTATGGCCGCCCCTTTATCAGCAGCCCCGATCTGGTCGAGCGGTTGCGCGTCGGCGCGCCGTTCGGCACGTCAACGCCGCGCGACTGGTATGGGCCGGGTGCCGAAGGCTATACCGATTTTCCGGTACTGACGGGGGCCGCAGCCTGACCAAAACGCCCTCTGCTCTCCGGCGCAGGCCGGAGCTCTGGCCGCAGACACTCCTCTCCCCTGCCAAAGCTCCGGCCTGCGCCGGAGCACAGTTTTTCTTGGCGTTTGAGCTATAGAATCTAGCGGTCTGCCTTGATCGCCTCGTCGATCAGCCGCGCGCCAATGGGGCCGATAATGGTGCCGCCGAAGCGGAACAGCGCAAATCCGGCGACAAGGATCAGCGCGGGTTGCGCGATTGCCATCGCGATCAATGCAAAAAAGGCGACGATGGCGGCGGTGACGAACCCGCCCGACAGTTTTGCGCGCCCCGCTTCGCCGAGGTCGAGCGTGCGCGGGCCTTTGCTGTCCCACCATTTGCTGGTGACCATGGGCATGCGATTTTCGTCGCGGGGTATGCGCGAACGCAGCGTGCGGCGCGCCGTGCCTTGATTGGCCCCGGGGCCCGGCCGCGCCTGTGCCTCTGATTGCGATTGCGCGCCAAGCCCGACGCGGCCGCCGTTGCCGTCGCCCCACGGGTTCGCGCGCTGGGCAATCGCGGCGCGGATGGCATTGGTGGGGGCCGGGCGCGCGGCGGGTTCGGGGGCGCGGTCGGATTGTGAAACGGGAGGTGCGGATGGCACAGGGGCTTCGCTGGCCGCCGCCGTTTCGGCCAGGCGGTCATAGCGCAGCGCAGCATGGCCATGCGCGGCATCATGCGCCGCCATGCGTTCGGCGGCGGTGGGCGGACGTCCGCCCGTTTCGCTGTCGATCACCTCGAGCCGCCCCTGCCGCTCGACGATCCGATAACGGGGCGGGGGCAACATGTCAGGCAACGCCGAAGCGTTCCTTGAGCGCGAGCATGGCGAGTGCCGCTTGTGCCGCCTCGCCGCCTTTGTTCTTCAAGCTCTTGTCGGCACGGACCAATGCCTGCGCTTCGTTCTCAACCGTCAAAATGCCGTTACCGATGGCAAGGCCGTCGAGGCTGAGCGCCATCAGCGCGCGCGCGCTTTCGTTCGAGACGACTTCGAAATGATAGGTTTCGCCGCGAATCACCACGCCAACCGCGACATAGGCGTCGTAGCGTCCGCTTTCGCTGGCGAGTGCGATGGCGGCGGGGACTTCGAGCGCGCCGGGGACGGTGATCGTTTCGTGGGCATGGCCAGCCGCTTCAATGGCGCTGCGCACGCCATCGAGCAGCATATCATTGATGTGCGCATAGAATCGCGCCTCGACAATCAGAACCTGCGCCATCATTCGCCTCCGGTGCCCGGAATGGCGCGTTCCCCGACGATCGACAAGCCATAACCTTCGAGTCCGACCAGGCTGTGGTGCGTATTCGTCAGCAGCACCATGTCATGGACGCCCAATTCGGCCAATATTTGCGCGCCCACGCCATAATCGCGCAGCTCTTCGACCTGTGGATCGCCCGCCGCCTTGCCCGCCGCGCGCAGCTGGATAAAGCGGCTGACAATGCCCTTCATCGGCTTGTTGATCAGCACCAGCACGCCGCGCCCTTCGGCCGCGATCAATTCCATCGATTTCGACAAAAGACCCGACCGCTCGTTCACTTCGCCGAAGACATCGACGAACATCGACATGGTGTGCATGCGCACCAGCGTGGGTTGCGCGGCGTCGATGTGCCCTTTGACCAGCGCCATGGTTTCATCGCCGGTCGCCTTGTTGAAGAAGGTGATAGCGCGCCAATCGCCGCCCCAGCGGCTGATGAAGGTCATTTCGGCGCGCTTTTCAACAAGATGGTCGTGCTGGCGGCGATAGGCGATGAGGTCGCGAATCGTCCCCATCTTGAGCTTGTGCAGCCGCGCGAAGGCGACGAGGTCGTCCATCCGCGCCATCGTGCCGTCATCCTTCATAATCTCGCAGATCACCCCGGCGGGGTTCAGTCCGGCGAGGCGCGCGACGTCGACCGCCGCCTCGGTATGCCCCGCGCGCACCAGCACGCCGCCGTCGCGCGCGACGAGCGGAAAGACATGGCCGGGGGTGACAATATCGTCGCGGCTTTTGCCTGCGTCGATGGCGACCGCGATGGTGCGTGCACGGTCGTGCGCCGAAATTCCCGTCGTGACCCCCTCGCGCGCCTCGATCGAGACGGTGAAGGCGGTTTCGTGGCGCGTGCCGTTCGAGCGGCTCATCAGATCAAGGCCCAGCTGGTCAACGCGCGCGCGCGTCATCGCCAGGCAGATGAGCCCGCGTCCGTGCGTCGCCATGAAATTGACCGCATCGGGGGTCGCCATTTGCGCGGGGATGATGAGGTCGCCTTCATTTTCGCGGTCCTCGTCATCGACCAATATGAACATCCGGCCGTTGCGCGCTTCCTCGATAATCTCTTCGATCGGCACCAGCGCCGGGGTGTCATCGCTTTCGAACAAATAGGATTCGAGCTTGCGCAGCGTGTCGGCGGTCGGATTCCAGTCGGGCTGGTCGAGATCGCGCAGCGTGTTGGCGTGCAACCCCGCTGCGCGGGCGAGGCCCGAGCGCGACAAACCGCCGTCGGTGACCAGCGCACGCAGGCGGGTGATGAGTTCGGTCGACATTTTTCACTTCCTGATGTGAGACCGCTCATCAATCTCACATCACGATGTGATTTGCAAGTAAAGTCGTCGCCCCTGCGCAGGCAGGGGCCGTTGGAAAAATCGCGCAATGCCGATCGCGGCCCCTGCCTGCGCAGGGGCGACGCGCTGACCTTCAGTTCGGCCCGAACACTGGCCCGAGCGGCTTGGCGGTTTCGTCTTTCGCGTCAAGCAGCGCGAGCATCGTGCCCGTGCGGTCGTCGCGTTTGGCATAATCACGCGCCGACAGGCCGGCGATATGATCGGCCTTGTCGGGGTTGGCGCCGCGCTTGATCAACATCCGCACCATCGCCGCGTCGCGGCGCTGGACCGCGAGGATCAGCGCGGTTTCGCCGCGGCTGTTATTCTGGTCGACCGCCGCGCCGCGCCCCAGCAAGGCTTCGGCACCTTCGGCAAAGCCGAGCAGTGTGGCGTGCATCAGCGGGGTCACGCCTTCCTTGTCGCCGATGCCCGGGTTGGCCCCCTTTGCCAGCAGGAAACGCGTCCAGGTGAGGTCGCGGTTTTTGACAACAATGGCGAGCGCGGTTTCGCCGCTCGAACTGTCCCGCGTGTTGATAACGCGGGTGGTTTCGTCGTTCAGCAGCTTGGTTGCCTGGTTGCCGTCGCGTTCGCGGACGGCTTTGAGGAAATTATAGCTGTCGGAAAATTGCGCCGCCGCGCCCGCCGGGAACAGCAGCGACGCCGCCAGCGCCAAAGTGAGCGAACGAAGCGAGAATGCGGCAAAACGAGTCATGGTTCACCTGACGAACGGTTGATTTTGCCGCCATAAGCCAGCAAGGCTGGCGGCATGATGAACCGCTACTATGGGGCCTTCCCCCCGTTTCGTGCAACCCTGATGCTGGGATTGGCTGCCGCGCTCGCCGCATGCAGCCCGGCGCAGGACGCCGAACCGCCGCTGCAAGGCGCGGCGATCGGCGGCCCGTTCGCGCTGACCGATCAGCGCGGGCGCGCGGTGACCGACCGGGATTTTGCGGGACAATACCGCCTGATCTACTTCGGCTATAGTTTTTGCCCCGATGTCTGCCCGGTCGATTTGCAGAAATTAATGGCGGGGCTGCGCCAGTTCGAGGCGATCGACCCCGAACGCGGCGCGCGCATCGCGCCGATCTTCATCAGCATCGACCCCGCCCGCGACACGCCCGCAGCGCTCGCGCCCTTCGTCGCGCGTTACCACCCGCGCCTGCTGGGCCTGACGGGCAGCGAAGAGGCGGTGGCTGCCGCCGCCAAGGCGTTCGCTGTCTCGTATAAAAAGCAGGAAGGGTCGGCCCCCGACCGTTATTTGATGGCGCACACCCAGCTCGCCTTTCTGATGGGGCCCGAGGGCGAACCGCTGGCGCTGCTACCGATCGACGATGTGACGACGCCCGGTGACGAGGGCCGGCCCGCACTGGTCGCCGCCGACTTGGACCGATGGGTCAAGTGACAACCACTGGCCGCTGGTGGGAAGCGCCGTTGCATAGCCTTGATGCCGGCCAGTGGGAGGCATTGTGCGACGGGTGCGGCAAATGTTGCCTGCACAAGCTGGAAGATGAGGAAACCGGGCGGATTTACCCGACCAATGTGGTGTGCCGCATGATCGACGCGGCGACGGCGCGCTGCACCGATTATTCGCGGCGACGGGTGCATGTGCCCGATTGCCTGACGCTGAGCCGCCACAAAATTGCCGAGATTGAGTGGTTGCCGATGACCTGTGCCTATCGTCTGCGCGCCGATGACCGGCCATTGCCCGCCTGGCATTATCTGGAAAGCGGCGACCGCGACGCCGTGCACCGTGCGGGTCAGTCGATTATCGGCTGGACGGTCAGCGAAACCTTCGCCGGGCCGCTGGAACAGCATCTTGTTGAACGCGAAGTCTGAAACACTGCTGATTGCGGCCGCGGGGCAGGACTGGCCATTGCGGCTGGTGCGCCACGCGGCGGCACGGCGATACCGGCTGGTGTTCGATGCAGCGCGCGGCGAGCTGCGTCTGACCGTGCCGCCGCGGGCAAGCGCGCGGCAGGCATTGGCGTGGGCGCGCGAACAACAGGGCTGGATCGCGGGTCAAGTTGCGCGTGACAGCGGGCCTATTCCGGTTATCGCAGGAGCGAGTTTGCCGGTGCGGGGCGCGCTGCGGCGGATCGACTGGGACCCGGCGCTGCCGCGCAAGGTGCACGATGATGGGTCAAGGCTGGCGCTGGGCGGCCCTGCCGAAACTGTCGGGCCGCGCGTCGGCCGCTGGCTGAAGGCCGAGGCGTTGGCCTTGCTCGACGCCGAAAGCCACGCGCTCGCAGCGGCGCATGGCATTGCCGTCACCAGCGTTGCGGTGGGCGATCCGCGCAGCCGCTGGGGCAGCTGTGCCGCCGACGGGCGGCTGCGCTATAGCTGGCGGCTGATCATGGCCCCCGACGCGGTGCGCCGTGCAACAGTCGCGCACGAGGTCGCGCACCGCGTGTATATGCACCATGGCCCCGCATTTCACGACCTGGTCGACGAATTGAACGGCGCCCCGGTCGATTCAGCGCGGCGCTGGCTGAAGGCGCATGGTCGCAATTTGCACCGTTACCGGTTTACCTAGGCGGCGGCTGGGTCGGCGGAGCGCCCGTCTGTTCGTTGAGCCAGTCCTGGTCGAGTTGCTGCTCCAACGGCTCCTTGGGCGGGGGCGCGAATTCACCGCCTCCTTCGACGCGCGGATCGACCGGCAGCTCAATCGGCATGCCATTTTCATCGACAAAGCCATCCGCCCCCGGCTCGCCGAAATAGGCCTCGCCCTCTTCTTCAAGTTGCCATTCGGGCAGCACGACTTCGGTATCGAAGGGTTCAACCGGGCGGCGCGCGACGGCGATGCGCATATATTGCGAAAAGGCGCGCGCCGGCGCGCGGCCGCCCTGCAGTCCGCCGACCGCTTTGGCGTCGTCGCGGCCCATCCATACGCCGGTGGTGAGGCCGCTTGAGAAACCCAGGAACCAGCCGTCCTTGTTGCTGGAGGTCGTGCCCGTCTTGCCCGCGACCGGTCGCCCGATTTGCGCCGCGCGGCCCGTGCCGGTGTTGACCGCGGTCTGAAGCAGATCGGTAATGCCCGCCGCAACCCAATCATCGACCAGCCGCGCGCCCGCGACGGCCTTGCGCTGATACAGCAGCTCGCCCTCGGTCGTCGCCACCTTGGTAATGCCATAGGGCGCGACCGACACGCCGCGACGCGCGACGGCAGCAAAAGCGGCGGTCATGTCGATGACGCGCACTTCGGCGGTGCCAAGCACCATCGATGGGTGGGTGTTGACCGGCGTGGTAATGCCAAAGCGCCGCGCCATGCCCGCGACCGCCGAAAAGCCGATTTCGTCGCCCATCACCGCCGCCACCGTGTTGATCGAATTGGCAAAGGCGGTGCGGACGGTCATTTCGCCCGAATAGCGCCCGGTCGAGTTGCGCGGGCTCCAGCCATTGATGGTGACGGGCTGGTCGACCACCTTGTCATCGACGCGCAGACCGGCCTCTAGCGCGGCGAGATAGACGAATAATTTCCACGCCGAGCCCGGTTGGCGCACCGCCTGGGTCGCGCGGTTATAGTTGGAGGAGACATAATCGGTGCCGCCGACCATCGCGCGCACCGCGCCATCGCGGTCGAGGCTGACCAGCGCGCCTTGCACTCCGCGCGGCACATTGGTCTGAATCGACGCCGTCGCCGCGCGCTGAAGATTAAGGTCAAGCGTCGTCCAGACATCGAGCGCCGCCGTGCCTTCGTCAATCACCAGATCGAGCTGGGGCAAGACCCAGTCGGTGAAATAGCGCGCGCTGTTCTGGCCGCTTTCCTGCGCCATGCGGACGTTGGCGGGTTTGGTGTTGGCGGCCTCGGCAGCCGAGATGACGCCGGCATCAGCCATCACCCCCAGCACCACCCCGGCGCGGCCCAGCGCGGCTTTGGGGTCGGCCGTGGGCGCATAGCGCGACGGCGCCTTGACGAGGCCCGCAACCACGGCGGCTTCGGACAGCGACATTTCGGTCGCACTGTGCCCGAAAAATGTCCGCGAGGCAGCGTCGATGCCATAGCTGCCGCCGCCAAAATAAACTTTGTTGAGGTAAATTTCGAGGATCTGGTCCTTCGAGAATTTCCATTCGAGCGCCATGGCCAGAATCGCCTCGCGCAGCTTGCGCACATAGCTGCGGTTGTTCGACAGGAAGAGGTTGCGCGCGAGTTGCTGCGAGATGGTGGACACGGCGCGCAGCCGCCCGCCGCCGGTCGCGCTGACCGTAACGGCGCGCACGATTCCAACTGGGTCCACGCCGGGATGATAGCGGAAGCGCCGGTCCTCGACCGCGACCATCGCATCCTGCATCACCTGCGGCACTTCGGACAAGGGCAGCCAGCGGCCATAATTAGGGCCGAGCGTGAAGAAAACGGTGCCATCGACCGCGCGCACGCGGATGGTCTGGCCAGCGGGGGTGCCCTTGAGCTGTTCAAAGCTGGGAATGCGCTGCACCGCGATGCCGACCGCGACGGCGAGCGCCACGAAAGCGACGAGACCAAGCCCTAGGCCCCAGCGGATGAGGCGGCGCAACCAACGCCGCCAGCCGCTGGGCACGGGCGCACGCGGCGGCGGGGTCGGTGCCCGCGATGCCGCGCCGCCGCCCCTTGTGATGCCATTGCCGCCCGCTGCCAGATTTCGCCGTTCACCGCGCAAACGATACCGTCCTTATGTCCATCCGCGCTGGCGGCCATGGCGCAGCAAGGCTTAGCGCCACATTAAGCAGACCCCGGACCCGCGTCATCCGCGTCGCGCGCGGCGAAGTCAAGCGCGGCGCTGTTGATGCAATAGCGCAGCCCCGTTGGCCCGGGACCGTCGGGAAAGACATGCCCCAAATGGCCTTCGCAAGCGGCGCAGCGCACCTCAACACGGCGCATGCCGTGGCTGGTATCGGCGAGTTCCCTGACCGCCGCCATGTCGGCAGGCGCGGTGTAGCTGGGCCAGCCCGAGCCGCTGTCGAATTTCTTGTCGCTGTCGAACAAGGGCGCGCCGCAGCCCGCGCACAAGAACATGCCGTCGCCCTTGAAATCATTATATTTACCGGTGAAAGCACGTTCGGTGCCGCCTTCGCGCAGGACGTGGTGCGCCAGCGGATCGAGCGGTTTGGGTGGGGCTTTGTTGGTCATGATACCGTCTTTCGTGACTGATGTTGCCGCAATATCGGAGGGGCAGGGGTTCAAGACAAGAGGCGGCAAGGATAGTTCGGTGACGGACGGTTAACCATAGCCGGGCTATCCCCCAAGGGTGAAATTGCGTCTGACTGCCGCGCTCTGCCTTGCAGCGCTATTCTGGTCGCCAGCCAGCGGCGCGCCGTGCCTGTTGTGCGGCGAAGTGCCGGAGGCTTCTGACCGGACGGTTGCCGGCGGAGACGAAATTCCGCTGCGGATCGAAATTTCGGCCGAGCTCGATTTCAGCCGTGTCGCTACAGGGCGGGGCGGTGGGTCGGTGACGCTGGACCCGGTCAGCGGGCAGCGCCGAACGGCCGGCGATCTTCGCGATCTGGGCGGCTTGGCACTGACGGGCGAAGCCGTAGTCAGCGGCAGCCCCGGACGCCGCGTTCGCGTGACGATCCCTGCCGAAATATTCCTCGACAGCGATCAGGGGCGCCGCGCCCGCGTCGCTGACCTGGCCACCAATTTGGGTGCCGCCCCGCAGATCGGTGCCGACGGGCGGCTGCGGTTCCGTTTTGGAGGAAGGTTGGCGGTAGCGAGCGACGACGACGGCATTTACCGCGGGCGCATCCCGATTTCGGTTGAATATGAGTGAGGCCTAACGCGCGCTCAAATCCTCGGGGACGGC
>JACEST010000081.1 GCA_013911715.1 Sphingopyxis sp. | reverse complement strand
GGCATAGCCTTCGACGCGTTCGACGAGCACGCGGCCATACCAGCTGCGATCGAACACCCCGATCTCGCGCGTGCCGGGCAGGCGCGTCCAGAAGCGCCACAGAAAATGGCGCGCCTTTTCCTCTGGCGTGGGCGCGCTGATCGGCCAGACATCGAAATAGCGTGCGTCGAGCTCGGCGGTCAGCCGTTTGATCATCCCGCCCTTCCCCGCCGCGTCCCATCCTTCGAACAGGATCACGCTGCGCTGGCCGTGGGCGATGTGCGCCGCCTGCAACCGTTCGAGCCGCGCCTGCAGCGCCGCCATGTCGCGGTCATAGTCGCCTTTGTACTTCGCACCGGCTTCAAAATCGGCAAGGTTAACGGCCATCGCGCAAAATTAGGCCGCGCGGCGCGGGGAACAAGGCGCGTTAATGGTTAAGCGACGGGCGATTCCGTGCCAAACAGGGACGCAATTCGTGCAGGCACCTCCATCGGGACGAAGTGGGTGCTCTCCGGTCAATGAAGATCGGCGCCGAGCGGAGACGCGCCGGCAGTGCCGGACCAAGTGGGGCGAGCAAAAGGTTGAGCCGGCCTGCACCCGTGCCGCTGCGCGCGCGCATGACGCTGCCATGGACGAACAATATGCTCGGTCAATTGAAGAACGGCGTACCCCATTCGAACCAGCATAAATCGCCGCCAGCCACCGACAGGCGGTGCTCACGCGGCTGCGGGATCATCGCATCGCCGGGATACAGGGGACGCCATATCCCGTCATCTGGTCATCGCTGGTGATGATCGAGGCCCCCTCCACCTTGGCCTGCGCAAGGATTAAATGGTCAAACGGGTCGCGGTGATGAAAAGCCAGCCCCTCGACAGCATAGAGGTGAAGCGGCAGCAACGTTATCAATTGCATCCCGGCCTGCTCCACCTGGCCCAGCAGCGAAGATCCAGAGAATTCCATCTTCCCAATGCGCCATTTGATCGTGATTTCCCACAGCGAGACGGAGCTGACCAACACAATGGTATCGGGATGCCGGATGAAAGACCGGGCCTTCGCGCTCAACCGGGGGTTGTCTTTGAACCACCAGATGAGCGCGTTGGTATCGAGCAGGACTTTCATTTATCCTTTGGTTTCTTCAGGACGTCATTGGCCCTGCGCCACCACTGGTCGGCGGCGGGCGTATCCTCGCCATAAATGGCATCGAGAAACCCGTCCGGCCATTCATCAAAGTCGTCGGCCACCCACATGTCACGCAACGCCCCCGGTTTGCGCGGCTTCCCATCCTTGGTCCAGACCCATTTGCCACCCACAAAATAGGGCTGGCCATCGGGCCCCTTGATAGGCGCGGCAGCAGCCGATGGCGCAGGCGCGTCGTGATGAAAGGGCATTTGCACGTCACGCACTCCGGCTTCTGGGACAGTCGCGAACGGCGGATAAGCTCCATCGCTGCCCAAATTGGTGAGATACTCCTTCACCAGCGCCGACAACGACGTGCCCATCTCCGCAGCACGAATGCGCGCGCGGCGGTGGGTTTCGTCATCAAGAGCGATGGTGACATTCTTCATGTGAAACTGTGTAGCACAGTATCACATTTGCAGCAATCACCTATTTGGCAGCGGCAGTGACGCTGAGTCCCAGTTCTTTCAGTTGCTTGGCCATAGCAGGCGACGGCGCGCCAATCAGCAGATCTTCGGCGCGCTGGTTCATCGGAAACAGCGTGATTTCGCGCAGATTCTGAACACCGCACAGCAGCATGACCATGCGATCAACCCCTGCCGCCATGCCGCCATGCGGGGGAGCGCCATATTGGAAGGCGCGGTACATGCCGCCGAAGCGTTCCTCGACATCGGCCTGCGTCAGTCCGGTCAGTTCGAACGCCTTGACCATCAGGTCGGGATGCTGGTTGCGGATCGAGCCTGAGGCCAGTTCGTAACCGTTGCAGACCATGTCGTACTGATAGGCTTTGATGCTGAGTGGATCCTGCGTCTGCAGCGCCTCGAGCCCGCCCTGCGGCATGCTGAAAGGATTGTGCGCGAAATCGACCTTCTTTTCGTCCTCATCCCATTCGTAGAAGGGGAAGTCGATGATCCAGCAAAAACGAAACGCGTCCTGTTCGACCAAGTCCAGCTGCTCGGCAACACGCGTGCGCGCTGCGCCCGCCAGTTTCGCCGCTTGCGCTTCGGGCCCCGCGGCAAAGAAACAGCCGTCATCGGGGCCCAGCCCCAGCGCCGCATAAAGCGCGATCATGCCTTCTTCGCCATGATTTTTGGCAATGGGGCCGCCAAATTCGCCGCCCTTGCGCGTGACATAGCCGAGGCCGGGGAAACCCTCGCTCTGCGCCCAGACGTTCATATCGTCAAAGAATTTGCGGCTCTTGTCGGAAGTCCCCGGGGACGGGATAGCGCGGACAACGCCGCCGCCCGCAACGATATCGGCAAAGCGGCCAAAGCCCGAACCGACGAAATATTCGCTGACATCCTTGATGATCAATGGGTTGCGTAGGTCGGGCTTGTCGGTGCCGTAATCGAGCATCGCCTGTGCATAGGGGATGCGCGGAAACTCGCCTGCGGGGGTAACTGCCTTGCCCTCGGCGAATGTCTCGAACACCCCGGCCATCACCGGTTCCATCGTCTCCCACACTTCTTCCTGGGTGACGAAGCTCATCTCCAGATCAAGCTGGTAAAATTCACCGGGCAACCGGTCGGCGCGCGGGTCTTCGTCGCGGAAACAGGGAGCTATCTGGAAATAGCGGTCGAAGCCCGCGACCATCAGCAACTGTTTATACTGCTGCGGCGCTTGCGGCAGCGCAAAGAATTTGCCCTGATGGATGCGGCTGGGAACCAGAAAGTCGCGTGCGCCTTCGGGGCTGCTCGCGGTCAGGATCGGCGTCGAATATTCGGTAAAGCCAATGTCCTCCATCCGGCGACGCGTTTCGCGAATGATCTGGGTGCGCTTGACGATATTGGCATGCAACGTCTCGCGGCGCAGGTCGAGGAAGCGATAGCGCAGGCGGATTTCTTCGGGATAGTCCTGCTCCCCCGCCACCGGCAGCGGCAGTTCGGCGGCCGCTGACAAGATGGTGACGGCCGACGCCCGCACTTCGATTTCGCCGGTCGGCAGACCCGCATTGATGGTTTCGGCCGCGCGCGCAATCACCTCGCCATCGACCGTCACCACGCTTTCGACGCGTGCGCCGTCGAGCACATCAAACGCCGCTGCGCCGCTGTTCACGACAATCTGGGTCAGCCCATAATGGTCGCGCAAATCGACGAACAACAAACCGCCATGGTCGCGCTTGCGATGGATCCAGCCGGACAGGCGAACGGCGCTGCCGACGTCGTGGGCGCGCAGCGCGCCACAATGGTGGGTACGATAGCTATGCATGCGCGGCGCTAAGCGCTTTCCGCGCCCGCTTTGTCAAGCCTTGGCATCCCATTTTCCCCCTCGCACCCGCGCGCGTAATGATTATAGCTTGTGCATGGAAATACACCCGCTGATCACGACAACCGAGTCCCTCAAAGCCTTTTGCGCGCTGATCGCCGAGGCCGAATTCATCGCGGTCGATACCGAATTCATGCGGGAAAATACCTTTTGGCCTGAATTATGCCTGATCCAGGTGGCCGACGCCCACCATGCCGCAGCAATCGATCCGCTGGCCGACGGTATCGATCTTGGGCCATTGATGCACCTCATCACCGAGCAAGAGGAGATGCTCAAAGTCTTTCATGCCGGAGGGCAGGACGTCGAAATCATCTTCAATATCACCGGCAAGACACCGCATCCGATTTTCGACACCCAGATTGGCGCGATGGCGCTGGGACAAGCCGAGCAGGTCGGCTATAGCAATCTGGTTGAGGCATGGGCGGGGGTGCAGCTCGACAAGGGTGCGCGCTTTACCGACTGGAGCCGCCGCCCGCTCGACAAGCGCCAGATCGACTATGCCATCGCCGACGTCACCTATCTGGCGCAGATTTTCCCCAAAATGCTGCAAAAGCTGATCAAGACCGGGCGCGGCCATTGGCTGGACGAGGAAATGGAAAAGCTGGCCGACCCGGCCAATTACGACCTCGACCCTGAGCAGGCGTGGCTGCGCATCAAACAGCCGTCGAAAAAGCCCGAGGTGCTCGGGCGGCTGAAGGCGCTGGCGGCGTGGCGCGAGCGCGAGGCACGTGGCAAGAATCTGCCGCGCGGACGCATCGTCAAAGACGAAACGCTGGCCGACATCGCCGCGCACCCGCCGAAGATACAAGATGATCTGGGTAAAGTGCGGGGCCTGTCGGCAACGTGGAAGACCAATGATATCGGCGGCCGGCTGATGGCCGCGCTGGCCGAGGCCAAGCCGCTCAGCCGCGATGTGCTGCCCGCCCTCGCACCGCGCGCGCCGGGACTGGGCAAGGACGGCGTGCTGGTCGGCGACCTGCTCAAATTGCTCCTCAAAATCCGCACGCGCGAGCTGAATATGGCCTCGCGCCTGGTCGCGCGCAGCGACGATCTGGAGCTGTTGGCTGCGGGCGTGCGCGACGGCCTGCCGCTGCTGTCGGGCTGGCGCTATGATGTGTTCGGCAAGGACGCGCTGGAGCTGGTCGAAGGGCGGATGGGGTTCGCGGTAAAGAATGGCCGTCTGGTGATGACGCGCACCGAGGAGGCATTGTCATAAAAATCAAGGCAGTCTTTGGCTTTTCCTGCTTTGCCGCCTTGGTCGCGGCATGCCAGCCTTATGTGAGCGAGCCCGGCGGAACGGATTCGGTGCCCGAAACGGCGGACCTGTGCGGCGCGGCCAAGGTCACATCCTGGGTCGGCAAGGCCGACAGCCCGGCAGCGCGCGAGGCCATTACCAAGGCGAGCGGCGCAAAAAACATTCGCTGGATCACGCCTGGCATGCCGGTGACGATGGATTATTGGCAGGATCGGTTGAACGCCAATATCGGCGCGGATGGACGGTTTGCGGGCTTCAATTGCGCTTGAGGCCACTATCCTGTTCTCCGGCGCAGGCCGGGGCTCTGCAAGGAAGGGGCGACTCTATCGGCCAAAGCTCCGGCCTACGCCGGAGCACAGCGCCTAACCCGCGATTTCCGGCTCCAATCCCAGCGCACTCGCCAGATTGCGCAGGCGGCGCCCAACGGTTTCGCCCGCAAGCATCGGCCAGTCGCGCCCAAGTTCGAGCCGCAGCTTTTTGCCGACGATCACCAGACGCGTGCCCATCAACGGTGCTTCAAGTCCGCCCGATAAGCGTTGCGCCAAGCGGATTGCCAATCCCCATTGGTGCGCTCGGTCGAGCCTAGCCTGACCGCCTTCACCCACCAACCGCGCAAAATCATGCTCGCCGCCGCCAAAGCCCGTGTGAAGCGTCTGCGCGAGCACCACGCGGCCCGCGACATCAACGCCGCGCCAGTTGCCGTGGAGGGCAATTTCGGCACCGCGTTCGGCGCGGAAGTCGGGATTTGCCGACCAGGCGACATCGCTGAGCAAGCAAGCGGCAAGGCGCAGCCGCTGCGCGTCGGCATCATCATCGGCAAAGAGCGGCGCAATCCATGCATCGACCTGACGCCCATGCGCGGCGAAGCGTGCCAGCCGCCGCCCTTCATATTCGGCCGCAACGAGCAGCGGGTCCTGCGCGCGGACCTCGTCGCTGAGCGCACCGAAGAGCAGCCCTTCGCGCAGGCCCGAGGACGAGATGGTCATCGCCGGTGCGTCGATAACTGACGTCAGTGCCGCGAGCAGCGCCACCGCATCGGGCATGGCGAGCGCGCGCGCGGGCGACATGCTGGGAATGGCGCGAAGTTCATCTAAGCTCATCCGCGCGACCGCGCGTGACAGTCGCCGCACCGCCGCGCGCGGCAAATCATGATGGTCCATCACCGGCAACGGCAGGCGCGTCAGTTCCATATCGAGCCGTGCCAGCGCGCGCCACGATCCGCCGACGAGGTAAAGCGGCTGCCCGCGCGCCGGACCCGGCCAGCCAGCATCCTTGAGCATCGCCCGGATGGTGCGGTCAAACGCCTGCGGTCCATGGGCGCGCAGCGCGGGCAAGCGCAGCACGCCAAGCGGGAAGGAGCTGGTC
The DNA here is from genome assembly GCA_013911715.1 of Sphingopyxis sp. Taxonomy (GTDB): domain Bacteria; phylum Pseudomonadota; class Alphaproteobacteria; order Sphingomonadales; family Sphingomonadaceae; genus Sphingopyxis. The sequence continues at coordinate 2,835 of JACEST010000081.1, read as the reverse complement.
CGCCCGACCGCGCCATCGGCAACTTCGGCAAGTTCAAGGCTGCCGCCACCCAGATCGACCGCTATCCCGCGCGCGTCGGGGATCGCCGACAGCACGCCATAACCCGCGGCCCGCGCTTCCTCGTCCCCTGACAGCAATTGGATCGTCAGTCCCTGCTCGGCGGCGGCGGCAACGAAGTCGTCCCCATTGGCGGCATCGCGCACTGCCGCAGTGGCGACGCATTGCAATTCGTCCACCGCCATCGCCCGGGCGAGCGCGGCAAAGCGCCGCAGCGCCGCCAGACCGCGCGCCGCATCAGCATCGGCAATGCGCCCGTCAACACTGAGCCCGCGCCCAAGTCCTGCCGCGACCTTTTCATTGAAGATGACTGCCGGAATCCGGCGCGGGCCTTCGTAAACGACCAAGCGTACCGAGTTTGAGCCGATGTCGATCACCGCTGCGCGGCGGCGCGGCCCCTGCCCCTGCCCTTTGCTGCGCGCCGAAAAAACCTTCATCGTCCCCCGCCGATATCGAGTTGCGGCACATCCTTGCGCTGGCGCAGCGTCGTACCCCGTCCAGAGAGCGACGGGTTGTTCATGAAATAATGGTGCAGGTTGAACGATTTTCCGCTCGGCACCACACGCAAATAGCGGCCATCCGGCTGCAAATGCCAGCTTTGTTCATTGTCGAGCAGGTTGGCGACCATCACCTGATCCAATATCTGGTCGTGCACTGTCGGGTTGAGTATCGGGATCATATATTCGACGCGGCGATCAAAGTTGCGCGGCATCCAGTCGGCCGAGCTGATGAACAGACGCGCGTCCTGATGCGGCAATGCGCCGCCGTTACCGAAAATCCAGATGCGGCTATGTTCCAGAAAGCGCCCGACGACCGATTTGACGCGGATCGTCTCGGACAGGCCGGGCACGCCGGGACGCAGGCAGCAGATGCCGCGAATGATCAATTCCACGGGCACGCCCGCAGCGCTGGCTTCGTATAATTTGTCGATGATGCCGGGGTCGACCAGGCTGTTCATCTTGGCCCAAACACCGCTCGGGCGGCCCGTCGTGGCGGCGGCAATTTCGGCGTCGATCAGCTGCGAGAGGTGCTCGCGCATGCCAAGCGGCGACATGGTGATCAGCTCAAGCTCCTGCGGTTCGACATAGCCGGTGATATAATTGAACAGTTGCGCGGCGTCGCGCCCGGCGCGCGGGTCAGCCGTGAAAAAGCTGAGGTCGGTGTATATCTTGGCCGTGACCGGGTGATAATTGCCCGTCCCGAAGTGGCAATAGGTGCGATAGCCGCCGCCTTCACGCCGCACGACCATGGAAATTTTGGCGTGGGTTTTCCATTCGATAAAGCCATAGACGACCTGCACGCCAGCGCGTTCAAGCTGATTGGCCCAGAGCAGATTCTGTTCCTCGTCAAAGCGCGCTTTCAGTTCGACCACGGCGGTGACCGACTTGCCTGCCTCGGCTGCTTCGATCAGCGCACGGATAACCGGCGATTGGTCGCCGGCGCGGTACAAGGTCTGCTTGATCGCCACCACATCGGGGTCCGCCGCCGCCTGGCGCAGGAAGGACAATACGACATCGAAACTTTCATAGGGGTGGTGGACGACGATGTCCTTGGTGCGGATCGCTGCAAAGCAATCGCCGCCATGTTCGCGGATGCGTTCGGGAAAACGCGGGCTGTATGGCTGGAATTTCAGGTCGGGGCGGTCAGTGTCGATCAGTGCTGACAGCGCAGCGATACCGATGAAGCCGTCGATTTTCGCGACAATCGCCTCATGCCCCATCACCTCTTCGCCCAAAATGGCGGCCAGATCGGCGGGCATGTCGGCGTCCATTTCAAGCAGGATAACACGCCCGCGTCGGCGCCGCCGGATCGCGGTGCGGAACAGCCGGACCAGATCTTCGGCCTCTTCCTCGATTTCAATGTCGCTGTCGCGGATGATGCGGAATGTGCCCTGCGCGTGCACGGTAAAGCCGGGGAACAGCACATCGCCGAACATTTCGATCAGCGTGTCGATCGGCACCCACTGCGGATTGTCACCCGGCGTGCGGACAAAACGCGGCAGCGAGGGCGGGATCATCACCAGCTCGCGCACTTTCTCGCGGCTGTTGATGCGTACCAGATCGAAGATGACGCCAAGGCCGCGGTTGCCGATGAACGGAAAGGGATGCGCCGGATCGAGCACCTGCGGCGTCAGGATCGGGAAAATTTCGCTGATGAAATAGCTGCGCAGGCTGGCGCGCAGCGGTTCGGCATCGCTGACCCGGTGACACACTCCGACACCCGCTTCGGCGAGCCGTGCGCGCATGCGGTGCCATTCGATCTGTTGTTCATCGACCAGCCGGTTCACCTCGGCCTCGATTTCGGCGAGCTGTTGCCCCGGCGTGCGGCCGTCGGCGGAGATGTCTTCGATCCCCTGCAACTGCTGGCCCTTCAGCCCGGCGACCCGGACCATGAAAAATTCGTCGAGGTTGCTGCCCGAGATACTGAGGAAACGCAGCCGTTCGAGCAGCGGGTGGGCGGGGTTGCGCGCTTCCTCCATCACCCGCCGGTTAAAGGCGAGCCAGCTCAGCTCACGGTTAAAATAGCGCTCGCGCGCCGCGAACTCCTGCGTCATTCCCTCGCCCCCGCCTGATCCACCAGGTCGTCAAAAATTAACCCGGCGTCGGTCAGCACCTCTTTGGCCAGCTTTTTGCCGATGCGCCGCCCCTGCGCCAGCGATGACGTGTCGAGTGCATCGACAATCCGCGCCAGCGTCGCGTGGCTACGGTGCATGCGTTGCACAATGAAGGCAGCGACATCGGGGGCGATGGCGATGCCTTCATTGTGCAACGCATGCAC
>JACEST010000080.1 GCA_013911715.1 Sphingopyxis sp. | reverse complement strand
GCATGTCATAGACGTCAAACAGGGGGTGGGTGTAGTCGCCACCTTCGTGCGGGTCGCTCGTCGCGCCCGGTGCATGCATCAGCACGACCGGGCAAGCCGCCTTGGCGACGACCTCCATCGCCCGCTCGTCAAAACGCAGCGCCGAAATATCGTTGACGATTGCAGCGCCCGCCGCGAGCGCAGCCTCCATCACGGCGGCCTTGCGCGTGTCGATGGACACCGCGACGCCGCCCTTCGCCAGTGCCGTGACGACGCCTTCGACGCGCTTAATCTCGTCGCCTTCCCAAATCAGTGGCGCGCCGGGCCGCGTCGATTCGCCTCCGACATCGACAATCGCGGCACCCGCCGCCGCCATCGCAAAACCCGCGTCGATGGCGGCCCCAGCATCGACATGCTTGCCGCCGTCGGAAAAACTGTCGGGGGTCACGTTCAATATACCCATCAACTGGGGTTCATTGAGGCGGACGATACGCTCGCCCAGTTTCAAGCTACCGCGCGGCCGCTGCACCGCCGCAATCTGGCCGCGCGCGGCGTCGCCCAGCGCTGACGGCATGGCGTCGATCCAGCCCGACATTTCGGGCACCGTCACCACCGCCGACTGGACGCTGGCCCCATCGACCAGACTGACATGCCAGCCTGCGAACCAGACCATCGTGTCGGCAAGGCGCAGGCAGGCGTCGTCGAGCTCGTGCGGGCGATCGACGAAACAGGTCGGGCGGCAATAAATGCGCGCGGTTGCGGCGGCGCTGGTCAGGGCGGATTTGGTGAGGGGGGTGAACATAATCAACCTAACTCCGTCGCCCCTGCGAAGGCAGGGGCCGCAATCGGCAATGCGCCAGGTCGCCAAAGGCCCCTGCCTTCGCAGGGGCGACGCAAGCTAAACCTCATTCGCCAACAGCCAATCCTGCCGCACCGCATCAATGACCCGCAGCCCATCAGCCGTCTCGACATGCCAGAAGGTCCACCCATTACAGCTCGGCGCGCCCTGCACGCTCGCACCGATTTTGTGGATCGAACCGCTCGCACCGCCATGGTCGAGCGAGCCATCAATCCGCACCGTCGCGCGCCAGCGGCGCTTGGCGTCGGTGAGCACCGCACCCGCCGGAATCATCCCCGCCTCGACCAGCATGCCGAACGCCACGCGCGTTGCCGCGGTCGGTGCCATCATCGTCTTTAATGCGCTTTCATCGAGCGGCAGCGCCATGGCGATGCGCTCCTCAGCAGCCGCGATATAATCATCCTCGCGCTCAATCCCGATAAAGTGCCGCCCCAGCCGCTTGGCCACTGCCCCGGTCGTGCCGGTGCCAAAAAACGGATCGAGCACAACATCGCCGGGGTTCGAACAGGCGAGCAAAACCCGATAAAGCAGGGCTTCGGGCTTTTGCGTCGGGTGCACCTTGTGCCCACCCTTTTTCAGCCGCTCCTGCCCGCCGCAAATCGGGATCAGCCAGTCCGAGCGCATCTGCAATTCATCGTTGAGCGTCTTCATGGCGCGGTAGTTGAAGACATATTTCGCCTTCTCGCCCATGCTCGCCCAAATCAAGGTTTCGTGCGCGTTGGTAAAGCGCGTGCCCTTGAAATTGGGCATCGGGTTGGCCTTGCGCCAGACGATGTCGTTGAGGATCCAATAGCCCTGGTCCTGCAACGCCGCACCGACGCGGAAGATGTTGTGATAGCTGCCGATCACCCAGATGCTGCCGCCGGGTTTCAAAATCCGCCGCGCCTCGGCCAACCAGGCATGGGTGAAACGGTCATAGGCGGCGATACTGTCAAACTTGTCCCATTCGTCGTTGACCGCATCGACGGTGCTGCCATCGGGCCGATGCAAATCGCCGCCGAGCTGGAGGTTATAGGGTGGATCAGCAAAGATCAGGTCGACCGACGCCGCGGGCAGCCCGCGCATCAGGTCGATGCAATCGCCCTGCATGATGGTGTCGAGCGGAAGCACTGCCGCTTTGGCAGCTTTTTGGCCGACCTTTTCCATCACGCCCATCGCCGTTCCCCCGTCCGCTGGCGCACCGGGACGGGCACGCAGACACCGGTGTGAGTCGCCCGGACTCCGCCGTCAAGGTCAAAGACTTAGGTCACAGGCCTGACAATTTGGTTAACGCCATGCGAACGAATGGAGTCCGCCACATCATGTGGAGTCCGCAGGCCGGCGCAGACTCAACCGATGGTGGTGTGGCGCAGAGGACTCACAGCGGCAGAAAATGCTGCGCGACCGGTGCAAAGCTGCGTCGATGCATTGGCGTCGGCCCCAGCATGCGGAGCGCCGCCAGATGCTGCGCCGACCCATAGCCTTTGTTCGACCCCCAACCATAGCCAGGATGGTCGGCATCGGCGGCCTGCATCAGCCGGTCGCGGTGCTGTTTGGCAATGATACTGGCCGCGGAAATGCAGGGTTCCAAGGCGTCGCCGCCAACGATGGCGCGCGCAGAATAGCGCCATTTGGGCAGGCGGTTGCCGTCGACCAGCACCAACATGTCTCCACACCTATCAAAACACACTTCGTCACCCCCGCGAAGGCGGGGGCCCATCTCCTGCTGGTCCGATCTTGCGCCGTCCGGAGATGGATCCCCGCATTCGCGGGGATGACGAATAGAAAATTCGGCCACCAGCGCATCAACCGCGCGCGTCATTGCCAGCATCGTCGCCTGCAGAATGTTGATCGCGTCGATTTCCTCGACACTCGCCATGCCAACCGCCCAGCGACAGCGCGCCTTGATCGCGCCCTCCACCACAACCCGCCGCCGCTCACTCAATTTCTTGCTGTCATCCAGCCCCGATATGCCGCCGTCGCACAGCAAGACCGCCGCCGCGACCACCGGCCCCGCCAGCGGCCCGCGCCCGGCTTCGTCGACACCGATGATCACGGCTCGTTATCGCCGAACAAATAGTCGGTGACGCCCTGCTGCCCCAGCGGGCCGTGACCTTGGCCCAGCCCCGGTGCCGACAAAATCGCGAGCCGGACAAAACGGATCGCGCGCTCCACCGCGTCGCCAATCGCCATCCCCTGCCCCAGCCCGGTCGCAATCGCGCTCGCCAGTGTGCAGCCGGTCCCGTGGGTATCGTCGGTGTCGAACCTTTTGCCCTCCCAATGCCGCTGCTGGCCAGATGGCGAGATCAATGTGTCGACCACCACCGCACCGTCGGCGTGACCGCCCTTGACCAGCAGGTGGCAACCGTGGCGCAGCACCGGCGCGGTCCCGCCCAGTGCGCTGAGTTCAGGCATATTGGGCGTTACCAGCGCGGCGATGTCCATCAACTGGCCGAACGCCGCGATGGTGCGCGCATCGGCGAGCACCGACCCGCTGGTCGCGACCATCACCGGATCGAACACGATCGGCACGCTGATCGCCGTCAGCCGCTCGGCCACGCGCTCCGCCGTCTCGGCGCTGCCGATCATCCCGATCTTGACGGCATCGACGCCGATGTCGCTGACCACGCTGTCGATTTGCGCAATGACCATGTCGGCGGGTACCGCATGAACCGCCTGCACCCCCAGCGTATTCTGCGCGGTGATCGCGGTAATCGCGGTCATCGCGTGGCCGCCCAGCATGGTGACGGTCTTGATATCCGCCTGAATCCCCGCGCCGCCGCCACTGTCGGACCCAGCGATGATCAGGATGCGGGCGGTCATTGGCCCTGCTCAGGGCCCTGCTCAGGGACTGTCCCTTTAGGGACTGTCCCCCATTGGCGCAAAAAGGGACAGTCCCTAAAGGGACAGTCCCTGATTGCTACCGCTTCTAAACCGGTCACCGCTTGAAGCGCCGCACCGTCGATGCCGGATGCTTGGCCAGATGCCTGGCCTCACGAATCGGCCGGTCGAGCAAGTCACCGCCGCAATTGGGGCAAATTTCGTCGAGCCGGTCGGCGCAATTGGCGCAAAAAGTGCATTCGAACGAGCAGATAAAGGCACCATGCATCTGCGCGGGCAAATCCACGCCGCATTTTTCGCAATCGGGTCGCATTTCAAGCATGTTTCTATCTTTCTAAACCGTCTGCCCTGAGCTTGTCGAAGGGCCGTTCTTTCCTTTGGCCATAGCTAAAGAAAGGACGGTGCTTCGACAAGGCGTCTCCTGAGCCTGTCGAAGGGCTCAGCACAGACGGGGTTGGGAGTTAAGTGGCGGTAGCCAGACGAACAGCATCACAAATCATATCCACCACTTGGGTCACTTGGCCCGCATCATCACCCTCGGCCATCACGCGGATCAGCGGTTCGGTGCCCGACGGGCGGATGACGAGGCGGCCTTTGCCGGACAGCGCTGCCTCGCCCTCGGCAATCGCAGCCTTGACCGCAGCATCCTCGAGCGGCGCGCCGCCAGCGAAGCGCACATTTTTGAGTAATTGCGGCACCGGATCAAACTGATGCAACAGCTCGCTCGCGGGCCGCCCCGCGCGGATGAGTTCGGCCAGCACCTGCAACGCCGCAATCGTCCCGTCGCCGGTGGTCGCATGGTCGGACAATATCATATGCCCCGACTGTTCGCCGCCGACATTAAAACCGCCTGATTTCATCCGTTCGAGCACATAGCGGTCGCCAACCTTGGTGCGCTCCAGTGTCAGCCCTTGCCCCTGCAAATGCCGCTCCAGCCCCAGGTTCGACATCACCGTCGCGACCACGCCGCCACCTTTGAGCAGTCCCTGCCGCGCCCAGCTTGACCCGATCAGCGCCATCATCTGGTCGCCGTCGACAATCTTGCCTGCCTCGTCGACGATGATCAGCCGGTCGGCGTCGCCATCCAGCGCGATGCCAATATCGGCGCCGCTCGCCACCACCGTTTCCTGGAGCAGCGCTGGCGAGGTTGATCCGCACAGATCATTGATGTTGGTGCCGTTGGGTGTCACGCCGATGGCGATGACATCGGCCCCCAATTCCCAGAAGGCCGTCGGCGAGCTGTTGTATGCCGCACCATTGGCGCAATCGATCACCATACGGATGCCGTCGAGCCGTACCGCCTCGGGCAGGCTCTGCTTCACTGCGTGGATATAACGCCCGCGCGCATCTTCGATCCGCTTGGCGCGGCCGATCGCGGTCGGTGCAGCGAGTTTCGGCTCGCGCGCCAGTTGCAACTCGATCTGCCGCTCATCCTCGTCCGACAGTTTGTAACCGTCGGGCCCGAACAGCTTGATGCCATTGTCCTGAAAGGGATTGTGGCTCGCCGAAATCATCACGCCCAGGTCGGCGCGCATCGACCGCGTCAGCATCGCCACCGCCGGGGTCGGCATCGGCCCCACCTGCACCACGTCCATGCCGACGCTGGTAAAGCCCGCGACCAGCGCATTTTCGATCATATAGCCCGACAGGCGCGTGTCTTTGCCGATCACTACCCGGTGCTTGTGGTCGCCGCGCAGGAAATGCGCGCCCGCCGCCATGCCGACACGCATCGCAATTTCGGCGGTCATCGGCGCGGTGTTGGTCAGCCCGCGAATCCCGTCGGTGCCGAAAAACTTGCGCATTCCCATGCCGCTCCCTAACCCTTGCAGCCGATGATCAAACACAGCTTGCGCCGCCCGGACCTTAACTCCGCCCGCCTAATCGCCCGCCTTGCCAATGGCAAGGCGCAGCGGCACGGATTACGCTGAGATGCTGGCAACGCTGCGCCGCCTCATCCTGCCCGCCAAGCCGTCGGCGGTGGTCATCATCAGCGCACTGCTGATCGGCATCGCGATCGGCGCGGTGGCCGGGGCCAACAGCCCCGATGCCGCCAAGTCAGCGGTTCCCTATGTGAAGCCTATCGGCACATTGTGGCTCGCGGGCCTGCAAATGACGATCATCCCGCTGCTGGTCGCGCTGCTGATCACCGGCATCAACGCCGCGTCGAGCGCCGCGCGGTCTGGCGTTGTGGCGACGCGCGCGGTGCTAACTTTCGTCGTCCTGCTGGCGGCGTCGGCGACATTTGCAGCACTGGTGATGCCATTGATACTGGACGCCTTCCCCACCCCCGACGCCGCCGTCGCCGCCTTCCGCGCTGCTGCTGGCGATACCGGTGCTGCACCGCCGGTGCCGACCTTTGGCGAATTTATCGCCACCCTGCTGCCCAGCAACGTCATCGCTGCGGCGAGCGGTGACGAAGTGCTCAAGCTCGTCGCCTTCACTACCATTTTTGCCTTTGCCATGGCCCAATTGCCCGACGCGACGCGCGCGCCGCTGACCGCTTTTTTTCGCTCGCTGGGCGAAGCAATGCTGGTGGTGATCAACTGGATCCTCGCGCTCGCACCCATCGGCGTCTTTGCCTTGGGCTATGCCGTCGCGGTCGAAACCGGGCTCGCCGCGCTGGGCGGGCTGGCGCATTATGTGGCCGCAGTGTCAAGCATCGGCGTCGCCCTGACGCTGATCGCCTATGGCTTTGCCTTCACCGTCGCGCGCCTCAATCCCGCGACCTACAGCCGCGCGGTGCTCGCGCCGCAAGCGGTGGCGATTTCGACACAAAGCTCGCTCGCCTCGCTTCCCGCGATGCTCAAGGCGTCCGAGGCAGTCGGCGTCCCCGCCGAGCGCGCCGATGTCATCCTGCCCATCGCGGTCGCGCTATTTCGCTTCACTGGCCCAGCGATGAACCTCGCCGTCGCCATCTATGTCGCGCATATTTTTGGCATCGAGCCCGACGCGTTGACTCTGGCGGTGTGCGTCGGCGTCGCGACGATGACCAGCCTCGCCTCGGTCAGCCTGCCCGGCACGATCAGCTTCATCACCGCCATTTCGCCCATCGCCGTTGCCATGGGCGTCCCGCTCGCGCCGCTCGCGATCCTCGTCGCGGTCGAACAATTGCCTGACATTTTCCGGACACTCGGCAATGTTACAATGGATGTCGCGGTGACCGCCGCCATCGACAAATCCGTGCCATCAGAGGAAACCGCCCCATGAAATACCGCACCCTTGGCCACGGCCTGACCGTCTCTGCCATCGGCGTCGGCTGTATGCCAATGATCAAGGACGGCAACATCATGTACGGCGAGGCTGCCGACATGGACGAGGCGACCGCGACGATCCACCGCGCCATCGACATGGGCGTCACCTTTTTTGACACCGCGCAAATCTATGGCCCCTTCACCAACGAAGAACTGGTCGGCAGTGCGATCAAGGGCAAGCGCGACGGCCTTGTCATCGCCACCAAATTCGGTTTCAAATTTGAAGGCAACCAGATTATCGGCGTCGACGGTTCGCCCGCTAATGCGCGCGCGTCATGCGAAGGTTCGCTGAAACGCCTCGGCATCGACACCATTGACCTGTTTTATCAGCACCGCGTCGATCCCGCTGTCCCCATCGAGGAGGTCGTCGGCGGGATGATGGAACTGGTGAAGGAAGGCAAGGTGCGCCACATCGCCCTGTCCGAAGCTGGTCCCGAAACGCTGCGCCGCGCCGCGCAGGCTGGGCCGATCACCGCATTGCAGAGCGAATATTCGATCTGGGAACGCGATGTCGAAGACGAAATTTTAGGCGTATGCCGCGAATTTGACATCGGTTTCATCCCCTATTCGCCGCTCGGGCGCGGCTTCCTCGCGGGCACGGTGCGCAGCCTCGACGATCTGCCCGAACATGACTGGCGGCGGCAGGATCCGCGCTACAGCCCTGAAAATCTGCCCGCCAACCTCGCTATCGTCGATACGATTGCGGGCGTCGCGGCGAAGCATGGCGTGTCGAACGCGCAAGTCGCGCTCGCGTGGCTGCTCGCCCAAGGCGACGACATCGTCCCCATCCCCGGCACCAAACGCCGCGCGACAATGGAAGACAGCGTCGGCGCGGTCGACGTGGTGCTCGGCGATGACGATTTGGCGGCAATAGAAGCGGCCGCACCGCGCGGCGGCACCGCTGGCCCACGCTATGGCGAACGCGGCATGCGGATGGTGCGGATTTAGACCCTGTCCTGGCTCCGCACCGCGCCGCCAATGGCATCGAGCAGACCGTTCACAAACCCCGCTTCGCGCGCGTCGAAAAACGCCTTGGCGACATCGACATATTCGTTGACCACCGCGCCGCGCGGTACATCGGCGCGCGCGATAAGTTCATAGGTGCCCGCGCGCAAAATCGCCTTCATCGCCTTGTCGAGCCGCTCCATCGTCCAGCCCTCGGCCAGCCGCGCAATGATCGCCGCGTCAATCTCGTCCGCACGCGCCAATGTGCCCTTGACGACATTGTCGAAAAAAGCCCCATCAGCCTTGGCATATTGGGCGTCTTCAATCTCCGCGCCCAGCCGGTGGTGGTGGAATTCGGTGAGCAGCCTGGCGAGCGGCGTTGCTTCCATTTCATGCTGATACAGCGCCTGCACGGCGGCGAGCCGGGCGGCCGAGCGGGCCTGGGTTTTGCTCATCAATCCAACCTTTGGGAAACGGACAGGGCGTGCGCAGGCAGCCCCTCGGCAGTGGCCAGCGCGACCGCCGCCGGGCCGATGGCGCCGAGCGCGGCTTCGTCGAGCGCCAGAAAGCTGGTGCGCTTCATGTAATCGAGCACCGACAGGCCCGAGGCGAACCGCGCGCGCCGCCCGGTGGGCAGCACATGGTTGGGGCCGGCGACATAATCGCCAATCGCTTCGGGCGTGTGCCGCCCGATGAAGACCGAACCGGCGTGGCGGACCTTGGCAAACAGCGCCTCGGCCTCGGCGGTATCGACAGCGAGCTGAAGATGTTCGGGGGCCAGCCGATCGCACAGCGCGATTGCATCGGCCAGCGTCGGCACGATGATGATCGCGCCATAATCGCGCCAGCTTGCTTCGGCTACACCAGCGGTTGCCAACGTCGGGATCATTGTATCGACGGCAGCACACACCGCGCGCGCAAAATCGGCATCGTCGGTAAACAGGATCGACTGGCTGGTCGGGTCATGTTCGGCCTGACTGAGCAGGTCGGCGGCGATGATCTGCGGATCATTGGCCGCGTCGGCAACCACAACAATCTCGCTCGGCCCCGCGACCATGTCGATAC
>JACEST010000008.1 GCA_013911715.1 Sphingopyxis sp. | reverse complement strand
GGCGCTGGACCATATAAACCCTTCCCTATCCCCGCCCACTTGCCCTAACGCGCTGCCCATGACCGATACGATCACCGCCCCCGCGCCCAAGCCCTGGATCATGGGTATCGCGCCCTATGTCCCCGGCAAGGCCAAAAGCGACGATGGCCGTCCGCTCGCCAAGCTGTCGGCAAACGAAAACCCGCTCGGCACCGGCGCGGCGGCGCGCGCGGCTTTTGCGGCAGCCGCCGACGATCTGGCGCGCTATCCCGATCCGGGTGCGGCCGAGCTGCGCGCGGCGATTGCGGCCAAATATGGCCTTGATCCGGCGCGCATCATCTATGGCACCGGGTCTGACGAGCTGCTCCATCTGGCCGCCAGCGCCTTTGCCGGGCCGGGCGATGAAGTGCTTTATGTGCGATATGGTTTTGCCGTTTACGACATTGCCGCGCGCCGTGTCGGTGCGACCCCGGTGATTGCGCCCGACCGGGACTATGCGACCGACATCGACGCACTGCTTGCCGCGGTCACGCCAAACACGCGCGTCGTCTATCTCGCCAATCCCAACAATCCCACCGGCACATTGGCCAGCCGCGCCGACATTGCGCGTCTGCACGCCGCTTTGCCCGCCGATGTGCTATTCGTGCTCGACCAGGCCTATGCCGAGTATCTGGAGGCGCACGAGGACGACGGCGGGCTGGCGCTGGCCGAAAGCGCGCCCAATGTCTTCGTCACGCGCACTTTTTCCAAGATCCACGGCCTTGCCGCCGAACGCATCGGCTGGGGCTATGCCAGCGCTGCAGTGATCGACGCGCTGCACCGCATCCGTGCGCCGTTCAACGTCACCCGCTGCGGCCAGATGGCGGCGATTGCCGCGATCAATGACGATGATTTTGTCGCGCACAGCCGCGACCATAACCGACAGTGGCGCGACTGGCTGGCGGGCGAGCTGGCGGCGCTGGGCAATCATGGGTTGTGCGTCATCCCCTCGGCATGCAATTTCCTGCTGGTGCTGTTCGAGGGCAAGGTCAGCGCCGAGATGGTGTATAAAGGATTGATGGAGGCGGGCTATATCGTCCGCTGGCTGCCCGGCCAGGGACTGCCCCACGGCCTGCGCATCACCATCGGCACCGAGGCCGAAACGCGCGGCGTCGCCGCCGCGATTCGCACATTACTCGAGGCTGACTAGGGCATGATAACCTCAGATCACTTTGTCGTCCCCGCGAAAGCGGGGATCCAGGGGCTAGCAGAAGTGGCTGCCACCCCTGGGTTCCCGCGTTCGCGGGAAAGACATGAGGGTCAAAATAATGTCGTCTTGGCCTAGGAGAATGACCGCGCCGTTCGGCCATATCGCGATCATCGGGTTAGGGCTGATCGGCTCGTCGCTTGCGCGCGCGCTGCGTGCCTGTCTGCCGCAAATCCGCGTCACGGGCTATGACGCCGACCCCTACAGCAACGCGGCCGCACGCGCGCTCGGCTTTTGCCATGACGTCATGGACAATGCGGCGGCGGCAGTCGCAGGAGCCGACCTCGTCGTCCTTGCCGTGCCGGTCGGGCGCACCGCCGAGGTGGCCGCTGCGATCGCCGCCGCGCTGGCCCCCGATTGCGTCATCAGCGACGCTGGATCGTCCAAAGCCGATGTCGCCGCCGCGCTCACCGCCGCGCTGCCCGGCCATGCCATCGTCCCCGCGCATCCGGTCGCGGGGACCGAAAACAGCGGTCCTGAAGCGGGTTTTGCGACGCTGTTCGCGGGGCGCTGGTGCATCCTCACCCCGCTGCCCGACACCCCCGCTGACGCCGTCGCCCGCGTCGATGCGCTATGGACCGCGCTCGGTGCCCGCGTCGAGGTGATGGACGCGGTCCACCATGACCTGGTGCTCGCGGTGACCAGCCATTTGCCGCACCTTATCGCCTATACCATCGTCGGCACCGCCAGCGAGCTCGAGGAAGTGACCGCGAGCGAGGTGATCAAATATAGCGCGGGTGGTTTTCGCGATTTCACGCGCATCGCAGCGAGCAACCCGGTGATGTGGCGCGACGTGTTCCTCGCCAACAAGGATGCGGTGCTGACGATGCTGCAACGCTTCAACGAGGATCTGACCGCGCTTCAGGCCGCGATCCGGCGCGGCGACGGCGCGTTGCTCGAAGATTGGTTCACCCGCACCCGCACCATCCGCCGCTCGATCATCGCCGAGGGTCAGGACGATCCCGCGCCCGATTTCGGGCGGAAACATTGATGATTGGCCGTTCGTGTCGAGCGAAGTCGAGACACCCCGAAGGAGTGCACCAAGCGGCGGGGCCTCTCGACTTCGCTCGAGGCGAACGGTTTATTGGTTGAGCAAAGCCTCAGGCGGATTGAGTGCATTGATCGCAACCCGCACCCGCTCCTCCGCCTCCTCGCGCGGCAGGCCCGGTTCGATAATGTCACCAACCTTATAGGTGATGGTGCGCGGATATTTGACCCATTGGCGCGGCGGATTGGCGTCACCCGAATCGACCGCAACGGGGATGACGGGCACCCCGAGCATCCGGTAAATGCCCGCAAAACCGGCGCGCAGCGGCGGTGCCGACCCGCGCGGCACGCGTGTGCCCTCGGCAAACAGCACCAGCGGACGGCCTTCGTCCAGCGCGGCGCGTGCCGCCGACAATATCGCGCGCATCGCCTTCGACCCGCCGTCGCGGTCGACCGGGATCAATCCGTAAAAGGCCGCCGCCTGGCCCCACACCGGGACATTGAACAACTGCTCTTTTGCAAACACCGCCGGGTGCTTGAACAGCAGCGGTTGCTCGATCGTCTCGAACGCCGATTCATGCTTGAAAACATAAAGATAGGGGCCATCGGGCATGTCGCCTTCGATCACGATGCGCTGCCCCAGCACGAAGCGGCACAGCCAGCGGTGCCAGCGCGACCAGCCGCGCACGCTGGCCACCACGGCGCGGCGCGAAAAGGGCATGGCGAGCACCGCTGCGATCGAATTGCTGCTGCTGCACAGCACAAAGCCAAGCCAGAACAGGCCCGAGCGCAGCACCGCCACCAGATAGCTCATACGCCGATCAGGCCGCCGGCCAGCCCCAGCAGAAATTTGTGATATTCGCGCACCAGCGTCCACAAATCGGGCTGGCTGCGCACCGCATCGGGCACCACCACCGCCTTGGCATCAAGCAAGCGCGCGATTTCATAATGGGCACGGCGCATGTGCCAGTCGGTCGTGACCAGCCGGATGCTGCGATAGTTGCGCCGCGCAACCCAGTCGGCGACTTCCGATGCGTTGGTGCGCGTGTCGGTCGCCTCAAACCCCAATGCGACGCAGCAGTCGAACAGGCGGCGCGGGCGGTCATATTGGGTCGCAAGTTCGTGCGGTTTGACATTGCGGTCGACCCCGCTGATCAGCAGACGCTTGGCATCGCCGGCCTCGAGCCGCTCGAGCGCGCGGTCAATGCGGCCGGGCCCACCCGTCAGCACGACAATCGCATCGGTTTTCTGTGGGCCAGCCGGCATCGGCATCAGCAGGGCGAACCAGGCAAAGCCGAGCACCCAGCCGAGAATGAGAAAGGAGAGCAGTCGCTGGATCATAACATGGTTTTCAGCGCGCGCAGCAGGGTGACCCGGGCCGTCAGCGCCGCCAGCGCGATAGCGAGGAGCGGCAACAAAGCCAAGAAAATCCATCCCGCCGCGCTCAACCCGCCGGAGGCGCCGAGTCCTGCGGTGACCCCGGCAAACTGCCACGCCAACAGCCCGATCAATATGGCCGCGACCAATGTGCCGAGCAAAATGCCCTGTGCGCTGTCGATGGCGATACGGCGCTGGAACAAGCGGCAGATTTGCTGGTCGGTCGCGCCGATCAGATGCAGCATCTCGATCGTGGCAAAATGGCTGCCCAATGCGGCGCGCGCGGTCATCACGACCACCGCGGCACTCGCCAGCGCCATCAGAACGACGAGCGAACCGGCGAGCATGGCCAATGTGCGAATGGTGCGCGCCACGGGGCCCAGCCATTCGGCATGGGGAATGACGCGCGCGCCGGGTGCCTCGCGCGCCACCAGCGCGGCGAGCCGCGCCTGCGCCGCCGCGCCGCTGCCCGCGACGAGGTCGATATCGACCAGTTCGGGCATCGGCAACGATGACAGCACCGGATCGGCCGCGCCGTTGCTGCTGCCGAACCAGCGATCGAGCGCGACTGCGACTTCTTCGCGTGGCACGGCACGCGCGCGCTGGACATAGGGCTGCGCGAGTGCGGCGCGGCGGATGCGCATGGCTTGCTGGCTGCGCAGCTCGGGGTTGGCGGTGACAATCTGCACCGTCACCCGCCCTGCAATCGCGCCGCCAATGCCATTCGCCGCGCGCGCCAAGCTCAATCCAGCGGCGGCAGCGAGCAATGTCAGCAGCATCAGGATAGCGAGCACCCACGGCGTCGGCCCGCTGAGGCGCGATTGCGCGAGCATCGCGCGGTGCTGGACCGGGACGCGCGGGATGATCATGCCGCCACCGTCATCATTTCTTGTTCGCCGGCGGAAAACGCAAAGCACCCGTCGGGTCGGACAAGCGCCCCTTTTCGAGCCGCATCATCTGGGCATTTTCGATCCGGCTGATAAGGTGGATATCGTGGGTCGCTACCACCACCGTCGTGCCGAGCCGGTTGAGCGCCTCGAACAACCCGAGCAGCCGCATTGCCATGTCGGGATCGACGTTGCCGGTGGGCTCGTCGGCGATGAGCAGTTGCGGCCGCGCGATCACCGCGCGGGCGATGGCAACGCGCTGTTGCTCGCCGCCCGACAGCGTCGCGGGCAAGGCATGGGCGCGCTCGTCGAGCCCGATCCAGTTCAGCATTTCGCCAACCGGCCCGGCCAGATCGGTTTCCTCGACCCCCGCAATGCGCAGCGGCAGCGCGATATTGTCGCGCGCCGAGAGATGCGGGATCAGCCGGAAATCCTGAAACACCACGCCGATCCGGCGGCGAAAGCCGGGCAGGCGCGCGCGCGGGAGCGCGAACACATCCTCGCCCATCAACCGCACAATGCCGCGGCTGGGCGGCTGGGCGAGATAGAGCAGCTTCAGCAGGCTGGTCTTGCCCGCACCCGACGGCCCGGTCAGAAAATAAAAGCTGCCGGGTTGAAGGATAAAACTGATGTCGGCGAGCACTTCGGCATCGGGGCCATAGCGCAGCCCGACGCGGTCAAACTCAACCATCGCGCCACCCGCGCGCATCCGCGCTGTGCCGCTCACCGCTGCGCTCCGGTCGGGAGACCCCTGACCTTGCAATATTGTGGCTGGCTGGACTGCATCGACATGGCTGTTGCACGGCAAGGGGGCCAAGGTAAAGCGCCCAGCGCACAACAATCCACCGCCATCACGCCCTTGCAGCGGCGCAGTGCTTGCCAGATTCGCTGCGAAGGGCTTAGAGACCGGACATGATCCTCGCCTGTCCGTCCTGCCACACGCGATATGTGGTGCCCGATACCGCCATTGGTGCCGCCGGGCGCACCGTGCGCTGCGCCAGTTGCCGGCACAGTTGGTTCCAGCCGCCGGTTACCGCCGCCACGGCCGAGGTGTCACCGGTGCCAGCCGCCGAAGCCGCCCCACCCGAGCCTGCGGCACCGCCTGCGCCGGAACCGAAGCTTGCCCCGGCAGCGCCAGTAACGGGCTGGACCATCCCAGAGGCTCCGCCATCACCCCCGTCACCGCCGCAGGTTGCCGACACTGTTGCCGATGACTCCATGGCCAATGTGCCACCGCCCGGTGCCTTTGCCGCCGCGAGCGCGCCGCCTGCGCCCGAAACCGCCGTCGACGCAACAGAGGATGCGCCGCTGCCGTTTCGCCGCCCGCGGCGCAACCCGGCGCGGCGGCTGACGATCATCGCCGCTGCGGCGGCGGCGCTGATGGTGGCCGCGACGGGTGCGCTTTACTGGTTCGGCCTGCCGGGCTGGGCGCAAGGCCTGATCCCCGGCGTCGCCAGCGAGCCAGATTTGATCATCCAGCTGCCCGACAGCCCCGATTATCGCGAACTTGCCGACGGGACGGTCTATTTCGCGGCGAGCGGGACGATCATCAACCCGACCGATCGCGAACAGCGCGTCCCGCCGATCCTGGCCGAACTGCGCGATGCCCAGGGCACGATTGTGTACAGCTGGACGATCAAGCCGCCGGTCCGGACGCTGCCCCCCAATGAAAAGGCGACGTTCAGCGAAGCCAAGCTCGACATCCCGCCGCGCTCGGCACAACTCACCGTCAGCTGGGCAACGGGGGCAGATTAAAGTTTGGCGAGAAAGGCGTCGAGCGCCGCGACTTCGGCGGCGTTGAACCGCAGGCCCAGCTTGGTGCGGCGCCATAAAATGTCCGCCGCCGTCCGCGCCCATTCCTGGTCCACCAGATAGCGAACCTCGGCCTCGCTCAGCCCATGGCCGAAATCCTCGCCCAGCGCAGCGCGCATCGCCGCACCGGCCAGCCAGCGTTCGGCATCGAGGCCATAGCTGTGGAACAGCCGCTCAACCTCGCCCGCCGCGAGCCACGGGTAGCGCGCCGCCAGCGCGGCCTTGGCTGACGCCACGCCGTCGATGCCGCATTCGCCGCCGGGCAGCGATGCATCACCCGTCCATGCCGGTGCTGCGAGCGATGGCAGAAAAGCGGCCAATTCGGCCACCGCACCCTCCGCCAGATGGCGATAGGTGGTTATCTTGCCGCCGAAAATCGACAAAATCGGCGCGCCGCTGCCGCCTGCCGTGTCGATTTCAAATCGATAGCCGCGCGTTGCCGCCTCGGGCCGCCCTGAACCATCGTCGATCAGCGGGCGGATGCCGGCATAGCTCCACACGATCTGGTCGGGCGTCACCGGTTCGGCGAAAAATTGCGATGCACCCTCGCACAGATAGGCGATTTCTTCCTCGCTCGCTGCGGGTCCTTCGACGGGGCCGTGATGATCCGCATCGGTCGTGCCAATCAGCGTGAAATCGCGTTCATAGGGAATAGCAAAAAAGATGCGCCCGTCGCGATTCTGGCAGAAATAGGCGCGATCATGATCATATTTGCGCGCCACCACGATATGCGAGCCGCGCACCAGCCGCGCCTGTGTGCGGTGCGCCAGTGCCTGCCCGTCGAGCAACTGTGCAACGGCGGGCCCGGCGGCATTGACAACGGCGCTGGCCGTCAGCGTCGCGTCGCTCCCATCCGGGCGCTGCATTGTGATTTCCCAGCCTTTTTCAACGCGTCGCATCGCCGTGACGTCATGACGCGTCAGTATGGTTGCCCCGCGATTGGCGGCGTCGCGGGCGTTGAGCACCACGAGCCGGGCATCATCGACCCAGCAATCGCTATATTCAAAGCCGCGCCTATATTCTGGCCGCAGCGGCGCGCCCGCCGGATCGCGCGTCAGATCAAGACTGCGCGCGGCGGGCAACCGCTTGCGCCCGCCAATATGGTCATAAAGGAACAACCCCAGCCGCACCAACCAGCGCGGCCGGACGCCAGGCACATGCGGCAACACAAAGCGCAGCGGCCAGATGATATGCGGCGCGATGGCCCACAACCGCTCACGCTCGACCAGCGATTCGCGCACCAGCGCAAATTCATAATGCTCAAGATAGCGCAGCCCGCCGTGGATCAGCTTAGTCGAGGCCGAAGACGTACCCTGCGCCAAATCGCCGCGCTCGATCAGCGCGACCGAAGCCTCGCGCCCGGCCGCGTCGCGCGCAATCCCCGCGCCGTTAATACCGCCGCCAATGATAGCAAGATCAAAATGTGCAACCATGTCAGAGCGCCATAGCCGCGCCGAGCGAAGCGGCAAAGCTGGTCAATGTCGCCACCGCGACGGGCGCAAACGGTCGCCACCCTTGGCCTAGCAGCAATTGTAGCTGCGCCTTCATGGCCGTGGCGACAATCGCGAGCAGCAGCAGTGCCTGCGCGCCGGTCGCCGCGCTGTCGCGCACCGGCGCGGGCAGTTCAACCAGCGTTCCCGCCACCACCACCATCAGAAAGCCAGTGATGAACCACGGCAGTTTGAGCGAAACGCGGCCCTTTGACGCCACGCCTTCGCCCTGCCGCGCCAGCCAGAGCGCGGCGAGCATCAGCATCGGCGCGAGCAGCGCGACGCGGGTGAGTTTGACGATGGTCGCGGTCTCTCCGGCCGGCACCGATACCGAAAAGCCGCCGCCGATCGCTTGCGCGACATCGTGGATCGATGCGCCGATCAGAAAGCCCGCCTGCGCGTCGCTGAGGCCCAATTGCACCGCGAGCACGGGATAGAGCGACATGGCGAGCGCGCTGGCGACGGTGATGCCGACGAGCGTCAGCGTGAAGCGCGACTGATCGACCGCCTGTTTGCCGATCAGGCTGTAAAGCGCCAGCGCCGCCGACGCCCCGCAAATGGCAGTCGCGCCCCCCGCGAGCAACGCCGCAGGCTTGCTCTGGCCGAATAGCGATGCGCTCGCAATCGTCACGATGATGACCAGCAGCATGATGCCTGCCAGCGCCGCAAAGGGCGCGAAACCCAGCGCCGCGAACTGATCGAGGGTGATGCGCGCCCCCAAAAGCACAATGCCCCAGCGCAAAGCCGTCTGCGACATCAGGTCGAGCCCCGCGTGCGTCCGTCGGTCTTGGCTGACAAAGCTGAGCGCGAGGCCGATGAGCAGACCCATCAGCACGAGCGGTACGGCATAATGGTCGGCGATCCACGCCGCCGCGAGCGCGGCAGCGCCGACCACCGCTGCGCCGGGCCAATAGTCGGCCACGCGCCGCGCCGACGGCCCGATTTCGGCGAGCAACAGGTCGCCATAGAGATCGGCAACCGGCGGAATGGCAGGTGGGGGGAGCTTTGCCATCGCTCAGCCCGCCGACAGTGCGGCGCCATCGCGGCGGATTTCGGGGAGCAACAGGTGCAGCCAGCCGAGCGCGAGGAGATAGGACACCGCCGCAAACAGGAAAAGGGGCATGAACCCATAGCCGCCCGCGACCAATATGCCCGTCAGCTTGACGATGCCTGCGCCGCCCATATTGCCGCAGAATGCGCCAAATGCCGTCACGCGGCCAACCTTGGCACGCGGGACAACGTCGGTGATTGTCGAAAAGATCGACAGCGAAAAACCCTGATGCCCCGCCATCACCACGCCCATCATGATCGCGACCGGCCAAAACGCGTTGATTTGCAGCACCAGCGGCAGCGGCAGCACCAGCAGCGCCGACGCCAGCATCACTGTCTTGCGCACACGGTTGACGCTCCAACCGCGCTCGAGCAGCCGCGTCGAAATCCACCCCGCCGCCAGCGCGCCGAGCGCCGATCCGGCAAAAGCAATGGCGAGCGGCACCGCCAGTTGCTCGGTCGTCAGCCCATATTGTTTGCGATAATAATCGGCGAGCCAGAAATTGATGAACCACCAGGTCGCATCCGAAATCGCCTTGGCAATGCAAATGGCCCATGTGCGCCGTTCGCGCAGGATTGGCCCATAAGGCGCAGCATCGTCATTATAATCAAGCGTTTCGTCTTCGGCGGCATCGTTGAACGTCACCCCGCGCGCCAACAACAGCCAAGCGATCAGCGCGAGGAGGCCGCCCACACCGCCGAAAATCAGCGCCCCGCGCCAGCCAAACGCCGCCGCCAGCGGCGGGATGAAGAAGGGCAAAGCAATGGTGCCGATGCTGGCAATGGCGGTGCCGACACCAAAGGCAAAGCTGCGCTTGTCGGGTTCGAACAAGGTCGCGACCGTCTTGATGGTCAGCGGTGTCTGCACCGCTTCGGTCGCGCCCAGACCGACGCGCGCGGTGATGACATGCGCCATTGTCGTCGCCCAGCCGTGCGCCATCGCAGCGAAACTCCACGCGGTCACCCCGGCCACCATCGATCGGCGCACGCCGAGCCGGTCGACCAGCCAGCCGGTGAACAGGAACGACACCGCCGCCGCCACTTGCGTGTAAAAGGCCAGATCGCCGAAATCCTTATCATTCCAGCCAAAATCGGCCGACATGTCGGGCTTCAGGATCGCGATGATGGGGCGGTCCATCGCGTTGAAAATCCCCGCGATGCACAAAATGCCGAAGAGCGACCAACGCAGTTGCGGGGTGAGGATACGCACAGGATCAGTCTCCTATCACCGCAGTGCCCACACGGGCAAGCAAAGGGCCGCCGGATTGCTCCGACGGCCCCCATGCCACCCTTCAGGGATCAATTGCCGCCAAAACCGACGCGCAGCGTCACGCCGGCATAACGGTCGGCGTCGCGCGGGATGTGGAGTCGCTGACCCGCCGACGTGTTGAGCAACACATAGCTTTTGTCGGTAATATTCCGGACATGGAAGGTCAGCCGATATTTGTCGTCGGTATCCGAGAAGCCCAGGCTGGCATTCCAGATGCCATAGCTGTCAATCGGGCCGGCATTGCCCAGGTCGGAGAATTGATCGTCCGTGAAATTATAGCTGGTGTTCGCATAAACGAAGGCACCAATCCCAAGCCTTTCGAGGCTCGATTCATAATTAGCACCGACGGTGTAGCTCCACTCGGGCGCAAGCGGCAGGCGGGTGCCGTTAATCGCACTCGGCGCGTTGGTAAGCGGGTTGGGGTTGAACTGCCGCACCGTGGCATCGGCATAGGCAACACTGGCGTTGAAATCGAGCCCGTCGGCGGCATTGAACAGCCCGTCGAGCTCAAAGCCTTCGGTCCGCACCGTGCCCGCGTTGGTCAGGTTGGTGATCACCGCGCCGTTCAGCAGCACGAAGTTATTCGCCTGAAACCCCTGATAATCGGCGCGGAAGAGGGCAAGATTGAGCTGAATCCGGTTGTCCGCAAACCGCGACTTGATGCCCAATTCATAGGCATCCGACGTTTCTTCGTCGATCGGCACCGCATTGTTGGGTGCGGTGTGGTTGAAAAAGACATTGAACGCCGGACCCTTATAGCCGCGGGTGTAGCTGACATAGGTGTTGATATCGTCGGTAACTTCATATTGCACGACGGCCTTGCCCGAAAAATTGTCATTGCTCGAACTTCCGGTCGATGTGTTCGTCCCATTGCCGCCGCTGGCGATGGACCCGCCCGCGCCCGAACCGGAAATGCCCGGGCCGGTTGCCGGGGCGCCAGTGCGGCGGTCGAAACCAGGGGCGCGCGTGTGGACAAAGTCGAGCTCGTCATTGGTCCAACGCAGCCCGGCGGTGACACTGAGCCGTTCGGTAATGTCATAAGTGAGCTGGCCGAACAGGGCAAAGTTGCGCGCTTCGACATCGCTGAACGAAATAGCAGTCGGGAACAGGGTGTTGACCGTGTCGTTCAAATTGCATGGCGTCGCACCGCTGGGCCTGACCGGCAAGGTCGACGATGCGCAGCTGATGTCGTCACGGCGGAAAATCTGGCTGTTGTCCGACGCCCAGTAAAAGGCACCGACCTGATAGCGGAACGGCAGCGCCTGATCCGACGCCAGTCGTGCTTCAATGCTATATTGATCGGTTTCGACCGCACCTTGATCGTGCAACTCGGCAGTGCCGACAACGGCGCGCGGCAAGAAATCACCTTCGCGAAATTCAATGTTGCGCCAGTTGCGATAGCCGCCGATCACCGTCAGCGTGTGACCGGCAAAAATGTCGAAATCGCCCTGCGCAGTCAGGCTCCATTGCCGGTCCTGTGTGCGAGTGGTCAGATTGTGATTGACCGCGCGTTGATCATCCCCCTGCGCCACGCCGCCGGGCAGGCCCAGTTCGGCATCGAGCACGGCGCCGCGCGATACGCCGGTGATTTCGGCGCAGCAATCATCATCGGCGCGGAAGCCGTCGGCGATCAGGCGCAGCTTTGCGCCTTCGCCTTCCCAATCGATAATCGCCCGTACGCCGAAATGTTCATAACCATTGACGTCTTCGACGGTGAAAATATTGCGGATATGGCCGTCAAAGCTTCCGTAAAAGCCCGTGACCCGGGCCGTGAGATTTTCCGCAAGCGGACCGGCGATGGACAGCCGCGCGCGATATTCGCTATCTTCAAAAACGCCAACATTCAGATCGCCTTCGAACGTATCGCTGCCGCCTTTTGAGATGATACTGACAAGGCCGGCCGAGGCATTCTTGCCAAACAGCGTGCCTTGCGGGCCGCGCAGCACTTCGATCCGGTCGACTTCGACCAGATCGGAAAAGGCCTGACCCGAGCGCGACAGCACGATGCCGTCGACCACCGTTGAAACGCTGGGTTCGGCCGCAATCGAGAAAGTGATGGTGCCAACGCCGCGCAGGAAGATGGCGCTGTTAGCGCTGGTCGTACCCTTGCGAAAGGTGACCGACGGGACAAGGTCGCCGATATTTTCCAGACTGGTGGTGCCCGCCGCCTCAAGCGCGTCCCCGCTGACCGCAGTCACGGCAATTGGCACATCCTGAACATTTTCAGCCACCTTGTTCGCGGTGACGATAATCTCTTCGACCTGCGCAAATGCGGGCGTGGCCAGCGCCAGCGCGGCGAGCGACGCGCCGGTCGCGAGACGGCGTAATGTCACCGTTGTCATGCGGTGGTGCTCAGCGGTGTGGGTTGCGGGCAATAGCGTCATGGATCATCCTCCTGAAATTCGCTTTAATTATCTGATTTCCCGAGTCATTTACGGAAATAGCTGCGAAACTGACGAAAGGAATAGGTGAAAAGCCTGGGCCATGTCAATCTTGCACGGCGAAAAATATACTGTATTGTGTCATCGTTGTCACACCCGCCCACGGTCGCCAGCGCGAGAGGAAATCGTTCAGCAATGCTAGAGTTTGGCTGGAACGGCGAGACATGCGAACTTCGCGTTGCCGCAAGCGGGCAGATGTTGTTCCGCCACAGCGCAGCGGACCCGGCGCTGAGCGTCGGGACCGGCCGCGCCGATGTTGTGATGCTGAACGGCAATTTCCGGATGACCGACACGGTGCAGCATCGCCATCAAAGCGCGGCGCTGCGCGCAGTGGCAGCCGATACGGCCGAGCTGGTGTCGGCCGATAACGGTGCTGCACTGCTCCGGCTGCGCATCGATGGCATGCGGCTGGTCATCACCGCGCTCGACCCCGCGCTCAACCGCTGGCAACTGCGACTGGCGGCGCAGCCCGACGAGCAAATCTGGGGGTGCGGCGAGCAAATGTCCTATCTGGGCTTGCGCGGCCGCCGTTTTCCATTGTGGACCAGCGAGCCCGGCGTCGGGCGCGACAAGGGCCGCGAGATTACGCGCATCATGGACGAAGCCGCCATGGCGGGCGGCGATTATTGGACGACCAATTATCCGCAGCCGACCTTTTTGTCGTCGGCGGGCTATGCCGTGCATGTCGAATGCGATGCCTATCAAGTCTTTGATTTCACGGGCGACGACGCCCATCTGCTCGAGGCGTGGGCCATCCCGGCGGCGGTCGAATTCACGCTGGGCGATCCCGCCGCGTTGGTGGGCCAAATGTCGGCGCGCTTTGGCCGCCAGCCGATGCTGCCCGACTGGGCGATCGGCGGCGCGATTGTCGGGCTGAAAGCGGGCGATGCGAGCTTTGCGCGGCTCGATGCGATGCGCGCGGCTGGCGTAGCGGTGAGTGCGCTGTGGTGCGAGGATTGGTGCGGTATCCGCGAAACCAGCTTTGGCCGCCGCCTGCTCTGGGACTGGCAATGGAATTCGAGACGTTACAGCGACTTGCCCGCCCGCATTGCTGCATTGAAAGCCGATGGGATCGGCTTTCTGGGCTACACCAACCCTTATCTGGCGGTCGACGGCCCGCTCTATGCCGAGGCGAAGGCGGCGGGCTATCTGGCGTTGCAGCTGGACAGCGACGCACCCTATGACGTCGATTTCGGCGAGTTTCTGGCCGGGGTGGTCGATTTCACCAATCCTGCCGCTGCGGCCTGGTTTGCAACACGGATCATCGGGCGCGAGATGCTCGATTTTGGGTTGATCGGCTGGATGGCCGATTTCGGCGAATATTTGCCCACCGACCTGCGCCTGTTCGACGGATCGGACCCGTTGGAGGCGCACAACCGCTGGCCGGTGCTGTGGGCCAAAGTCAACGCCGACGCGCTGGCATCACGCGGTATGACGGGCGAGGCGGTGTTTTTCATGCGCGCGGGCTGGACCGGGGTCGGCGCGCATTGCCCGCTGCACTGGGCGGGCGACCAGTTGGTCGATTTCTCGCGCCACGACGGCATCGGCACCGCAATCACCGGCGCGCTGTCGGCAGGGCTGGTCGGCAATGCGTGGCATCATGCCGATTGCGGCGGCTATACCAGCCTGCACGGCATCGTCCGTACGGCTGAGCTGCTGCATCGCTGGTTCGATTTCTGCGCGTTCACGCCGGTGCTGCGCACGCATGAAGGCAACCGCCCGGACGACAATCTGCAAGTCGATTCGACCCCCGAACTGCTTGCCCATTTTGCGCTGATGACGCGGCTGCACGCCGCGCTTGCGCCCTATGTTCGCGCCGCAGGGGTCGCGGCCGGGGCGACCGGCCTGCCGCTGATGCGCGCGCTGTTCCTGCACTATCCCGACGACCGCGAAACATGGACGCTGCAGGATCAATATCTTTATGGCCGCGACCTGATGGTCGCGCCGGCGGTGACCGAGGGCGCGTCGGCGCGTGACGTTTATTTGCCGGGCGATGACTGGGTCGATTTCTATAGCGGCGCGGCGGTTGCAGCGGGCTGGCACAGCGTTGCCGCACCGAACGGCAAGCCGCCGGTGTTCGTGCGCGCAGCAGCGCCCATGCTGGGCGATTTGCTCGCCATCGGGCGCACCCATGCCGCCGCTGCCGAGGCGCTGGCATGAGCCCCGGCCCGCGCCCCGGCAACGAGCGTGCGTCGATCCGCGAGGTGGCCGCGCGCGCGGGGGTTTCGGTCAAGACCGTGTCGCGCGTCATCAACAACCACCGCTATGTCACCGCCGACACCCGCGCGCGGGTCGAGGCAGCGATCAAGGCGCTGGGGTTCCGGCCGAGCATTGCTGCGCGCAGCCTGGCGGGCACGCGATCAGGGCAGGTCGCGCTGCTGTATGACAACCACAGCCCTTATTATATCCACCAGATCCAGGAAGGGTGCTGGGCGCGGGCGCAGGCAGGCGACATTCGCCTGCTCGCTCAGCCGGTCGATGCCGCCGACCCGCTGGCGGGCGACAAGGTGCTCGGGCTGATCGCCGAAACCCATGTCGACGGCATCATATTGTCATCGCCGGTTACGGATTGTCCCAAGGTGCTCGCCGCGCTGGAGGAACAGGGCATTGCCTTCGTCCGCATTTCGCCGGGCACCAACCATGCCCTCACCTCATCGGTGTTCATGGACGATGCGCAGGCCGCCGACGACATGACCACCCACCTGATCAATCTGGGGCACCGCCGTATTGGTTTCATCGTCGGCCATCCGGGGCATATGGCGAGCGACCAGCGCCTGTTCGGCCACCGCCGCGCGCTCGACCGCGTTGGCATCGCATATGAACCGTCGCTCGCGGTGCCGGGGGAGTTTGATTTCGACAGCGGGGCAGCCGCGGCGCGCGTCCTGCTCGACTTGCCCGAACCGCCGACGGCCATCTTTGCTAGCAACGATGATATGGCCGCCGGGGTGCTGGCCGTCGCCCACCGGCGCGGGATCAACATCCCCGATGATCTGTCGGTGGCGGGCTTCGATGACACCACCCTCGCGCGCGTGGTGTGGCCGCCGCTGACCACCATAAGACAGCCAGTGCGCGAGCTCGCCTTCACCGCCACCGACATTTTGCTGCGCGGCGACGGGGCGATCGAGCATCAGCGATTGGGGCATGACCTGATCATCCGTGATTCGACCGCGCCGCCCAGGCATCACGCGCGAACCGCCATTGCATCAAAAAGGACAATCATCACGTGAGCGAAACCTTTCCCCCTCTCGCCGCCCAACTGCTTCCTGCACCGGCCCCTGTGCAGGTCGGCGCCGACGGCCCGATGGTCGCGCCCATCGCCTGGGGCATGTGGCGCTTTGCCGGACAAAATGACCCGCAAGCGCAGGCGCTGATCGAAGCCGCGCTCGATGCCGGGATCACGCTGTTCGATACCGCCGATATCTATGGTTTTGGCGAGCAGGGCTTTGGCGAGGCCGAGGCGCTGCTGGGCCGCGTGTTCGCCGCAGCGCCTGCTCTGCGCGGCCAGATGGTGCTGGCGACCAAGGGCGGCATCACGCCGCCGATGCCCTATGATTCGAGCGCGGCTTGGCTGGGCCGCGCGATCGACGACAGCTTGCGCCGGTTGCAGGTTGAGCGCGTCGAGCTGTGGCAAGTCCACCGCCCCGATATCTTGACCCACCCGCAAGAGGTGGCGCGCACGCTGGAGGCAGCGCATGCAGAGGGCAAGATTGGCGCGGTAGGCGTGTCCAATTTCACCCCGGCGCAGATCGACGCGTTGGCGCATTATCTGACGATTCCGCTTGCGACCAACCAGCCCGAATTTTCAGCCCTGCACCTCGGCCCGCTGGTCGATGGCCAGTTTGATCAGGCGATGCGGATGGGTATGGCGGTGCTTGCCTGGTCGCCGCTCGGCGGCGGGCGCATCGCCGCGCCGACCTCGCCGCGCGAAGATGCGGTTGCCGCTGCGCTCGACCGCGTTGCCGCCGCGCAGGGCGTTTCGCGCACCACCGCCGCCTTCGCCTGGGTGATGGCGCATCCGGCGCGTCCCATTCCGATCATCGGATCGCAAAATGCGGCGCGCATCCGCGAGGCCGCATCCGCCACGACGGTCCGCTGGACCCGAACCGACTGGTATGAGGTGCTGATCGCCGCAAGAGGAGAAGATTTGCCATGACCCTGGCCATGACCGACACCCTGCCACCCTGTGAAGTGAGCTGGTTTTCGGCGCTATGCGACGATGACTATGAGTTTTTGGGGGTGCCCGACCCCGCGCTCGCGTCAAGCTGGGAGCATTGCCGCAACATCGTGCTCACCGCCGACAAATGCGGTTATGACAATATATTGCTGCCGTCGGGCTATGCACTGGGCGTCGACACCACTGTGTTCGCCGCCGCGATTGCCCCGCTGGTCAAGCAAATCCGTCTGCTGATGGCGGTGCGCATCGGCGAGGATTGGCCGCCGCAACTGGCGCGGCGGATCGCGACGCTTGACCGGATATTGGGCGGGCGCCTGACCGTCAACATCATCTCGTCCGACCTTCCGGGCGAGGTCATGGACGGCGTCCCGCGCTATCAGCGCACGGTCGAGGCGATGCAGATACTGAAGACGCTCCTCAACGGCGAGCATCTGGATTTTCAGGGCGAGTTTTACAAGCTGAAGCTCGATCCGCCGCGCATCACCACGGTTTCGGGCAAATGTCCGCCGCTCTATTTCGGCGGTCTGTCGCCAGTCGCGCGCGACGCGGCGGCCGAGGCGGCCGATGTGTATCTGATGTGGCCCGACACGATGGATAAGGTGACCGAAGTCGTCGCCGACATGACGGCGCGCGCCGCCGCCAAGGGCCGGAGCCTGAAATTCGGTTACCGCGCGCATGTGATTGTGCGCGAGACCGAGGCCGAAGCGCGTGCCTATGCCGACCGGCTGCTGTCCAAACTCGACGCCGATGCGGGCGACGCGATCCGCGCCAAGAGCCTCGATGCCGCCAATTTCGGCGTCCAGCGCCAGGCCGAACTGCGCAGCGCCGCCGATGGCGACGGCTTTGTCGAGGAGAATCTGTGGACCGGGATCGGCCGCGCGCGATCGGGCTGCGGCGCGGCGATCGTCGGCGACCCTGACCAGGTGCTGGCCAAGATCAACGCCTATCGCGCGGAGGGCATGGAGGCCTTCATCTTGTCCGGCTACCCCCACGCCGCCGAATGCGACCTGTTCGCGCGCCATGTGCTGCCGCGGCTCAATCATGGGAAGCTGGCGGCATAAAGTTTTCCGGCCTTTCACCGTAGCCATGAGCCTGTCGAAGGGCGTGTCAAGGCGAAGCGCCCTTCGACAGGCTCATGGCTACGGTTCTTTCTCGCCCCCACGCGCAATGCTTGAAGCCAGCGCCAACCGCTGCTAGGGCCGCGCTTCGGCAAAGCACCCGTAGCTCAGCTGGATAGAGCGCTGCCCTCCGAAGGCAGAGGTCAGGGGTTCGAATCCCTTCGGGTGCGCCATTTTCTATCGACATTTGAATAGTTTAAATGCACAGCTTCCGGAGCGCGCAGGGCCTATGCTATACCCGCATGGCGGCAACGCGGCGAAGGCTATGGCGAGTGCGTTAGCTTCGCTCTATACCGTGGGCAGAGTCCGGAGATCTTGATGGAGAAGCGGGTCGAGCATATTGTCGTCGTGGGCGGCGGCAGCGCTGGCTGGATAGCGGCCGCGCGCATTGCCGCCAAAAATCGCACCGGCGGCCCCGACAATGTGCGGGTAACGCTGGTAGAATCCGAAACGATCGGCACTATCGGTGTAGGCGAAGGCACCTGGCCGACGATGCGCAACACGTTGAAAAAAATTGGTATTTCCGAAACCGAATTCATCCGCCAATGCGATGGCGCATTCAAACAAGGTGCCAAATTTGTTGGCTGGACCGATGGCACGCCACAAGACAGCTACTATCATCCCCTCAACCCGCCGCATGCAGCAACGCAGATCAACCTTTCCAGCCATTGGATGCGCACCAAGGATCAGGTCGGTCTGGATTTTGCCGACGCGGTGGATTTTCAAGCGGCGCTCTGTGATGCTGGGCGTGCTCCGAAAACAATTACCAGCCCCGAATATGGCGGGCTTGCAAATTACGCCTACCATTTAGATGCAGTCAAATTTGCTAAGTTGTTGCGCGACTACAGCGTCGAAAAACTCGGCGTTCGCCACATTGTCGATGAAGTGACGTCGGTCAACCAGTCCGAAGATGGCGATATTGCGAGCATCGAGACCAAATTGCATGGTTGTATTCCAGGTGATTTGTTTCTCGACTGCTCGGGCTTTGCCGCCCTGATGATCGAGGGCGTCTATGGCGTGCCATTTATAGCGTGCAACGACATCCTGTTCGCAGACTATGCCTTGGCCATGCAAGTGCCATATGAACGCGATGATGCCCCCATCGCAACACACACAATTTCCACCGCGCAGGATGCTGGCTGGATCTGGGAAATCGGCCTGCCCACCCGCCGCGGCACGGGTTATGTCTATTCGAGCAATCATGCCAGCCATGATGAAGCCGAAGCGACATTGCTTCGCTATCTCGGGCCGGCGGGGGTCAGCGGAACAGCCCGGCGCATCAAAATTCGTGCCGGTCATCGCCAAACATTCTGGGTCAGAAATTGCGTGGCAGTCGGCCTGTCAAATGGATTTCTGGAACCGCTCGAAGCATCTGCGCTGATGTTGATCGAAACCGCCGTTGATTTCATTGCGGACCGATTGCCCGAAAACCGTTGTGCAATGACAGTCCTGTCCAAGCAGTTCAACAGCGCTTTCACCCATCATTGGGCGCGGATTATCGAGTTTCTGAAGCTGCACTATGTCCTGACCAAACGTGACGACACGCAATTCTGGCGTGACAACCGCAGCCCCGACTCAATTCCGGAGGGCCTGAAGGAACGCCTTGAACTTTGGCGATATCATCCTCCCAGTGCCCAGGATTTCCCATATCATAGGGAGATCTTCTCTTGGCCCAGTTATCAATATGTCCTGCATGGGATGGGTTTTGAGGCGAATTATGCCGCGCAGGCCAGTTCGGTGCAGGACAGGCAACTGGCCGATCGCTGCTTTGCCGCAGTAGCCCAGTCACGGCAGAATTCGGTCGCTGACATGCCAATGCACCGCGATCTCTTGAACAAAATTTATCAATATGGATTGCAATCGGTTTGAAAAATCTGACTTCGCTTAGCCAGTTTAACGCCGACCGCCACCGTGATGTCCGGATAATGCCTGGGCTGGATCTGGCATGGTCGCGCCGGCTTAATCACGCACAAATCGGCCTGTCTGAGACGGGCGTGGCCGCGTCGGATTATCCGTTGTTGTTTATGAAAGACCGCGAAAGCGGGCATTTCCGCCTTGTCGCATTGCTCGGATTCAGGCCGGGCGCGAATTTTTTCGTCGTCAACGATCAATGGCAGGCAACCTATTTGCCGGTGATTGCAATGGCCGCACCCTTTTGTCTGGCGGGTCCCGAGAAAAAGCTGTGCATCGATGAAGCCAGCGACCGCGTCAACACCGATGCCGGGATCGCGCTTTATTCTGATGAAGGCCAAGAGACCGCGGAGCTATCGCGCATTCGATCGATGCTGGACTTTCTCCGAAGCGATCTGGGCGCTGCCGACGATTTTGTGGCAGCCCTTGTAACGTTGGGACTAATCCGGCCATTGTCCATCACAATGGAGTTTAGCGAAGGCGCAAGCGAGCAGATCGAGGGGCTTTACACAATTAGTCCGCCCAGATTGGAGGCGCTTGACGATGCGGCGATATTGGAAATGCGCCGCCTTGGCTTTTTGGGCAAGGTCCACATCATCATCAATTCGCTAGGTCAGTTGAACCGCATCCAGCAACTTTCCCAATTTCATATCGATCGAAAAATCAACCGCCTGCTTACCGAAATGAACGGTTAGAGACTAACGCGGTTGATCTGATCGGCCGTCGCGCATTTCCAGCCCAAGCGCCCAGCGTCTTTGAAAACCGGGCCAGTAGCCGCTTTCCTTTTCAGTTGCGGTTTTGCCGCCAACATTTTCCAGCGGAGCCAATGGCCATGCGCCATCTCCGCTGCGTGCGGTCGGCACATTCAGAAATGCTGACTTTGCCGCATCGGCCTTGAGATGTAGATCGAGGAAGGCGGTGATGAAATGCTGGTTGATGGCATTGATACGTTCAGGACGCCAAACGGGTTCGGCAAAATACTCCCGCGTGGAAAAATCATCATTTGCTTCGAGCGGTGGAGGATTTCCGCCAACATTGTGGCGCGCGTGGAGGAAGATGAGCATATGCCGGGACGTCGCAGTCAGCTGCTCAAATATCCAGGATATGCCACTCTTCATGTCGACAATGTCATCATCGCTTCCGCCGATGATCAATATCGGCTTTTGTGATTGCGCGAGCGCGTTTGCGGTCCATGCCCGGCTTTCGGGACGCCCGCCAAAAGGGGCCAAGGCAACAATGGCTTTGACCTTGTCAGCGACAAGCTTGCCGTTGGTTTGGCTGTCAAAGATGGCCGCTTGCGCTTCGGCGGGCAATTGTTTGAAGACGCCGCTTGCGGCATCATAGTCGATACCGGCGGTCGCCAGCGCACCGAAGCCGCCCATCGAATAGCCGATAACGCCGATATTGTTGGCGTCGATCATCTGACCGAGCGAATCCTTTCGGTCAGCGGCCTGGATCGTCAAATGATTGATCACCGCGCGTTGATCTGCTGCCCGATTGATCAGGACGTTCCCAAATGAAATGCCAAATTCTGGGGCGCTGATCGCACGTTGATCTGCATGGTCGATCGCAACAACGATATAGCCTTTGGTCGCCAAATTCTCGGTGAGCCACGTCATAAAACTGTCCCAGCCGTTGTAGCCATGGGACACGATGACCAGCGGATAGCGGGTGCCCCCTGCGGCCTGCGCATTCTCAACGGCAAGACTTGGTATCGTGAACGGCGCGCCTTTGCCGTCTGGCCGTGGCAAAACATGCGTAAAGCTTGCTCGGGTGGCATCAGGCGTCGTTTTTGCCGGATACCAGATACGAAATTTTATCGTCCGCGGCGCACGCGTGAGCCCTGCCTTTGTCAGCGTCACTACGTCTTGAGAAACCACCTCTCCTCGTCGCACGCCGATTTGGTGTGGTCCCAGCGCCGCGAGCAAGGGAGCGTCCATTGGCGGGACTGCATAGGGGGCTGGCTCAATGGGTTGCGCGGCGGCTGGGGCGGAAAACACAACAAACAAGGAGAGTAGCGCATTCCTAATTTTCATCATCGGACGACCATCGTTATGAAGTGGAGAACAAAAAAGCCCCTCTTTGGCATGAATCCAAAGAGGGGCTTTTCCTATGTGGTCAAGATCAGTCTAGAAGTTAAAGCGCACACCCGCCGCATAGCGTGCACCGGTGTCAACAAAATCAAGCACCTGATTGTCGAAGCGACCCGTGGTGATGTTGCGAGAGTTAAGCACATTGGTGCCTTCGACAAAAATTTGTGCAAATTCTAATACATCATAACTCGCACGGACATCGACCTGGTCAAAAGACCGCCTGAACACCGGATCGCCGCCTTGTCCGGGTGTGACCAGCGCCTCCAGGAAACGGCCACGCCGGTTCCAGGCGACGCGTGCCGCAAATCCGCTCTTTTCGAAGAAGGCCGTAGCATTATAGCTATTGCCAAGACCTTCGACGGCGAACGAAGTCGCAGTGGTCGCAGTATCGAACGTCGCGTTGCTGTCAACGAAGGTGGCATTCAAGGCGACGCCAAAGCCATCCAGCGGGGCCGGAAGATAATCAAAGGTGTGAACTGCATTTAACTCGAGCCCACGAACATTTGCGGATTCGGCATTGCGCGGCCGGCGCACATTGAATGTCGCTTCATTGGCACCAGTTATGCCATTGCCGAGCGGCAAACCGCCGGCATTGGCAATAGTGAATGTCTCTGGTGTGCGGGTCTGGACGATGAAATCCTGGATATTCTTGTAATAGACCGCCACCGAAAGGGTCGTGGTGGTCGACGGATACCACTCAAGCGACAGATCGAAATTGTTCGAGGTGTAAGGCCTGAGGTTGGGGTTGCCGCCGCTGGCATCAAGGCTGGCTGGCCGCAACACGTCAAAGTTGGTCCGCGGCGCCAGATCGCGGACTTGCGGGCGCGTTAACGTGCGCGATGCCGAGAATCGAGCCACCACATCGTCGGTCAAATTCACCTTGATGTTCAGGTTCGGCAGGAAAAAATCATAGCTTGATTCGACCTGGGTTGCTTGGGGAACGCCGCCATTGGCGAACACACCCTGATAGATTGTTGGATCGCCCAGAACCGGGAGCAGATCCAGCAGCACCTGCTGCTGGCCGTTTGCAGTCAGTTCGGTGTGCACATAACGCGCACCAACATTGACCACCCAAGGCATGGAGCCCAGCGTACCTTTCAGATCGACGTCGAGATAGCCGGCATAGACCTGCTCATTGATGGAGAATGAGTTCGGCTGAACTTCAGCATCGAAACCATTGGTCGCAGCCAGAAGCGCCGCAGTGGTTCCTGGCGGAAGACCGCGGGCCACATCGCGCGCAGCTGCCTGCGCGGGGCTTTCGAGGAAAGCAAAATAGGCGTTGGCATCATAGCGCTGAAATGCGGTGGGTACGGTTCCGCTGCCGCCAAGGAAATTTCCGAGATTGATCGGGCTAAGCAATGCCGGGTTCGACGCTTCATTGTAACCGCAATAAAGACACAAAGTATTGGGGTTGGTTGCAATGGTCTGACTGCTTTTCCTGCGATTGGTGTTGACCAGACCGAACCGGACGACATCAAGCACGCCGCCATCCGACCGCCATTCGGTATCAAATTTGTGCTCCAGTATGCGCTCGGATTCATCGTTACCCTGCCGCAGCGCAATGTGGGTGCGGCCAAGGGCAGGGTTCGTCAGATCGCTCGTATAATTGAGAGTCGACGGGAAACCGCTGCCAACAGCCTGCTGGAACGTGTAGGCACTTGGGATACCAATGACGGTGAAGTAGTTCCTGCCGCCGGCATCGTCGGTGGCGCGCGACCATGATGAGTCAAGCCTGACCTTCAGGTTGCTGTTGACTTCCCATTCCAAGTTGCCGCCAACCGCGCGCGTCTTCACAAAGCGATTGTTCGATGTTTGGATAAAGTCACCGACCCCATTGGTGGTCAAGGATGTAACAGTCCGATTTTCGTCGATCGCAGCAGCAGTGTAGCTCGACGGTTCAAACCAGCTGCCCAGCGACTCGACGCGGGATTCGACATCAAACTGGTTGTAAAGACCATCGACCGTGAAGGTCAGCGTATCGCTCGGGCGGAACTGTGCCGTTGCGTTAAAGCCAAGCCGCTCACGCGATTGCGTATCGATGCCGGCGTCCTGGTTGCGCGGCGCAAAAACGTTGGTGAATAGCGGCGCAGCTGTCGGACCAACGGTGGTGCCGGGCAGATAACCGCGGTTCTGGGTAAAACGAACCTGCGAATCGCGCTTCTGATAAGAAACCGACGCCAGCAAACCGATTGCACCGTCCGCGAAAGTGTCGCTGATCAGGCCAAAAAGCTGGGGCGTAACATCTTCGCTGTTACGCTCATACAGACCCTTTGCGGAGACAACGGCCTTGAAGCCGCCCAGATCCAGCGGCCGCGGCGTTTTGATGTTAAGCGTGGCACCGATGCCGCCATCCTGCAGCGGCGCCTGCGCGCTTTTATAGACCTCGGCACCGCTGATCAACTCCGCTGCCAAAAGGTCGAAACTGAATTCGCGCCCCTGGTTGTCGCTGGCGAATGTGCGTCCGTTAACGAGCACGGTGTTGAACGCAGGCCCGAAACCACGCACGGTCACGAAGCGCCCTTCGCCGTTGCTGCGGTCGATCGCGACACCGGGAATACGCTGGAGCGATTCAGCGACGTTGGAATCGGGGAATTTGCCCAGATCCTCAGTGCTAATCGCATCCAATATGGCATTGGAATCACGCTTGATCGCGGCAGAATTGGCAAAGCTGCCGCGAATGCCGGTGACAACAATTTCCTCGCCTTCGCCGTCGGCGGTTGCTGCATCTTGGGCATAGCTTGCGGTCGATACCGACAGGCCGAATGCGACACCCAACAGAAGTTGTGCCTTGATTTTCATAAACATCCTCCGCGCATTTTTCTAATTTATGATCCGAACGAACAGCAGATATCGAAATACCCGGCTGATGGGCCGCATGAACCAGCCCGATTTTTCCTCCGCAGCGTGATTTGCGTGCCACGCACATTCTCACGCTGCTGATTCTAAAGCGAATGCAAAATGTTCGCAATCGAAAAAATTTACACTTTGGTGACGCGCGCCTGTTCGGGTTCGTGGCAGATCTTTATTGCTACACCGCTAGCGGAACTAAGGCTTTGAAATTCCTCTGATAACTCCTGATCTGTGAAGAGCCAGTCAATTTGCGAGAGATGGCCAAAGCGCGACATCGCGCGCCGACCAAATTTGCTATGATCTGCAACCAAGATCGTTTCCCGAGAATTGGCAATGATCGCTTCGGCGTTTCGAGTCTCCTGATAGTCGAAATCGAGCAAGGATCCGTCGCTGTCGATACCGCTCACACCGATAACACCGAAATCCAGGCGGAATTTCTGAATAAATTCAGTGGTTGCCGGGCCAGTGATTCCGCCATCGCGGTTGCGCAATTGTCCGCCGGCAATCATCACTTCAAAGTCGTCATTATTCGATAATATCGTTGCAACATGCAAATTATTGGTCACAATTTTCAGGTTTTTGTGACCAATCAATGCCTGCGCGACCATTTCGGTAGTCGTGCCGATATTCAGGAATAACGAGCTGCCGTTCGGGATATGTTTCGCAACATGGCGAGCAATGTTCGATTTTGCTTCGACAAATGCGTGAAGTCGGCGATGATATGCCTCGTTTTCAATACTGGTGGCTTGCCCTGCGCCACCATGAAAACGGTGCATCAAGCTTTGGTCGCACAAAATGTTGATGTCGCGTCTTATGGTTTGCGGCGTTACATTAAATTGGCCGACCAGTTGTTCTGTAGAGACAAATCCTTGATTTTTGACTATTGTCAAAATCGCTTTTTGACGCTCGCTGATGGCTTTACCCATGCCTCACACCTTGTACGATGCTACTGATCAAAATCGCTCGTGCGTTGGGCTTCAGCAACCCATTATTGCGTACCGGCACTGCAAGCCGTGGCCCGAATTCACAATTGCGCGCATATCTCGTCGCAATTCAAATAGGATTCAAGCAGGATTTTTGTGTTCGGATTCGACCCTTACCATTTGCGAAAAGGAAAGAGGTCGTCGCCTTATAGGCATCATGCGGAACGGCGTTCCCGAGAATTAGCAAAAATAGGGAAGCATAGTGTCAAGGACGAGGTGGCGCGGGCGATCATTTTTGCCCAAAAAGCCGCCGCGTGATCGACCCGAAACGGCTGCAGGAGCGAAATCCAGACCTTTTGTTCGGTCCAGCGCCGGAACCGGGCCCCTGGCCCTGTTTCAGTAACAATCCACAACCAGCGCACCATCGCGGCGGGGACGCTGATGGGTGACGAGCATGGCGGTGCGATCGACCGTGCCGACCGCGTCGCCGGTTCGCGTGACCTGGACCGCGCGCAATATGCGGGCGCGGGCGATGCCGATGGCGCTGACCGATGGCACGGTCGGGGTCGCCGCCGGGGCGGGCGCGCTGGCTTAGCATCGCGG
>JACEST010000079.1 GCA_013911715.1 Sphingopyxis sp. | reverse complement strand
GCCGCGGATCATCTGGACGTCGAAATGCCTGAGGCCGAGCGTGCGCTGCGACGCTTCGCGCACCGTGGCAAAAGCCTCGGGCAAAATGGCGTCGAGCGTCGCGCCGTTCGCCAGCTTTTCGCGAAAGATTGCCGTCTGGCCGCGCAGCTCTTCGTCCGACAGCGCTGCGATGGTGGGTTCAAAGGCGTTGATCTGATCGACAATCTTGCGGATCGACGCGACATAGCGGTCGTTCGACGAGCCGAAAATCGATTTGACAATGGTACCGAGCATGGGGGGTCACCTGAATGAAAATTGCACTGGGATTGGCGCGCCCGCCATGGCCCTTGCGGGCACAGACGCGACAGCGTGAAACGGGGATATGGCCGCAAATGCGCCCGCGCGGCGCTATTCGCGCGTGCGCAGACCGTAGCTGGGGATGCCAAGCTGGCGCGGCGCGGCGCTCGCCAGGCGCGGCGCGACGTTGCGGCGGGGCCGGAAGCGCAGCGGCGCGGCCTGTTGCGGCCGGTGCACCTGACGTGCTGCCCGCCCTTCGCTCACCGCTCCGGCCAGCGCCATGGCAGCGCCGAATGCCGACGGAGCGACCGGCGACACGCGCACCGCTTCCCCGCCAGTAAAGCCGGTCAGCAGGGCAAGCAGAGTGAGCAACAGTTTCAAGCGCGCGGCAGTCCCAAAGGCGCGTTCGTGCGCCGCCGTGCACATAGGGTTTTGCGCGGGCCGCGTCCAGCTTTAGCCGCCAAAGTTACGTCAGCCCCGGATTGAGCGCCCGCAGTTCTGCCAGAAAGCCCTGCGGGTCGCGGAAAAATTTGCTTTTGCGGTTGACCTTTAATCCCAATGTTGCGGCCAGCTCCATCACGAAATGGACGCAGTTGCGTTTATCGAGGCTGTAGCTCGGCTGTGTGAGCGCCCGATATTCTGAAACCTTGCGCACCAGCCGCGCATAAGCGGCGTCGCCGATGGTCAGGGTGAATTGCCGCTCGGCCCCGGCCAGATCGGCGCGCCGCAATGGTTCGACCGCGCCGTTGACCGGCCCCAGCAAAATCCCCGGTGTGACGGTGACGGCGGTAAAACCATAATTGGCCGAAACCTTGGCGCCATTGGCTTGCAATGTGCCCTTGACGATAATGAAGGCGTGCGGGAACTGGTTGCCAAATTCGCGGCTGTATAAATGCACCTGCACCGCTGCCGACGCTGTCGTGGGCAAAATCAGCGCCACAATGGCAAGAATGAAGGCTAGTGCGGCGCGGGGGCATTGCAGCATGGCCCCCTCCCTATCAGCCGCGCCACACCGGGAAAACACAAACTAGCACTTGACCATCGCTGCGCAGTTCCGCCACTCGCTGACATTAATGTTGATAAGGAGTGAGCATATGGCCGGCGAAACAGCAGCGGCTGGGCGCAAGGCGATTTTCATCACCGGCGCCGGTTCGGGTATCGGCCGCGCGGTGGCCCAGCATTTTGCTGCGCGCGGCTGGCTGGTCGGGCTGGCCGACATCAACCGGCGCGGCATCGATGAAACCGCTGCGCTGTTGCCTTCGGGCCAGTCGACCGGGCATGTCATGGATGTGTGCGACCGCGACCAATGGGCCGCTGCGCTGGCGGAATTTGGCGCTGCGAGCGGCGGACGGCTCGACGTCTTGTTCAACAATGCCGGGATCGGCACCGGCGGTCATTTCCCCGATGTCAATCCCGCAGCCGCCGACCGGCTGATCGCGATCAATTTCAGCGGCGTGGTCAACGGCGTCTATGCCGCCTTGCCGATGCTGAAGGCCACCCCCGGCGCGGTCATCCTGAACACCGGGTCGGCGTCGGGCTATTATGGCATGGCGGGGCTCGCTGTCTATTCGGCGACCAAACATGCGGTGCGCGCGCTCACCGAGGCGCTCGACATCGAGCTTGCACGTTATGACATCAAGGTTCGCGACCTGATGCCCGGCTTTACCGACACGCCGATCCTCGACCAGAACGCCCCCGACAGCAATATATCGGCGCGTGACCGCATCACCGGGCGCGGCCTGGAGATCAGCCCGGTGACGCTGGTCGCCGAGGCGGCATGGCAGGCCGTGCATGGCGACCGGCTGCACACCCCAGTGGGGCCAACCGCCAGGCGCGTCGCATTCCTCGCGCGCTGGTTGCCCGCCTTGATCGTGAAAAACAGCCGCGCCGCCGACCGGCTCGCCAGCACTCAGCGCTGACCGCAGCTCACCTTGCCTGCGCCCAGATTGCGCACGGTGCAGGCGGGCTTGCCCGCAACGGTAACACTGCCGACGCCGCGCGCGGTGACCGATGCGGTCCGAACGGCGTTGTAACGCTGGTCGCCGGCGCCTTCGGCATTGGCGGTCAGGTCGGTCACGGCGAGGGCGTCGGCATCGACCAACCCCGCCCCGGTGACGCGCGTTTCGGCGGTTTTGGCGCGTCCAGTCAGTTGCACGCGCCCGTTGCCCGTCACCGCCAGCGTCAGCCGGTCGGCCGCAATGTTCGCGACGGTCAGGCTGCCCGGTCCGCGCAAGGTGAGCGCGACATCGGCCGCCACCAGCCGGTCGATGGTCAGCGACCCTGCCCCGACTATTGCCGCGCTGTTCAGCCGCGCCGCGTTGATGCGGATGGTGACGGGCCCGGCATCAGCCCCGCGCGTCCGGTCGCTGCCGAAACGCCGGTCGCTGATCGTCAGCGTGCCGTTGGCACTCTTGATCTCTAGCCGGTCGAGCGCATCGACCGAGCCGCTGGCCACCGCGCTGACCGGGCTTTTCGTAACCACTTCGACCACGAAATCGCCCGTGACGACGATGCGTTCAAAGCTGGTGAGGCCAAAGCGTTTCTCGGCCGCAGCCGCAGAGCCAACGGCCGACAGCGCCGCAGCCGCAACCAGCGCGAACCTGACCATCGGTGCCGTCATGCTGCGCTCCCATCATAAGGGGAGCAGGGGCTCAGCTGCAGCTGACCTTGCCCGATCCCAGCTCGCTGCTATCACATTTTGCGCCGCCGCCAAGTCGGACGTCGCCCGACCCGACCAGCGCGACATCGGCAGTGCCGGTGGCGGTCGCGTCGATATCGCCCGAACCAGCGATGCTGATATCGGCAGCAGTCAGAGTCACGCCCTTGACATCGACGTCGCCCGACCCCGCCAGCGCAATGTCGCCGCGGTCGGCTTTGCCGCTCTTGATGGTAAGATCGCCCGACCCCGCGAGCGATACATCGAGCGTTTTGCTGGTCACGGTTGCAATTTCAAGATTGCCTGAACCCGACAACACCACATCGACTGCATCACCCGATGCAGCATCGACATTCATCTCGCCCGAGCCGCTGAGTTCGGCCTTGTCGAGCTGCGGCAGCGTCACGGCGATGGTTGCGTTCTTGCCGCTGCCCCAGTTCATCATCTGCGATTCGCGGCTGATGACCAGAACGCCGTTGCTGACCTGAACTTCCAACTTGTCTAGGATGTCCTGTGGCCCGTTGGCGACCACCGAAAAAGTATTGCCGCGCGTCACCACGACATTGTCGGATCCCGCCAGTTCGACCCCGGTGAAGTCGGCCGCAGCAAAGCTCCGGCTGCCGTCAGGGCCGGTTTTGGCGGCGACGCTGCCCTTGTCATCGTCGAGCCCGCAGGCCGACAACAGGGCGAAGGCCATTATGGGGGCGACTAATCTTGTGGTGGACATGGGGCATCTCCTCGCTTGTGTATTGCATTACTAATACACAAGCGAGGCAAAGCTGTCCACCCTTTACCAGCGCAGCAGCGGAGGCAGCGCGATCCGGCCAATCAGCGCCGCCAACATAATCGTGGCTCCGTGCCAAATGCCAACATGCATCAATGCATCCAGGGGGCAGTGGAGCGCGACGACGGTCACTCCGGTCGCCCCAGCAGCGATACCGGTGACCAAACCCGCCCGCTCGGGTGATGATGGCGCACCCTGGCGCAGCCACAGCGTCAGCGCGGCGGCGACCATCGATCCGGCCAACATGCCCTTCCACAAACATTCCATTCCGGCGTCAGGATAGGACTGCGCCCAGCGCAGCGATGATGCTGCCATCAATGCTACAATCGCGGCAAGCGGTACGGTTGCAGCAACCGCCGCCGCCCAGCGCCAACCGCCATGATCGCGGCCTACGCCCGGCATCGCCATGCGCACGGCGAACCAAATAGCGACAAGGCCCAGCGCCGCTGACCAGAAAATCTGGAGCAACGCCGATGGTTCGAACATGCCCGAGTTCCAATCATGGCGCAGTCCCATGACTATCAGCAGCGCAGCGGCACCGATAGTCCAAGCGGCGAGCACGATATTAACCCCATGCGCCTGGCGTTGCCGAGTAACCGGCGCGAGGTCTTCGGTCAGGCCGTCAATCAGCCGGTCGAGACGAGGATTTGGAATTGTTATCATTCACTTTCAACCAATTGAGCGAGTCGCTTCAGCCCGCGGTGGATATTGACCTTGACCAGCGATTCGGTTTGGCCGGTGATACGCGCCGCCTCGGCAATCGAGGCACCTTCGATTTTGACAAGCGAAATGGCCTGCGCCTGCCCCGCCGGCAGCTGCACCAGCAGACGACCAAGGCTGAGCCGGGCGTGGACGGCTTCATCCTCGGGGCCTACGGCGCCGAAATCATCGTCAAGCTCATCGCTCTCACGCTGGCGTCGCAGCATGTCGATCCAGCGGTAACGGGCAATCGCCGCCAGCCACGGCAGGAAGGCGCGGTCGCCGTCCCAACTGGCGCGCTTGCGGTGCAGTGATACCAAGGTTTCCTGGATCAAATCATCGACCAGGTGCGGCGCGATGCGGCGGCGGAAATAGCCCGCCAGCCAGCGCTGGCATTCGTTCAGCAATGCGCGATAGGCCGCGCGGTCACCGCCCTGCGACGCCCGCATCAACTGCGCCAGCGTGACATCATCGGCCCTCACTTTTGCACGCTGCGTGCAAGGAGATGGTCAGCCGAAATAATTCCGGCCCCGCGCACCACCAATATTGCACCCAGTGCTACCCACAAGCTGTGGACTGCCCACCAGGCTTCGGGAAAGACAAAAAACTGGATCACCAGCGTCATCCCGATCAGCGCCAGCGCCGACAGCCGCGTGGCCAGGCCCAGCACCAGCAGGATGGGGAAAAGATGTTCGGCATAGGTCGCCATATAGGCAGCGAGTTCGGTCGGCAGCGGAACGCCCTTATACTCTTCTTCGAACAGAAAGAATGTCGTTTCGCTGACCGACAGCCAGCTGCCTTCTTCTACCTTGGTGCGACCCGAGCGCCAGAAGATACCCGCCAGCGAAACACGCGCCAGCAGCAAGGTCAGCGCCTCTGCCCACTGCGACCCAGCCAGCGTCGTAAATTTGGACCAATAATGCCTCACAATTGCCTCCCCAGTGTGTCGGCGGCGCAGAATGCGCCCGCTTCCATCAATTGTGCAACGGCAGTTGCACCATCCTCTCCTGCTTGTTCGAGCAGAGCACCCAATTTGGTTACATCCGCGCGCGACGGCAGCAATGCCGCCGTCGCCGCATCGATGGCCAGGACTTGGACATCGACGGCAGGTCGGGTGATCAGCGCCAATTGCGCGTCGGCGGGCAAAGCTTCATCAAAGCTGCGGGCAAGGCGCGGCGCAAATTGCACCGCCGCCGCCGCCGGGTGGCGCACGACCGTCATTTGCATCATGTCGCCAGCGTCCAGCGCCGCAAGATCGGCCAGCCGCAGCGGCGCGGCATCAGCGGCATGATAGGCCGAGAGCCACGCGCGCTCAGCCGCAGCCAGCGTCGCCAGCGCTGCAAGACCTGCCGTTTCGGCCAGAAATTCGGGGAAGGCCGCGCCAATTTGGCTGTGGCGCAAGCCGGCGGCGTGCCCACCATCAAGATAGCGCCGCGACAATTGATTGAACGCCCCGTCGCCGACATGGCTGCGGGTCCGTGTATAGCTGTCTTCCAAAGCCACCAGCCGCGCGTGGCTGACGGTGTTGGCGTGGATTTTCATGGCGCGGACGATAGCATCCTGGTCGGCGGCAAAGGCGTGCCACGGCACATGCGCTGGCCCGTGCAGCAGCGCCTTGGCCCAACTGGTCTGAACCGCGTCAAGCATTTACAGTCAACGCGTCGAGCGCGACATCGGCACGGCCAGCTTCGCGCATCAGCACGTCGAACGCAGGGACATTACTGTCCCATTCGACCAATATCGGGCGCGGCCCGGCACGGTCCAGAAAGCGGTCGAGCAAAGCCCAGCAACTGTCGCGAACCTCCGATCCGTGGTCGTCGATGGCAATGACAACGCCGTCGTCATCGGCTTTGCGCGCATGGCCCGCAATATGGATTTCGCCGACCAGCGCCGCATCGACAGCGTCAAGCCACAACGCAGCATCGCCGTCCAGATTGTGCGCCGACACATCAATATTGTTGACGTCGAGCAACAGCCCGCAACCGGCGCGGCGGCACAGCAGGTTCAGAAATTCAGCCTCGGCATAATCATCCCCTGCCAGCGCAATATAGCGCGAGGGGTTTTCGATCAGCATGGCACGGCCCAGCCGGTCCTGCACACGCTCGACCTGATCGGCAAAATGCGCCAACGCGGCGTGGCTATAGGGGATAGGCAAAAGATCGGGGAAATATTCGCCGGCGCCATTGCTCCAGCTCAAATGGTCGGAGACCTGCGCGGGCTGATAGCGATCGCACAAGGCAGCGAGTTGATCCAGTTCGTGGCCATCAACGCCTGCCGCCGATCCCAGGGACAGACCGACCGAATGAAAGCTGAGCGGCAGCACATCGGCCACCGCAGTCAGCCAGCGGTGCGGTGACCCGCCTGCGCCGAAATAGTTCTGGGGGTGAACTTCGGCCCAGGCGGGTCCGCACCCGGCCCCGACGGCTGCCAGCAGCGCGGCATAATGGTCTGATTTCAGACCTATACCGGCGCGGGATGGCAGAGTCAGGGGCAAGGCGGTTAGCACGTTAGATGCTTAGCCCTTCTTGGG
This sequence comes from Sphingopyxis sp., assembly GCA_013911715.1. Lineage (GTDB taxonomy): Bacteria > Pseudomonadota > Alphaproteobacteria > Sphingomonadales > Sphingomonadaceae > Sphingopyxis. The sequence continues at coordinate 2,027 of JACEST010000079.1, read as the reverse complement.
GACCGGCTTGGCGTTGCCCGCACGCGCGGCGAGCGATCCGCCCATTTTCTCGCATTGGCCCTTGGCAACATATTTCCAGGCATTGCCCTGATAGTCGGTGGTCGACGTGCCGGCGCAGCTGGTGCCCGGACCTGCGGCGCAATCATTCTTGCCCTTCAGCGAAACGCCGAAGCATTTTTCCTTGGCGCCTTCCTGGGCGACGGCAGGGGTCGTAGCGGCAACAGCGGCAAGGCCGAGCAGCGCCGAAGCGGCAAGCGATACTTTGGTGACAGTGTTCATAGGTTTAACTCCCGAAAAATGTGCGATGCATCGGGGGATGACATCGACAAGCAGTTCGCGACCGCCTTTGATCTGGTTACAGCCGACCGATTATTTCTCTGTCTCGACCAAAAAAATTGCGACACCTTCAGCGCGCAGCGGCGGCAGGGGCAGCCCGGAATGACGCAGCCAACTGCCAGCGAAGCGCTGCGCCGCGGCCTGCATCGAGGCGAACAGCGATGGGGGCGGAATATGATAGGGCCCGCCCATGCCATTGCCACGCAGCAGCGAAACAGCGCGCGGCGCATCATCCAGAAAGGGCAGCCGCAGCGGCTGCGGACGACGACGCATCGGTGGCGAGCATTGGTAGGCGAACAACAAGAAACGCTCGCGCATTCCGTGCGCCTGCCACACGAGCCCGTCGCCGCCATCGCCCAGCCACACCTGCCCGCCGTGGAGCAGGTCGCGCCAATCCTTGTAAAAGCCAATCCAGTCGGCCAGTTCGGCCCGATCAGCATCGTTTAGCGTCGCGGGATCAAGTTCCACGCCAAGATGCCCGGTCACGGCCACACTGGCGCGAAACCCCAGACGCTGGCTGCGCCCCGTCGCATGCGCCGGGCTCGCGCCGACATGGCTGCCCATCAGTTCGGGTGGCATGAAGGCCAGAAAGCCGCGCTCGATGCCAACGCGGCTGAGCGCGTCGATATTGTCGCTGGTCCAGAAGCGGTGGGTGTAGGCCGCAATGCCAGCATCGATGCGCCCGCCGCCGCCCGCACAGCTTTCAATCTCTACACGCGGATGCGCCGCGCGCAGCCGCGCCAGCAGGGCATAAGTGCCAGCAACCTGCGCCGCGCCGCGAATGTTGGGCGACAGGTCGCGGTTGTGATCCCACTTCAAATAGGCAATCGGCAAATTGGTTAGCAAGGCATCGAGCGCCGCGAACAGATGGTCGCGCACGTCCGTCCGCGCCATATCGAGCACCAGCTGGTTCCGCGCAGAGGGCGGCGCGACCCCCGCCACTGCCAGCGCCCAATCAGGGTGCGCGCGGTACAAATCGCTGTCGGGGTTGACCATTTCGGGTTCGACCCACAATCCGAATTCCATGCCAAGGTCGATGACGCGCTGCGCCAGTCGTCCCAGCCCATGCGGATATTTGTCGGCATCGACGGTCCAGTCGCCGAGCCCCGCGCGGTCATCGCCGCGGCCCTTGAACCAGCCATCGTCGAGCACGAAACGTTCGCAACCCAAGGCGGCGGCGCGCTCGACCAGACCGGCCATGACATCCTCGTCATGCGCAAAATAGCAGGCCTCCCAACTGTTGAAATGCACAGGGCGAGGCCGCATCGCGCCGCCCGGCCATTTCAGGCGGGCGCGGATGGCGGCGTGGAAATTGGCGCTGGCATCGTTCATGCCTGCGGGCGCATATGTCGCGATGAGATCGGGGGCGGTCCAGCTTTCTTGCGGCGCCAGCACCAGCTCGCCCGGCGCCAGCGCGGGGCCTGCGGACAGGATATACCCCCCCTCGTCATCGGCTTCGACACTCAGATCACTATCGCCCGACCAGGCCAGCTGCACCGCCCACACGCCGCCCGACTGGCCATCGCGCACGAACAGCCCCGGCGGGCCGCCATGCCCCGTCAGCCCGCGACGCGACGTCCGTCGCCAGATTTGCCCAGGCATGGCCTCGTCGGCTTGCTGCAGCTCGGCATTGTGGCGGCCATGATAGCTACGGATGCCCGCCGCACCGGCGGGCAGCGGCAGGATGGCGC
>JACEST010000078.1 GCA_013911715.1 Sphingopyxis sp. | reverse complement strand
GCACGGGCTCGGCGACGGGTTCAACCGCTGCCCCCAGATCTTCGCCGCGATCCGCGCGGGCCTGTTGACCCCCGCGTGTGGCGGCCTGGGCAATCGCATCGCAATAAAGGCGGATAGCGCGCGCCGCGTCATCATTGGCCGGAACCGGGAAAGCGATGCCGTCGGGCGACACATTCGAATCGAGGATCGCGACGACGGGGATGCCAAGCACATTGGCTTCCTTGATGGCGAGCTCTTCCTTGTTGGCGTCGATCACGAACATCACGTCGGGAATGCCGCCCATGTCGCGGATGCCGCCCAGGCTCATTTCAAGCTTATCGCGTTCGCGCGTGCGGTTCAGGATTTCCTTTTTGGTCAATCCCGAAATTTCGCCCGACAGCTGCTCTTCGAGCGTCTTCAGACGCTTGATGCTGTTCGAAATCGTCTTCCAGTTGGTGAGCATGCCGCCCAGCCAGCGATGGTTGACGAAATGCTGGCCCGAGGCGCGCGCCGCGTCGGCGACGGGGCCCTGCGCCTGACGCTTGGTGCCGACGAACAGCACCTTGCCGCCCGCCGCTGCAGTCGATGCGACGAATTCCAGCGCGCGCGCAAACAAGGGCACGCTCTGCGACAGGTCAAGAATGTGGATGCCGTTGCGCGCACCGAAAATATACGGCTTCATGCGCGGGTTCCAGCGGTGGGTCTGGTGGCCGAAATGGGCGCCAGCCTCGATCAATTGCTGCATCGTGACGACAGGTGCCGCCATAGTAGTTCTCCTTACCGGTTGGTCCGCTGGGAAGCGAGAACCGCAGCTAGGCTGCGGCACCGGATGATGTTGCTTCCCATGAGGAATGCGCGGGCCGTTAGCGGGGTCGGCAAGGAAATGCAAGCGTTGCAAAGCAAGCAAATCGCCAAACTGCCGCTTGACAAGTTGGAAATATTATGGAACAAACCATGAACATGAAACGGAACCGGGGTTTCCTGCGTATTATAGTGGCCCCACGGGAAGGAAAAAGACGATGCTGACCCTGGCCATTGCGCTGTTGTTTGCCGCCGGTGCCGCCTTTGCGCTGCTGGTGATTGTGGGGATGTTGGCCGGGAATCGCGACGCGATTTTGTCGGCATTGGCTGGATATGGGGCCTTTGGTGCCACCGCGTGGGACGCAGGCAAGTTTCCGCCGCAGGCGCGGGCGCGGATGACAATGGGGCCGGTGCGGCCCGGTTTGGGCCGGGCACGGCGGCCGGCTAATTCGGCCGGGATGCTGCGCGCTGCCGTTTGATACGCGCATAGCTGGCGATGCTGAAGGGGATCAGCGCGGCATAGACGAAGCTGACCAGGCTCAGCAGATGCCAGGGTGTGAAAAACAGCGCGGAGCCGGCCAGCGCCGCGAGCAAGATCAGTTCCATCCGCAGCGTCTGGCGCACGCGCACCCGCCCCCAGCTGAAGGTCGCAAGGTTTGAGATCATCAGGAAGCCGACAAGGCCCAGCCATATTGCCACGGGCAGCGGTTCGCGAAACAGGTCGGCGCCCGTGACGAACCACAAATACATCGGCAGGAACACCAGCCCCGCCCCCGCCGGTGCTGGCACGCCGGTCAGAAAGCCGGCCGACTTGTGCGGCTGGTCCTCGATATCGATCGCCGCGTTGAATCGAGCCAGACGCAGCGCAGCGCAAATGACGTAGCCCAGTGCGCAAATCCAACCCCATTGGCGGCTGTCGTCGCTGATCGCCCACAAATAGGTGATCAGCGCCGGCGACACGCCAAAAGCAATCACGTCCGACAGCGAATCGAGCTCAGCACCAAAGCGGCTTTGCCCGTTGAGCATACGCGCAACACGCCCGTCCATGCCGTCGAGCACCCCGGCGGCGACGATCGCGCCGACCGCATATTTCCAGTCGATGATCGCGCCGCTTTGCGAGGCGGCAATGGCGAGCAGGACGCCGGTCAGCCCGCAGCACAGCGCCAGCGCCGTGATGACATTCGCTGGAATCGCGCGCAGCGGAATGCCGCGCACCCGCCGCGGGGCCTGTCCCCCTCCTCTGCCGACGCTATCGTCTGGTCGGTTACTGGCCAACGCCGTCGCGCTCCGCCGTGTCACCCAGCCGCGCAATGATCGTCTCACCCGCCAGTGTGCGCTGGCCCAGCAGCACGCTCGGCACCGTGCCTGCGGGCAGAAAGACATCGACGCGGCTGCCAAAGCGGATCAGGCCGACGCGCTGGCCTGTGCCGACCATATCACCGACTTTGACAAACGGCATGATGCGCCGCGCGACCAGTCCGGCAATCTGCGTAAAGCCGATGCGCACCCCGTCGGCGCGTTCGACCACGAAATGCTGGCGTTCATTATCCTCGCTCGCCTTGTCAAGGTCGGCGTTGACGAATTTGCCCGGAATATAGACGAGTTGGCGGACCGTGCCGGGGATCGGCGTGCGGTTGATGTGAACATCAAATACGCTCATGAAAATCGACACGCGCGTCATGGCTGCATCACCCAGCCCGCCGGGGCCGGCAATTTCGGGCGGCGGCAGCACATCGGCAATCTGGGTAATCAACCCGTCGGCGGGCGCAACGATCAGATCGGCCCCGGTCGGCGTGATACGCACTGGATCGCGAAAGAATGCCGCGACCCACAATGTTACCCCCGCCATTGGCCAGGCGATGGTTTCCCAGGCCAGAAGGGCAAAGAAGGCGCAGATGAAAGCGGCGATCAGGACGAATTTGCGCCCTTCAGGGTGGACCGATGGCCATTGCCATTTGATCCCGCCGCCGGGACGGTTGCTGTGAGCGATTTGCGACATGGCCGTCTATCTAGGCCCGCGCCCGCGCCGTGGCAATGTCGCTGGCAGAAAAGTGGCACGGCTTCGCCCGGCGGTCGCGGTGCAGCGCACATTGACCCGCCATGCCGCTTTGCCTAAGGCCCGCACCATCACTCCCCGCAGGAAAAGGCGCATCATGGGCAAGATCAAGGTCCTTAACCCGGTTGTCGAGCTGGATGGCGACGAAATGACGCGCATCATCTGGCAATGGATCCGCGAAAAGCTGATCCTGCCCTATCTCGACATCGACCTGCGTTATTACGACCTGAGCATCGAAAAGCGCGACGAAACCAACGACAAAATTACGGTCGAATCGGCGCGTGCGATCCAGAAATATGGGGTCGGCGTCAAATGCGCGACCATCACCCCCGACGAACAGCGCGTCGAGGAGTTTAACCTCAAATCGATGTGGAAATCGCCCAACGGGACGATCCGCAACATTTTGGGGGGCGTAGTGTTCCGCGAACCCATCGTCATCAAAAATGTCCCCCGCCTCGTCCCCGGCTGGACCGACCCCATCGTTGTCGGCCGCCATGCGTTCGGCGACCAATATAAGGCGACCGATTTCCGCGTCCCCGGCCCCGGCAAGCTGCGGCTGGTGTTCGAGGGCGATGATGGCACGGTCATCGACGAGGAAGTGTTCCAATTCCCCTCGTCGGGCGTGGCCATGGGCATGTATAACCTCGACGATTCAATCGCTGATTTCGCCCGCGCCAGCATGAATTATGCGCTCGGGCGCGGCTGGCCGCTGTATCTGTCGACCAAGAACACCATCCTCAAGGCCTATGACGGGCGCTTCAAGGATATTTTCCAGCAAGTGTTCGACGACGAGTTCAAGGACAAGTTCGCGGCCGCCAACACCATTTACGAACATCGCCTGATCGACGACATGGTCGCATCCGCGCTGAAATGGAGCGGCAAATTCGTCTGGGCCTGCAAAAACTATGACGGCGATGTGCAGTCCGACACGGTCGCGCAGGGCTTTGGCTCGCTCGGGTTGATGACCTCGGTGCTGCTCAGCCCCGATGGCCGCACGGTCGAGGCCGAAGCCGCACACGGCACCGTCACGCGCCATTATCGCATGCATCAGCAGGGCAAGGCGACGAGCACCAACCCGATCGCGTCGATCTTTGCCTGGACGCAGGGCCTTAGCTATCGCGGCAAATTTGACGACACGCCCGACGTCACCCGCTTCGCCGAAACGCTCGAGCGCGTGTGCATCCAGACGGTCGAGGAAGGCAAGATGACCAAGGACCTTGCGCTCCTCATCGGACCCGAGCAGAGCTGGATGACGACCGAGATGTTCTTCGAGGCGATCCGCGAGAATCTGGAAACCGCGATGGAAAATTGGAAGTAAGCGGCAGCACTTATCGTTCGCCGAAATTGAACCGAACTCGGCGTAATTCGTCACCCTGAACTTGTTTCACGGTCCATGGTGCCATAGCGAAACCCTGCGCCATGGATGCTGAAACAAGTTCAGCATGACGATGGATTGGAAGTGGGCGGAATAAAGCCAACTTCTCGCTGACATCGCCGCCGCCATGCGCCATAGCCCTAGCTATGGCGATTGATTACAACAGCAGCGGCGTTGCCAATGCGCTGGTGGTGCTGGGCGCGGCGGGGATCATCATTCCGGCCTTTGCGCGCATCCGTATCAGTCCGGTCATCGGCTTCATCATGGTCGGCGTGCTCGTCGGCCCCGGCGCGCTTGGCGCGCTGACGGACAGCAATCCGTGGCTGTCGTATGTGACCATCAGCGACCGCGAGGCGATTGCGCCCTTTGCCGAACTGGGCATCATCCTGCTGCTCTTCTCGATCGGGCTCGAACTGTCGTTCCGGCGCATCTGGAATATGCGGCGGCTGGTGTTCGGTGTGGGCGCGGGGCAATTGGTCGGCGGCGGGGTGATCCTGGCGGTGCTGCTTTATGGCGTCGGGGGCTATGCCTTTGGTCCGGCGCTTGGGCTGGGGCTCGCGCTGGCGCTGTCGTCGACCGCGCTGGTGCTGCGCATTACGGGCACCAAAAGCGCGGTCGGCCGCGCCGCCTTTGCCATGTTGCTGTTCGAAGATATGGCGATTGTCCCCATTATCTTTCTGCTCGGCGCGCTGGCGCCGGCGATGGCCGGCGACGGTGGTTTAGCGCTGCTGATGACGACGCTGTGGCAGGGCGCAATTGTGGTCGCGGTGCTGGCGGTGGCGGGCCGCTGGGTATTGCCATTGCTGTTTGCGCAAGCTGCACGCGCCAAAAGCAGCGAGATTTTTCTTGCCGCCAGTCTGTTGGTGGTGATCGTCGCGGCGATGGCCACGGCCGCGGTGGGGCTGTCGCCGATTTTCGGCGCCCTGCTCGCCGGACTGATGATCGCCGAAACCGAATATAATGAAGAGGTTGAAGCCATCATCGACCCGTTCAAGGGCCTGGCACTCGGCGTGTTCCTGATCAGCGTCGGGATGAGCCTGAACCTTGAGAAAATTGCCGGAAGCTGGCCGCAACTGATCCTCGCGGTGGTTGGCGTGGTCCTAGTCAAGGCGGCGGTCACCGGCGGTTTGCTGCGATTGGCCGGCGCCCGGCGCGGCACGGCGGCCGAGGTCGGCGTGCTGATGGCCAGCCCGTCCGAAACCACGCTGATCGTGCTGACCGCCGCGACGGCGGCGGGGTTGGTCGACATTGCGACCGGAGAATTCTGGCAGATTGTCACCGCCATCGGCCTGACGATCACGCCGCTGCTGGCGCGCGTCGGTCATGATGTCGCGCGGCGTATCGAGCTGGCCGGTGCATCTATCGATAGCGGCGATGATATCGGCGGGCGCACGCTGGTCGTCGGTTTTGGCCGCGTCGGACAAACGGTGGCCGAACTGCTGCGCGAACATGATCGGCCCTATCTGGCGGTCGATGCTGACATTGACACCGTCACCGCCGCGCGTCGCCATGGATTTAACATCCGCTTTGCCGATGTCAGCCGCGCCGGGGTGATCGACCGGCTCGATTTGAGCGCCGCGCATGCGGTGGTCATGACGATGGACGATCCGGTGCAACAGCTGGCACTCACGCGCAAATTGCGCCAGCGCCATCCCGACCTGCCGATCATCACGCGCGCGCGCGACACTGATCACGCCGCCGAACTATACCGCGCCGGGGCGACTGATGCCGTCCCCGAAACGCTTGAAAGTTCGCTGCAACTGGCCGAGGCGCTGCTGATCGACCTAGGCGTTGCCATGGGACCCGTGATCGCCTCGATCCACGAAGTGCGCGACCGTATGCGCCGCGAGATCATGACCAAGGGTGAAATGGACGCGCCACCGCGCCTCAGCACGCTTCGCAAATCGCAGGGTGATTGATCAGCGTGCCATTGGTTCGCTCGGCGGCACAATGCTCAGTGCCCATTGCCGCTCCGCGATAAAATAGCGCTGCGCCAGCGACTGAATGTCGCCGGGCGAAAAGCTCGCCGCATCGCTTTCAATCGACAGCGCCGCGCGCACCACACGGGGATCACGCGACGCGCCTTCGAGCAAGTGCATCCAGTACAGATTGCCGGTTAGCGCGCGGGCGATCTGTTCGCGGATCGGGCCGGAGGCGCGCGTCAATTCGTCAGCACTCACCGGCTCGCTCGCCAGTTCGCGGACAATATCACCAGCGATTTGGTAAAATCGGTCGAGGTCCTTTGGCGCCAGCAGGCTGCCGACCAGCAAATAGCCGCCATCGTCAAAGCCGGTCGGCCAGTCGCTGGCGACGATTGGTCCATAGCTTGCGCCATCCTGCGCGCGCAGCCGTTCGAACAAGCGATCGTTGAAAATCGCGGCCAGCACGTCGAGCTGGCGCGCGGTGCGGATATCTGCGATCCCGCCGCCGGTCCGCCACGCCAGCAGCGCTGCTGCCTGCCCGGCATTGCCCTTGTGCTTGATCACCTGCGGCACCGGCGAGGATACGGGGAAAGTGAGCATGCGGCCGCTTGGCGGCGGCGCGGTCGTCTCCGGTTGCAACGTGCCAAGCGTTTCGGCCAGTAATTGGCCGACATCAACGCTGCGCAGGTCGCCAAACAATTGCACCTCGATCGGCCCCGCGCGCAGCAGGGGTTCCCAAAAAGCCCGGAAGGCGGCGGGCGTCAGCGCGGCAATTTCCTCGCGCGACGGCGATTTCCAGCGCCGGTCGTTGGCGCGCAGCCAGCCGACCAGATCCCGCTCGATCAGGCCGCCCGGCGTGGTTTCGGGCTGGTCATAGCCGGTCAGCAGCCCCAGTTTCAGCCGCTCGACCGGGGCCGGATCCCAACCGGGTTGCGCCAGTTTGGCCGCAATCAGCCGCAACTGGTCGGCAAGGTCGGCGGGCCGCGTTTCGGCGGACCATTCAAAGCCATTGTCCTCGACCGCAAAGTTCAGCTGGATTTGCCGTCCGTTGGTCAGCTCATCGATCTCATTCTGACCCAGTGTGCCGACGCCGCTGGCGGCAAGCGCAAAATCGCCCGACCATAGCAGATTGGGCGCATCGGGGGCCATGGCGCGCGCGCCATGACCAAAGCGGACATTGACGCGCACCTTGTCGGGTTCGACGCGGTTGTCCGACACCACCGCCACCACGCCATTGCTGAGAACAAAGCGGCGCGCGTTAAGCCCCGGGAGCAGGCCCGTTTCGCTGACGCTGCCCGATGCCGCCAGCGCGGGCAGGTCGGCCATCGTCACTGGTTTGGCATCGGCGGCCGCCGCCAGCGCCGTCACCGGTTCGGTCAGCGCCGCTGCCAGCGCGGCGGCATCGCCGGAGTCTGCCACCGGGGTGACCATCGCCAAACGCTCGACCGGCCCGGTAAACAGCTTGCGCGTCGTGTCCAACAACACCTCGGGCGTAGCCGACGCGCGGATGGCGGCAAACATGCTGACCTGCGCCGCCGGGCTGGTCACGGTTTCGCCAATATCAACCGCACGCACCAGATCGTCGGCCAATCGCGCGCCGGGCTCGTTGCGTTCATTGTCCAGTTCTTTTTGCAGAAAGCTGCCGATTTCATTGGCCTCGCGGTCGATGTCGGTCTGGCTGGGCGCGGTGCTGACAGCGGCGGCGATCACGGCGCGAACGTCGCGCAGCGCGCCCTGCCAATTGTCGCCCGCAGGCACGACCTGCACCGTGGTAATGTCGGCGGAACGGCTGATCACTTCCTGTTGTGCGCTGGCAACCAGATAGGTACCGCCCGAGCGCGCGCTACGCTCGAACCGGCGGTTGATCAGCGCGGTCGCCAGAAAATCGAGATACAGCTGGCGCGTATAGGCGATGGTGTCGATCTGGTGGCGCCACGGGCGGACGGCAGCAAGGGTCAGCGAACGCGCCTGTGCGGGTTCGGCAATCACGGTCACCGCGGGCTGTGCGGGGTCGGGATCGCCAAACGGGGGCCGCAAGCCGGGCTGACCCTTGCTGCGCCAATCGCCGAAATGACGCTTGATCAGCGCGGCAAAGCCTGCCGGATCACCGTCGCCCACAATCGCCACCACGGCATTTTCGGGGCGATAATAGCGGCGGTGGAAATCGGCGACGCCGCGCGCGCGCGCGGCCTGCAATGTTTCGGGCGTGCCGATTGGCGAGCGCCCGGCGAGACGCTGTCCGGCAAAGAAATGAAGATTCATCTGGTCGCCGATGCGCTGCTGCGGCCCATCAGACTCCCGCATTTCGGCGAGCACCACGGCGCGTTCGGCATCGACCGAGGCATCGACGATGCGCGGTTCGCGGATCATGCCCGCGAGCAGCTTCATCCCTTCGTCGAGCGTGGCGGGCGTCGCGCTGGGCAGGTCGAGCTGATACACGGTTTGCGTCGGCGTGGTCTGGGCATTGCTGTCGCTGCCAAAGGTCACGCCAAAGCGCTGCCAGATGCGCCGCGCCTCGCCGTCGGGGACATGCACCGAGCCGCGAAACGCCAGATGCTCGAGCAAATGGGCATAGCCACGTTCATCGTCATTTTCATACAGCGAGCCGACGTCGATCCGCACGCGGATCGCCACCTGGCCCGGCGGCACGCCATTGTCGCGCACCGCAAAGCGCAGCCCGTTGGGCAATGTGCCAAAGGTCCACGCCGCATCGCGCGGAATATCGCTGCCGGCATAGAGCCAATCGTCGGCTGGAACCGCCACGCTCGCCGATTCGCGCGCTGGCAGCGGCGCGGGCGCAATCAGGCCAAGCGCAAGGACAGGGGCGATCCAGCGCAGCACGCGCCGGTGGAAAATTGAGCTCATCCCCCTCTTGTAGCGGGACAATAGCTT
>JACEST010000077.1 GCA_013911715.1 Sphingopyxis sp. | reverse complement strand
ATCTATAAGGTTGGTGACGCCATGGGTCAGGCGATGCTCAATCCTATGATTGTCGAGCTGGGCTTCACCGACACCGAATTTGTCGCGATCAACAAGCTTGTCGGCTTCGCCGCACTGATCGTGGGGTCGGCGCTTGGCGCGCCGTTCATTGCTTGGCTCGGGCTGGGCCGGGCGCTGCTGGTGTCGGGCCTGATGATGATGTTCAGCAATTTGATGTTCTCAGGCCTGGCGCTCGCCGGCCATTCGCCGCTGATGCTGGCGCTGGCCGTGGGCACGGAGAATTTCACCAGCGGCATCGGCCTGACCGTGTTTGTGACCTATTTGTCCGGCCTGTCCAATCTGGCCTATACGGCCACGCAATTTGCGCTGCTGTCCTCGTTCGCCGGGGTCGGTCGCACCTGGCTGGCGGCGGGATCCGGTGCCATCGCCGAGCAGCTTGGCTGGTTCAGTTTCTGGCTTTTCACGGTGGCAGTGGCGGCACCCGGCATGATTTTGCTGTGGGTGTTGTGGCGCAAGGGATTTGTCGTGGACAGCGTGCGGCAAACCATGACTGACGATAAAAAGGCACCGGTGGCTTCAACCGCCTGATCGCTCAATCCGGCACTTCGTCGTTCAGCCGCAGCACGTCACCCGCCAGATAGAGCGACCCCATGATCGCGACGCCGCGCGCTTTGCGTTCTTTGCGCGCGAGGCTGGAGATGATGCCGAGCGCGGCGGAGACGTCGGTCGCCTGGCCCAGATGGCGGATGCCATGCTGTTTGGCGAGCGCGGTGATCGCTTCGGGCGTGTGGTGGGCATGGCCCGTCACTGGCACCGCGACCAGCGCGCGCACCACCGGGGCCATGGCGGCCAGAAACCCGCCCAAATCCTTGTTGGCGAGCATGCCGATAATCAGGTCGACGGGCCCGCGCTGCGACAGGTCGCGCGCAAAGAAATCGGCGATGCGCTGTGCCGCATCGACATTATGGCCGCCGTCGAGCCACAGCTCACCCAGCGGGGCCTGCGCCGTCAGCGGGCCGGGGCCCAGCCGCTGCAACCGCCCTGGCCAACGCACGCCAAGCATCGCGGCGGACAATGCGGCGGGATCGACCGGCAATTTGCTCTGCGCGCGCAGCATGGCGACGGCGAGACCCGCGTTGCCAAGCTGGTGCACGCCCGAGAGCGCAGGTTGCGGCAGGAACACGCTGCCCTGCTTGTCACGGAAGACATGATGGTCGGCTGCAGGGCCGATTTCCCAGTCGCGGCCCTGCACCAGCAATGGCGCGCCGACGCGCTTGGCCTGCTCGGCGATGGCGATAGCTGCGGTATCGCTATGCGACAGCGTCACCAGCGGCACGCCTTTCTTCGCAATTCCTGCCTTTTCAAAAGCGATGCGTGCCAGCGGGTCGCTCGGCGTGCCCGCCTCGGGCGCGAGCAGAAATTCGCGGTGGTCGATCCCCAGGCTGGCAATCCCCGCCACCAACGGCGCGGCGATGACGTTTGTGGCATCGAGCCTGCCGCCAAGCCCAACTTCAATGATGGCCGCATCGGCGGGGATGCGGGCAAAAGCAAGGAAGGCTGCCGCTGTCGTCGCTTCGAAGAAGCTGGGGGCGATGTCGCCGCTGGCATCGAGCACTTCAGCAAGCAAGGCCGCGAGTGCAGCATCTTCGATCAGCGAGCCGGCAACGCGGATGCGTTCGTTAAACCGCACCAGATGCGGGCTGGTATAGGCGTGGACACGGTGACCCGCCGCTTCGAGCGCAGCGCGCAGAAACGCCGCAGTCGACCCTTTGCCATTGGTTCCGGCGACGTGAAAAACCGGCGGCAGCCTATGGTGCGGGTTATCAATCCGGTCAAGCAGGGCGGTGATGCGGCCGAGTCCGAGCACATCGCGCCCCGGCGACAAATAGCTCAGCCGGTCGAGTTGTGCCCGAACGGCGGGATTTTCGCTGCTTGCATGATCGGCCATATCTTTGCCCTAGCGCGAAAAATGCCAACGCGACGTTAAGCCCCTGTCAAGCAGCTTTGGCGGGGGCAAGATAATCGATCAATCGAGCCAGGGTGGCCGCCAGCTCCTTGCGCGGCACGACCATGTCGATCATGCCATGATCGAGCAGATATTCGGCGCGCTGGAAGCCTTCGGGTAGCTTTTCGCGGATAGTATTTTCGATCACCCGCTGGCCGGCAAAACCGATCAGCGCCTTGGGCTCGGCGATGTGGATGTCGCCCAGCATGGCATAGCTGGCAGTCACGCCGCCGGTGGTGGGATCGGTGAGCACGACGATATAGGGCAGTCCGGCGCGCCGCAGCCGTTGCAGCGCGACGGTCGCGCGCGGCATTTGCATCAGCGACAAAATGCCTTCCTGCATCCGTGCGCCGCCTGCGGCCGTGATGGCGATATAGGGCGCACCGCGCCGAATCGCGGCCTCAACCCCGGCGACAAAGGCCTCACCCACCGCGACGCCCATCGACCCGCCCATGAAGGCGAAATCCTGAACGCCAATCACCGCCTCGCGCCCGCCGATGCGGCCATGCGCATTGGCGAAGGCGTCACGGTCGCTGGTGGCAGTGCGCGCGGCCTTCAGCCGGTCGATATATTTCTTGCTGTCGCGGAATTTCAGTGGGTCGTCGGCCACCGCCGGACTGCCGATGCGCTTGTACATGGCGTCATCGAACAATTGGTCGAAACGTTCGGTTGCGCCGATCCGATCATGATGGCCACAGCGGGGGCACACCGACAGATTGTCCTGCCATTCCTTTACGAACACCATTTGCGTGCAGGCACGGCATTTGTGCCACAGATTGTCGGGCGTATCGCGCTTTTCGCCAAAGGGCAGCGCGCTGCGGACGCGAGTGAGCCAGCTCATCTTTTCATACTCGCTTTTCAAACCCCGTTTGTGCTGAGCTTGTCGAAGCACCGTTCTTGTCTTTGGTGGTGGTAAAGGAAGGACGGCCCTTCGACAAGCTCAGGGCAGACGGGGTAGGGGGTTAGGTTCGTGCACTTTGGATGGCGAAGGAGAGCTGAGCTGTGAGCATTTGCAGCGCTTGCGGAGCATCCCTCCCATGTTCCGCCACCAGTTCAACCAGCGCCGACCCCACCACCACACCGTCGGCAACGCGGGCAATGGCGGCGGCCTGGTCAGGCGTGCGCACACCGAAACCGACGGCGACGGGCAGGGTGGTGGCGGCTTTCAGCCGCGCGACGGCTTCATCGATGCTGGCCTGCGCCGCCTGTTGCTTGCCGGTGATCCCCGCGACCGAGACATAATAAAGGAAGCCGCTGGCACCATCGATGATCGCGGGCAGGCGCGCAACATCGCTGGTTGGCGTGGCAAGGCGGATGAGCGCGATGCCCGCAGCGCGCAGCGCGGGGCCCAGGCTGTCATCCTCCTCGGGCGGGATATCGACGCAGATGACGCCATCGACGCCAGCATCCTTGCATTGCGCGGCGAACCAATCGGCGCCGCGAATCGTCATTGGGTTGGCATAACCCATCAGGACGAGGGGTGTTTCGGGGTGGCGCGCGCGGAAATGCTTGGCGATTTGCAGAATGTCGGCGGTGGTGGTGCCCGCATTCAGGCTGCGGATATTGGCGAGCTGGATCGCCGGACCATCGGCCATCGGATCGGTGAAGGGCATACCCAGTTCAATGACGTCAGCCCCGCCCGCGACAAGCGCGTCGAGATTGGCGGCCGTGTCGCCGTCACCTGCGGTGATGAAGGTGACGAGCGCGGGGTGGGGTTTGGCGAAGGCGGCGGCGAGACGGTCAGTCATGAAGCCCTCTCCCCTTTAGGGGAGAGGGTTGGGAGAGGGGGAGTCAAGTGTTGGCCAATAGTCGTCAAAACGCTCTCCATATTCGTCATCACGTCTGAGTTCGCAAATCTGATCACCCTGAACCCCTTGGAATTGAAATATTGCTCGCGCACGCGGTCATATTCATGCCGGAACGCGTGGCTATCGCCATCGACTTCGATAATCAGCCTGGCTGACCGCGAGTAGAAGTCGGCGATATAGTTCCCTACGACATTTTGCCGACGAAATTTGACCCCATCAAACCGTTTTGCCCGCAATTCATACCACAGACGCTTTTCTGGCTCGGTCATTTCGCGGCGCATTGCTTTTGCAAACTCCACCAATCTTGGGTCACGCATGGCCGCCCCCTCTCTGCTGCGACTAAGCCCCGCATCAAGTCCGGGGCAAGTCTCGCTTCTCTCCCCTGAAGGGGAGAGCGTCAGATTTTTGTCCCCAGCGCCTCGGCCACGGTGAAAATATCCTTGTCGCCGCGCCCGCACAGGTTGGCGAGGATGATCTGATTTGCGTCCATATCCAGCGCGATACGATCCACAGCGGCTATCGCGTGGGAAGGTTCGAGTGCCGGGATGATGCCTTCGGTCCGGCACAGTAACTGAAACGCCGCCAGCGCCTCGTCATCGGTCACGCTGGTATAGGTCACGCGGCCGATATCGCGCAGCCAGGCGTGTTCGGGACCGATACCGGGATAATCGAGGCCCGCGCTGATCGAATGGGCTTCGTCGATCTGGCCGTCGGCGTCCTGTAACAGATAGGTCTTGTTGCCGTGCAAGATACCGGGACGCCCCCCCGAGAGCGAGGCGGCGTGGCGGAGGTTCAGGCCTTCGCCCGCCGCCTCCACCCCCAGCATTTTGACGTCACTATCGTCCAGAAAGGGGTGGAACAGCCCGATGGCATTACTGCCGCCACCGATCGCCGCCACGAGCAGGTCGGGCAGGCGGCCTGTGCGCTCGAGCATCTGCGCGCGCGCCTCGCGCCCGATCACGCTTTGAAAATCGCGGACAAGTTCGGGGTAGGGGTGCGGGCCAGCGGCGGTGCCGATGATGTAAAATGTGTCGTGGACGTTGGCGACCCAGTCGCGCAGCGCCTCGTTCATCGCGTCCTTCAGCGTGCGCGCGCCGCTCTCGACCCCGACCACTTCGGCGCCGAGCAATTTCATGCGGAACACATTGGGTTGCTGTCGCTCCATGTCGCGCGCGCCCATGTAAATGACGCACGGCAGGCCGAAGCGCGCGCAGACGGTCGCAGTAGCGACGCCGTGCTGGCCCGCGCCGGTCTCCGCGATAATCCGCGTCTTGCCCATGCGGCGCGCCAGCAGGATCTGGCCGATGCAATTGTTGATCTTGTGTGCGCCGGTATGGTTGAGCTCGTCGCGCTTGAACCAGATTTGTGCGCCCTTGCCCGGCACCGCGCGGCTGCGGATGTCGGCGGTCAGCCGCTCGGCAAAATAAAGCGGGCTGGGACGGCCGACATAATGTTCGAGCAGATCGTCGAATTCGGCGGTAAAGGCCGGATCGGCCTGCGCGCGGCGATATTCGCGTTCCAGATCGAGCACGAGCGGCATCAGCGTTTCAGCGACAAAACGCCCGCCAAATTGGCCAAAATGACCGCGTTCGTCGGGTTGAGTGCGGAAACTGTTCGATTGCTGGTTCATCACAAACTCAATTTCCGTTCGTGTCGAGCGTAGTCGAGACACCGCGAGGCATTGCGTAATGCCGCTGGGCCTCTCGACTTCGCTCGAGGCGAACGGGTTAGGGGAGGGTGCGCACCGCCTTAATGAATGCGGCCATCTTGTCCACATCCTTCACGCCCGGCGCGCTTTCGACGCCCGACGAAACATCGACCAGCGGCGCGCCGGTCACGGTGATGGCTTCGGCGACATTGTCGGGCGTCAATCCGCCAGCCAGTCCCCAGGGCAGGGCGTGACGGTGGCCCTTGAGCAACGACCAGTCGAAGCGCGTGCCCGTGCCGCCGGGCAGCGCCTGCGCGGGCGAATCGAACAGCAGCCGGTCGGCGCTGCCCACGAACCGCGCGCTGCGGGTCAGGGTGTCGGCGTCCTTGAGGCCGACGGCTTTCCACACCTCGACCGGGCTGTGCGCCTTGACCGCCGCCAGCCATTCGGGTGTTTCCATGCCGTGGAACTGGACTATGTCGGGTTGGACGGCAGCGAGAGCAGCCACCGTGTCGGGCGGCGTTGAGTTGACGAGCAGCAAGACAACGATGATCCGGCCATGCGCCTGATCGCGCAGCGCACGAGCTAGTTTGAGGTCTACATAGCGCGGGCTGGTCGGAAACAGGTTCAGGCCGATATGGCTCGCACCCAAGCGGATGGCGGCCTCGACCGTATCTGGCGTCGACAACCCGCATATCTTGACAAGAGGGGCAGTCATCAGTCGCTTTTGGGCTGTTCAATCAGCCTTAGCAAGCTGCCATCGGGGTCAACGAGATAGCCAATGCGCAGACCGCTGACATCGACGGTCGGCAAGTGCAAACGCGGCCAGCCGGTTCGGGTGACCGGCACCCCGGCCGTGAGGCAATCCGAAACAAAGCCGTCGAGATCGACCAGGCGCAGGCAAGAACTGAAGCTGCTCGCCGCTGGATCAAGATCGGGATACGGAAAAAATTCCAGTTGCAGCCCACCGCGCGACAGGATCATCCAGCCGGATGCACGATAATCCGTGGTAAAACCAAAGGACGCGAAAAACTGCTCAGTGGCGTCAAAGTCGCGGGCTGGCAGGTTGGGGGTCGCAGAATCGCTGCTTGACGTCACAGCGTCGCCTCGATCGCCCTTGCAGCAAGATCGGGGTCGGCCGCCTGACTGATCGGGCGGCCCACGACCAATATCGACGCGCCATCGTTCATCGCCTGCTGCGGCGTGACGATGCGCTTCTGGTCGGCGTTTTTGCCATCGGCAGGCCGGACACCCGGCACAACGAAAAAGCCATTTGCCCAGCTCCTGCGCGCCGCGCGCACCTCTTGTCCCGAACACACTATGCCGTCGAGACCGGTTTCCTTGGCCAGGGCGGCGAGTCGTTCGACTTGATCATGCGGCGTACCGGTCACCCCGATGTCGGCCAAATCGACGCTGTCGAGGCTGGTCAGCACCGTCACGGCGACAACTTTGGTGTGGTTGCCCGCGGCGGCCTTTGCTTCCTCCATCATTGCTCGACCACCAGCTGCGTGAACCGTCAGGATTGCCGGTTCGAGCGGGCGCAGCGCCTGCACTGCCTTGGCAACCGTATTGGGAATATCGTGCAATTTCAGGTCGAGAAAGATGGGGAGGCCGAGCTTGGCGATTTCGTGCACGCCGTGATGGCCGTTCGCGCAGAAAAATTCGAGGCCGAGTTTAAATCCGCCAACATGCCGCCGCACCTTACTCGCCAGCGTGTGCGCGGCATCGAGGTGCGGGGTGTCGATGGCGAGGTAAAGCGGTGACGTCATAGCAGGGTTCCGGCAGGCGGGGCAGGGCTGGTCGCCGCAGCCACCACCGCCGGTTCGGCAGGGCCATTGGCCAGCGTACGCAGGTCGGCCAGTTGCCGCTCGCTATTGTCCAGCCGCCGTTTCAGCGACCAGCGCGCCGCGCGCAACATGACCCACATGGGCAGCGCGCCCGCCAGAAAGGCGATGACGATCAACACCGGCAATTTGGTTTCAAGAACCAATTCGGGCCACACCAGCACCTCGACCGGCTGCCAATTGGCCATGGAAAACAGCGCAATGCCGACGGCGACCACAACCCACATCAATGTCTTGAGTGTGCCCATCGCCGCCCGTCTCCTCCGTCTTGGCCTTCAGGCTAGGCGAAAGCCGCCATCTTTTCCAGCCCCGCTATGCGCCGAAGACGCGCGCGAAGATCGTGTCGACATGTTTGAGGTGATAATCGAGGTTGAAATGCGCCGCGAGCGCGGCTGGCGGCAGCAACTCTGTGACGTCAGCATCGTTCGACAAGAGGTCGAGCAGCGACAGTTCGCCGTCCGATTGCCACACTTTCATCGCGTTGCGCTGGACCAGGGCATAGCTTTGCTCGCGGCTCGCTCCGGCCTGGGTCAGCGCCAGCAACACGCGCTGCGAATGGACGAGGCCGCCCATGCGGTCGAGATTCTTCTGCATGCGTGCCGGATAGACCACCAGCTTGTCGATGACGCCAGTCAGTCGCGCTAGCGCGAAATCCAGCGTGATGGTGGCGTCTGGCCCGATATAGCGTTCGACGGACGAATGGCTGATGTCGCGTTCGTGCCACAGCGCGACATTCTCAAGCGCTGGCGTCACATATGCGCGCACCATACGCGCAAGCCCGGTCAGATTTTCGGTCAGCACGGGATTGCGCTTGTGCGGCATCGCCGATGAACCCTTTTGCCCTGGCGAAAAATATTCCTCGGCCTCGAGCACTTCGGTGCGTTGCAGATGGCGGATTTCGGTCGCAAGCCGTTCAATCGATGACGCAATGACGCCAAGCGTTGCGAAAAACATCGCATGCCGATCGCGCGGAATGACCTGTGTCGAGACCGGTTCAACCGTCAGGCCAAGCTTGGCCGCGACATGCGCCTCGACCAATGGGTCGATATTGGCGAATGTGCCAACCGCGCCGGAAATGGCGCAGGTCGCGATGTCGGCACGCGCCGCCACCAGCCGCGCGCGGCAGCGGCTGAATTCGGCATAGGCCTCCGCCATCTTGAGCCCGAAGGTGACAGGTTCTGCATGGATGCCGTGGCTGCGGCCGATGCATGGCGTCAATTTATGCTCGAGTGCGCGGCGCTTGATCGCGGCGAGCAGCGCGTCAAGGTCGGCGAGCAAAATGTCGCTGGCACGCGCCAGTTGGACGGAAAGGCAGGTGTCGAGCACATCGGATGACGTCATGCCCTGATGCATGAAACGCGCCTGTTCGCCGACATTGTCGGCGACCCAGGTCAGAAAGGCGATGACGTCATGCTTGGTGACGGCCTCGATCGCGTCGATGGCGGCGACATCGATGGTGGGGTTCGTCGCCCACCAATCCCACAACGCCTGCGCCGCATCCTTCGGCACCACGCCTAAGTCGGCGAGGGCGTCGGTCGCGTGCGCCTCAATCTCGAACCAGATGCGGAACCTGGCCTCGGGCTCCCAGATTGCGGTCATCGCGGGGCGGGCGTAGCGGGGGACCATGGCAAAGCTTTCTGGGCAGGAATCGAGCGATGCGGCGCGTTAGCAGGGCGCGTGCGCGGCGTCCAATCGACCTAAAGCAACCCCGCTCCACGAAAGCTGTAATGCGTCCCGCCGCCGATGATGATGTGGTCGTGCAGCGCGATGCCAAGCTTGCCCAGCGCCTCGGCGACCTCGCGCGTCATATGAATGTCCTGGCGGCTCGGCTCGGTGCTGCCGCTGGGATGGTTATGCACCAGGATGACAGCCGACGACGACAATTCGAGCGCACGTTTGGCAACTTCGCGGACATAAATGGCCGATTGGTCGACGGTGCCGTCGCTCATCACCTCGTCGCGCAGCAACTGGTTGCGCGAATCGAGGTGAAGCACGCGCACGCGCTCATGCGCGATCGGGCCCATATCGGCGCGCAGCCAATCGAGCAGCGCGCTCC
>JACEST010000076.1 GCA_013911715.1 Sphingopyxis sp. | reverse complement strand
AGGCGGTTGAGTTCGCGCGTCTGGCTGGTGGCGCGCTCGCCCAATGTTGCGGCGGTCTCAATCTGGGCCACCGACGCGGTCATCAGCCCGGCGATGCTTTGCGCACTGGTGGCGAGTTGTTGGGTGGCGGCGGCTACCTCGTCAACGCTGCCGATCATCTGCTGGCCGGTTTGGCTGGCCTGCGCGATGTTGGAGCGGCTCGACTTGGCGGCGACCTCGACCGCGACGGCGGCTTCGCGTACCCGTCCCGCTGTCGCTGCCACCGCCTGAGCGGCGGTCTGGACACGGGTTTCGAGCGCCTCGGCCAACCGGACCAAGGCTTCGCGCCGGTCATTTTCGCGCTCGGCGCGCTCACCGGCCTTGACCGCTTTGGTTTCGGCGGCGCGCTGCGCCGTCAGGGCGGCGGATACCTCGTCGGCGCGGGCGCGGAAGGCGGCAATGCCGCGCGCCAGATCGCCGACTTCATCGGAACGGTCAATCGCAGGCAGGCTCACGGCCTCCTCGCCGCGTGACAGCGCCAGCAATGCTTCGCCCATGACGGTCACCGGCTTGATGACCGCCTGACGGAGCGTCCACGCGCCCAGCACCAGGATGATCAGCAGGACCAGTGGCTGCAATGCGAACAGCAACTCGGCGCGCTGCGCAATCGACCGGACGTTGCGAATCTGATCGGTGTGGACGATCGCGAATTCGTCGCTGGCCTGCGCCATGACAGCAGTGGCGGTCGATGCGGCATTGTCGAACCGGGCGTTAAGGTCATCGACCATCGGACTGTCGGCGGCGAGCGCGGCATGGGCCTGTTCGGCTGCCTTGATATAATCGGTCCATTCGCCCCGCAGCGTATCGAATTTGGTCCGAACATCGTCGCTGAGTTCGAGCCGCCGGATGGCATCCTGCGTCTTGCGCAAAGCGGTGAAATGGTCGGCAAGCACTCCACCGCCGACCGCGATTTCGCCAGTGTCGTCGTGCATGTCGGCGAGCCGTGACCGCAAAATATCGGCCTCGATGGCGACGCGGATTACATCGGCGCGCTGATGCTCGTTGATCGCCAGCCCGACATTTTCCAGCATCTGTGTCTGCGCAATGGTTGCGCGATAGGTGAACCAGTTGGCAAGGCTAAACCCGATGGACAGCATGATGACGAAGGCAACGCCCAATAAGAAGCGTCCACCCAGCCGGACTTTGCCGAATGATACGTAAATGGCAGCCTTTGGGAAACCGGGAAAGCGCGACATATCAACCTCGGGGGGAGATGAAAGACGCCGTCCTGCTATCAAGCGATGGTTAATGCCGAGTTAGGAAAAAGGGCCAGATTTCCGTCATTTATCTGTAATATTGGGCCCGTCAGGCGCAATCGAGCAATTTTTGTGCAATCCGCCGGACATCGCTGGCCATATCGGGGCGGCTGAGCGCGACCGCCAGATTGGCCTCGATATAGCCGATTTTCGACCCGCAGTCGAAGCGCTGCCCGGCAAAGGTCACGGCATGGAACGGCTGGGTGCCGATCATTTGGGCCATTGCGTCGGTTAGCTGAATTTCGCCGCCGGCGCCCTTTTCCTGACGTTCGAGCACGCGCATCACCTCGGGCTGGAGGATATAGCGCCCCGAAATGATCAGGTTCGATGGTGCATCCTCTTGCCGCGGCTTTTCGACCAGCCCGCGCACTTCGGTCAGCGCGCCATGACTTGCCCCCGGCGCGATGACGCCATAGCTTGAGACCTGCTCGTGCGGCACTTCGAGCACCGAAATAATGTTGCCGCCCACCTCGTCATAGGCCTCGACCATCTGTTTCATGCAGCCCGGCGTGCCGAACATGAACTCGTCGGGCAGGAAAATCGCAAAAGGTTCATCGCCGACAATTGCGCGCGCGCACCAGATGGCGTGGCCCAATCCCATCGGCACCTGTTGCCGCACCGTGATCAGATTGCCGGGCAGGAAGCGTGTGGCTTCGAGCGCCGACATATCCTTGGCACGCTCGGCCATGGTGGCTTCGAGCTCGTAGGCGATGTCGAAATGCTCGACAAGCGCGGTCTTGCCGCGTCCGGTGACAAAGATCATCTGTTCGATGCCCGCTTCGCGCGCTTCGTCGACGGCATATTGGATCAGCGGCCGGTCGACCACCGGCAGCATTTCCTTGGGGATCGCCTTGGTCGCGGGCAGGAACCGGGTGCCTAGCCCCGCAACGGGGAACACGGCTTTGCGGATGGGTTTCATGTCATGGCTCCAAAGTCATGCTGGTCGGCATGCCTTGGTTGATCCCACCGGATTATTCAACAGCAGGATGATGACAAGTCAGGCACGCAGCCGGTCGGCAAAGCGCTTGCGCAATTTGGCAAGCTTGGGCGGAATGACCGCCAGACAATAGCCGTTGCGCTGGCCCGCGCCGTTCCAAAATTGCTGATGATAATCCTCGGCCGGATACCAGGTCGCCATCGGTTCGATCGTCGTCACGATCGGCGCTGGCCAATCGGCTGCGGCGCGCGCGATGCCGGCCTGTGCCCCAGCGCGCTGCGCATCATCGTGCGGGAAAATCGCGCTGCGATATTGGGTGCCAATGTCATTGCCCTGGCGGTTGAGCTGGGTCGGGTCGTGCGTGGCAAAATGCACATCGAGCAGGTCATCGTAACTGATGACAGCGGGGTCAAAGGCAATGCGGATCGCTTCGGCATGGCCGGTGGTGCCGCTGCACACCTGTTCATAGGTAGGGTCGGGCAGGGTCCCGCCAATATAGCCGCTTTCGACCGATTGAACGCCCGCCAGCGACTGGAACACCGCCTCGGTGCACCAGAAACAGCCCCCGGCAAAGGTGGCAACAACGTCAGTCATGTCGGGCTCCTGTATCGTGCGGCGCGGACCCCGCATATAGGGCGGCGTGCACTCATTCCAATGGCGGGGGGTTCGTGACCAGCGGCGGTGCGGTTACAGGGTTGGCCGCGCGCAGGCGGCGAAGCAGTGCGGCCTCGGTGGTCACAATGCGAACGCGCTCGCGCCACCGGGGGTGCGTTGGCGCGGCAAAAATCCCGCCGCCGCGCCGCTGGCCATAGCTGGTCCAGAAGCGCGCGGCGGTATCTGGGTCGAAACCGGCATCGGCGAGCAGCCACACCGACAATCGGTCGGCCTCGATTTCCGTCGCGCGGGTCAGCCGCGCGCTGCGGCCAAATTGCTGGCCCAGCCCGCGGTCGATTTTGGCCGCGTCGAGCCGCGTGCGATGCATCAGGATATTGTGTGCCAGTTCGTGCGCTATCACCGTCGCCAGTTCTTCGTCATTGGCGGCAAAGCGCACCATTCCGCCGGGGATAAAGACCACCATGCCGTCGGCCTGTGCTTTGACCGCGTCATAAGCCTCGACCCGGAACTCGCTGGCGCAGCCCGGTGCCGGGGCAAGCTGCACTGGCTCGGGAAGGCGCGGCACCGACACGGCGACGGCTGCGCCGCCGGGCAGATTGGCGAGCGCGTGGTGGACCCACGCCATACGCCCGTGCGGCCTGTCGTCCAAGGCACCGATCGCCGCACCGTCAATCGCCGTGATGGCATCTCCGACGCGCAGCCCGGCCTGTGCCGCTGCACCATCGGGGTCGAGCGCGGCGATGAAGGGCGCATCGGCATCCACTGCACCATAAGCGGCGCGCGCCAACGGCCAGACACGGTCCGTATAGAGTCGCCGGTCACCCAGCAGCCAGCCGGGCGCTGGCATCGTCATCGGGCACCAGCGCGCGCTGCTGCGGGCGATGCGCGCGGCGAGCGGGGCAACGCGTGCCTCCATCGCCATGATTTCGCCGAGCGCTGCGATCAGCCGCTGGTCGCTCGGGGTGGCGGTCGCCGCATGGCCCGATGGAGAGGGTGCAATTGCAGCGGCTAGCGCGGCGGCCAAGATGCTGAACATGCGCATGTCCATCGGACTAACCCAGTCGCGCTGCCAGTTCCATGCATATTGTCTCGCCGCGCACGCCCCTCTAAGGGGCGGATGGGGGACAATAGACAGGACCACAGACCGGCCATGGCCACGCTCCCCATTACTGCACCCGACACGCCCCGCCCGCTGTTGCTCGCGCGCTGGCTGTGGCTGGTTGCTGCGATGGTGGCGGCGATTGTGGTCATTGGCGGGATTACCCGGCTCACCGAATCGGGATTATCGATCACCGAATGGAAACCGGTGCTGGGCACGCTGCCACCGCTTACCGCCGCCGATTGGCAGGCCGAGTTTGAGAAATACAAGCAAATTCCCGAATATCGGCTGGTCAACCGCGGCATGTCGCTGGCAGAATTCCAATATATTTATTTCTGGGAATGGTTGCACCGGCTGTGGGGGCGGCTGATCGGCGCGGCGATGGCGGTGCCTTTGTTGTGGTTCGCGCTGCGCGGCTGGATTCCGCAGGGCTATACACCGCGCCTGATCGCCATTTTGGCGCTAGTCGGCTTGCAGGGCGCGATCGGCTGGTGGATGGTCGCCTCGGGGCTCGAAGTGCGGACCGACGTCAGCCATTTCCGCCTGTCGGCGCATCTGTTGACGGCGCTGCTGATCCTGGGCGGGCTGGTGTGGACGGCGCTTGATTTGCAGCAACTGGCGGGCACGGGGGTCAGCCGTCCGGCGCGGCTGACGGGCTATGGAATCTGGGCGGCGGCGGCATTGACGCTGCAATTGTTGCTCGGCGCATGGACGGCAGGACTGAATGCCGGGCAGGTCGCGAGCACTTGGCCGCTGATGAACGATTATATCATGCCGCTGGGCGTCGACTGGTCGCGCGGCATGATCTTCGCCTTCACCCATGATCCCTTCCTCATCCATTTCCTGCACCGCTGGTGGGCGTGGGTCGCGGCGGCGGCGCTGATCGGTCTTGCCATTCGGGCAGGACATGCCGGTGGCAGGCGCGTGGCGGCGCTGCTGCTTTGGTTGGTGCTGGGGCAGGTGGCGCTGGGCATTGTCACTGTGCTGTCGGGCGTCGCCCTCTGGATCGCGGTGGCGCATCAGGCCATTGGCGCACTGTTGGTGCTAGCGATGGTCATGGCGCTGCACCGAACGGGCGTGAAAGCTTGACGCGGCTGGCGCTGCTCCTGCTGCTGGGCGCGGCGCAACCGGCGGTGGCGCAGGACGCGTGCGCGCCCATTCCAGCCGTCTTTCCATTTGCGCCGCCATCGGAACCATTGCGCTTCGTCATCGAGACCGACCGGCCCGTCAGTACCGGGGGCACGCGGCGCTTTGGCCTTGAGTATCGGATGCAATTCCATGCGGTGGGTCGCGGCCACGGGCTGACGGCGACGCTGCTGCATATCCACGCCCCGGACGCGATGGCGGCAGGCAATGCCATGGCAGCGATTTTCGAGCCGCTGGTCGGCCGGCCAGTGGAATTTGTCTATGACGCCAATGCGGGCAGGCTGCTGTTGCGCAAGGATGTTGCAGACGCCCTCTGGAAACTGTTGGCCGACGAAACGGTGACGCGTGCCGAAAAGGCCGAACCGGGGGAGGCGCGAAGTGTTGCGGCAATGCTGCTCGATTTGCCCGTCGGACAGCGCGAATCAACCCTGTTCGGCGACTTTGGCCAGATGCTGAGCTTTGCTGGGCAAAGTCCGGGCAGCGATCTTATGGCATCGATCCCCGCTGTGGATGGCGATTGCCGACTCGTCCGCTTGACCGGGCGCAGCGGCGGGACACATGGCGGGCCGGGATTTCAGACGGACACCCTATGGCTGGTTGATGTGCAGACCGGACTTGTCCACGAACAGCGCGAGGAAGTGACGCAGGTGCTGGAAGCTTCCGAAAAGCCGGTACTGGCAGCGCGAACGGTTCGGCGCTTGATACCCGAATAATGGCGCGGTATCATAATACCCGTCAGCAAAGCCGCCATATGCTTGACTTTTGCGGGGTCAGCCGCCACAGGCCTGCCCCGAAGTGACATCGCAACCCGATTGGCGGGTCGGCGATTCGCCATCCAACCCCGAGGAGGTCGCCATGAAGGCGCTGACCAAATCGACCGTTTCGGCCAATGCCGCCACGGTTGAAAAGAAATGGGTGTTGATCGACGCGGACGGCCTGGTGGTCGGGCGCGTGGCATCGATCATCGCCAACATCCTGCGCGGCAAGCACAAGCCGTCGTTCACCCCGCACGTCGATTGCGGTGACAATGTCATCGTCATCAACGCCGACAAGGTGCGCTTCACCGGCAACAAGCTGGCCGACAAGGTCTATTATCGCCACACCGGTTATGCCGGCGGCATCAAGGGCGTGACCGCGGGCAAGGTGCTCGAAGGTCGCTTCCCCGAGCGCGTACTGGAAAAGGCGATTGAGCGCATGATTCCGCGTGGCCCGCTGGGCCGCCAGCAGATGCGCAACTTGCGCGTCTTTGCCGGCACCGAGCATCCGCACGAAGCGCAGAACCCCGAAATTCTCGACATCGCGGCGATGAACCGCAAGAACAAGGTGGGTGCATGATGTCCGAAACCGTCCAGACCCTCGCCGACATCGGCACCATTGCCGAAGGCGGCGCCCCAGCCGTCAACAACAATGCGCCGACGCCGCTGCGCGAGCAGAAGATCGACAAGCAGGGCCGCGCCTATGCCACCGGTCGCCGCAAGGATGCGGTCGCCCGCGTCTGGCTCAAGCCCGGCACTGGCAAGATCATCGTCAACGGCCGCGATCAGGAAGTTTACTTCGCACGTCCGACGCTGCGCCTCGTCATCAACCAGACCTTTGGTGTGGCCGACCGCGTCGGCGCCTATGACGTTGTCGCGACCGTCAAGGGCGGCGGCCTGTCGGGCCAGGCTGGCGCGGTCAAGCACGGCATTGCCCAGGCGCTGACGCGCTATGAACCCACGCTGCGCGCGATTGTAAAATCGGCTGGTTTCCTGACCCGCGACAGCCGCGCCGTAGAGCGCAAGAAGTACGGCAAGGCCAAGGCCCGCCGCAGCTTCCAGTTCTCGAAGCGCTAACCCGGTTTTTCCGCCGACGGGTGGAATTGAGGAGGGCGGTCCGCAGGCGGGCCGCCCTTTTTCGTTGGGTTGGCCAGCGGTTCTACTTGGCGGTCAATTCGCTCAGCGCCGTTCTGATCCGCCGCGCGTTGACGCCGACGTCGCTGATGCCCACCCGGCTGACCGAGCGGGCGTCGACAATGCTGCGGCGGTCGTCGGCGGGGTCAGGGGTGACGCGGAACACGATATCATCCTTGAACCCGAACAGCGACACTGTCTCGGTCGCCTCGACCCGTCCGCGCGTGACGTCAACCAGCACCACGTCCCACCCCCGTGCCCGTGCTTGCGCGGTAAGGCGCTCGACCGCAAGCGGGATGGCCATTGGTACCATAACGGGCCGCAGGTCGGCATAAGCCTCTGCATGCAGCCGTGCGCGGCGCTGCGCCGGTGTAAGCGCTTTGAGCTCGGCGCGCCCGCCATCGGGCACGACCTGGTTCAGATCGTCGCGCAGCTTGATCTCGCTGAACTGCGGCGGATTTGCCAAGTCGGTGGTGACATCGTGCAGTGCGGGCACCTTTTGTGCCTGGGCGATAAAGAAAGCGGCATAACCGACCAATGGCGCGGCCAGCAGCCAGGCGAAACCAATTTGCCCCATCGACGCGCTCTTCTTCACCGCATGAATACACAGCGCGATCAGGCTGACAAACAGCGCGCCCGCCGCGACGAGCACGCTGTAGGTGAACCAGGTGAAGCCCTGAATTGGCGGAATCAGGCCGAATGAAGCGCAGGCGAGCGTGCCCGCGGCCGTCGCCGCCCCAACCAGCGCCAAGAAGCGCGCGGTACCGCTGATCCGCAGGCCCCAGCCGCGCGGGGTGTCGGTCATGCCAGCGTCCATGAACTGCTCTCCTTGCCTGCCCGCCAATGTTGTTGGATAGCGCGCAGCTTGACGATAAGCGCGCGGCCAACGAAGGCAAGCCATGAACGAAATCGTGCGAAAGAGGGGCCGGGTGCTCAAATTGCTATTTCTGGTGGCGCTGCTTGCGCTGCTGTTCGGCGGCGCAGCGAAGCTGGTGGTCGCGGGCGGCGCCAAATCGCTCAACACCGGCGACCGCTTGCTCGGCGGCGGCGACGGCGCGGTGTTGCAGGTGCAGGGCCAGCCCTATGGTGCCGGGCCGCGTCAAAAATTGAACATCTGGGTGCCGGAAGGCACGCAAAAGTCTGACCGGTTGCCGGTGCTGGTGTGGCTCTATGGCGGCGGCTGGTATAGCGGCGCGCGCGACGATTATGGCTTCGCGGCGCGCGCTTTTGCCCGTGCGGGCTTTATCGTGGTCATTCCTGACTATCGGATCGTGCCAGAGGGGCATTGGCCCGACTTTTTGCAGGACAGCGCGGTCGCCGTCGCGTGGACGGAACACAATATCGCCAAATATGGCGGCGATCCCGCGCGTATTGCGCTGTCGGGCCATTCGGCGGGGGCCTATAATGCCATGATGATCGCGCTCGACCCGCAATGGATGAAGGCGGCGGGCAGCGACGCTTCGGTCATTCGCGGCGTCGCGGCGCTTGCGGGGCCCTATGATTTCCATCCGTTCGAGCCGGGCGGCCGCGCCGATGTGGCGATGGGCGACGTTCGCCCGATCGAACAAACCCAGCCGATAAATTTTGTGCGCGCCGACGCGCCGCCATTATGGTTGGGACATGGCAGCGCCGACACCGTCGTGCGCGTGCGCAACAGCCGCCGACTGGCGGCAGCGATGCAGCGTGTTGGTGGATCGGCGCAGTTGCGCGTTTATGACGGGCTCAGCCACAATGATCTGGTGATGGCGCTGACCGGTCCCTTGCAGTTCAAGGGGCCGACCATATTGCCTGAAATGACCGGATTTCTGCGCGAGGCCACGGCGCGGCGCGTGCCGCCGCAATAGGCTAAATCAGCCGCAGCACGTGCGCTGCCTTGCCTAGCGACCTGCGGTCGGCGCGGGTCAGTGCGAAGCGGAGCGACAGCCAGATGCTGGCGGCTGCGATCAGCGTAATGAATGGCAGCGCAGCGGCATCGGGCAAACTGCTTGCGACGAGCGCGAGCAGCGCCCCAACGGCGGCGATCAAACTGGCCACACCGGCCACGCGCGGGAAGGCAGGCGTGACGGGGTGCAGCGCCTCGATCCGCCACAGCTGCACCATCGGGACAGCCGCACTGGTGACCAGCCCCACCGCCACGGCCAGCGTCACCGCCGTTAACGGCGGCAGCCAATCGCCCACCAACCATCCGGTCAGCGCCGCCGCCGCCAGCCCGGTGATGCTTGCCGCCAGTTGGTGGCGGAACGCCGCAACGACTTGCAGCACCGGCAAGGATATGCCCAGCACCGCCTCGGCCGCGCGCGCGGCGAACATGATGATGACGGCGGCCGTGGCTGCGCGCGCCTCGGCGCCGAACAGCGCCAGCAGCGGCCCGCTGCCCGCCGCCAGCACCGCTGCCAGTGGCAGCGGTGCTGGCGG
>JACEST010000075.1 GCA_013911715.1 Sphingopyxis sp. | reverse complement strand
GCTTGCGGGCACCGTCAACCTCGCCGACCTGACCCCCGGCACGCGCATCGACATGGTGCTCGGCCGCCGTGCCGCGCGCACCATGCCGCGCCCGGTCGACGCGCTCGCGATGCGCGCGCGCTTTGATTTGCGGGTGGAAATGGAGCGGGTGGGCGGCCGCCTCGTGCTGCGCCGCATTCCGATTGCGGTCGACGCCACGCCGCTGCGCATTCGCGGGCGGGTGGGCGACAGCCTCTATCGTTCGGCGCGCGCGGCGGGGGCCCCGGCCACCGCGATCCAATCCTATCTGCGCGTCATCAACCAGCAGATTGCGGTCGGCAGCGAGGTGCTGGCCGATGACGAATATGACATCATCGTCGCCCACCGCCGCGCTGCTACCGGCGAGAACGAAGTTGGTAAATTGCTCTACGCAGGCCTCGTGCGCGGGGGTAAGCAAAAGGCTTCGATGATCGAATGGACCAGCGGCGGGCGCACCAGCTGGTTCGAGGCGTCGGGCGTCGGCCAGACGCGCGGCGGCATGGCCCGCCCCGCCGCCGGGCGCGTCACCTCCACCTATGGCATGCGCCGCCACCCGATCCTTGGCTATTTGCGGATGCACAGCGGCATTGATTTCGGCGGCGGCTA
This sequence comes from Sphingopyxis sp., assembly GCA_013911715.1. GTDB lineage: Bacteria > Pseudomonadota > Alphaproteobacteria > Sphingomonadales > Sphingomonadaceae > Sphingopyxis. The sequence continues at coordinate 9,031 of JACEST010000075.1, read as the reverse complement.
TGGCGCGCCCATCTATGCCGTGACCGACGGGACGGTCAGCTATGCCGGGCGCAACGGCGGCTATGGCAATTATGTGCGAATCAACCATGGCGGCGGGCTGGGGTCGGGCTATGGCCATATGAGCCGCATTGCGGTGTCGGGCGGACAGCGCGTGGCGCGCGGGCAGGTGATCGGCTATATCGGCTCGACCGGCCTGTCGACCGGTCCGCACCTGCATTATGAGCTTTATCGCAACGGCCGCGCGGTCAATCCGGCGTCGGTAACCTTTGTCACGCGGGCGCAATTGGAGGGCAAGGAACTCGCCGCCTTCCGCGCGCGGATTCGTGATCTGACGGCGGTGAAGCCCGGCGCAGCGCTGACCCCGCTGGCGACCGCGCCAGTGTTGCCTGAGCCGCTGCTTGGCTCGCTTGCCGATACAGCGGCGAAGCGCGCGGGCGGCGGCCTTTGAACCCGTTTTCGGGCGCGCCTTGCGCTCCGTCCGATAAACCTTATGCAGCGGTCATGAGCGAAGGAAGCTATCCCGCCACCCGCCTGCGCCGCACCCGCCGTACGGCGTGGAGCCGCGCGATGGTCGCCGAAAACAGCCTGACGGCGGCTGATCTCATCTGGCCGCTGTTCGTGACCGATGGTGAGGGGGTCGAGGAGCCGGTTGCCACGCTGCCGGGCGTGTCGCGCTGGTCGGTCGATGGCATTGTTGCGCGCGCGGGCGAGGCGATTGCGCTGGGCATCCCCTGCGTCGCGCTCTTCCCCAACACGCCGGCCGACAAGCGCAGCGCCGACGGGTCCGAGGCGCTCAATCCCGATAATCTGATGTGCCGCGCGGTTGCTGCGATCAAGGCGGCGCACGGCGACGCCATTGGCGTGCTCACCGACGTCGCGCTCGACCCCTATACCAGCCATGGCCAGGACGGGCTGGTCGATGCGTCGGGCGCGGTGGTCAATGACGCAACGGTGCAGATGCTGGTCGGCCAGGCGATTAATCAGGCGCGCGCCGGGGCCGATATCATCGCGCCCAGCGACATGATGGACGGCCGCATCGGCGCGATCCGCGCGGCGCTCGAAAACGCAGGTTTCGTGGACGTCCAGATCATGAGCTACGCCGCCAAATATGCCAGCGCCTTTTACGGCCCGTTCCGCGACGCGGTCGGCTCGCGCGGGCTGCTGAAAGGCGACAAGCGCGGCTATCAGATGGACCCGGCCAATTCGAACGAGGCGCTGCGCGAGGTTGCGCTCGACATCGCCGAGGGTGCCGACAGCGTGATGGTCAAGCCCGGCCTGCCCTATCTCGACATCGTCGCGCGCGTCGCCGACGCCTGCAACGTGCCGGTGTTCGTTTACCAGGTGTCGGGCGAATATGCGATGATCGAGGCGGCAGCAGCGGCGGGCGCAGGCGAGCGCGACGCGCTGATTTTGGAAACATTGCTGGCATTCAAACGCGCGGGGGCCTCGGGCATTTTGACGTACCATGCGGCGCATGCGGCGCGGTTGCTGAACGGATAGTGGAAAGCGATTTCGCGCGAAGGGCGCGAAGAGGCGAAGAGGCGCGAAGGGGCTGGCTTTGGACGTTGAGGAGTTGTCTGCTGTTACAATAGCTTGTGTCTGCGAGGATCAATTCACTTCTTTATACCAGTGTCTTTCCCGCGAAAGCGGGAACCCAGGGCGGACCATGCTCTGCTCCACCCTGGGTCCTCGCTTTCGCGGGGAAGACAGGGATAGGGATGGCTTACTACCTTCGCGAACCTTCGCTCCTTCGCGCCCTTCGCGTGAAATTGATAACTGACAAGAACACGAAATTTGGTGCCGCACTGCATGGAAAATACGATGACCACTGAAACGGCCTTCACGGAACAAGCAAGCTCCAACCGCTGGCTGTTCACGCTCACCATTTTCGTTGGCAGTTTTCTGCTGTTCATGGTCCAGCCGATGGTCGCGCGCATGGCGTTGCCGCAGCTGGGCGGCGCGCCAGCAGTGTGGAACAGCGCGATGCTGGTTTATCAGGCGCTGCTGCTGGGCGGCTATGCCTATGCGCATTGGCTCGGGCGCTTTGCGGTGCGGCGGCAGGCGATGGTGCACCTACTCCTGCTCGCTGCGGCGGCCTTGTGGTTGCCCGTCGGTCTCGCCAATTTGGCACCCCCGGCGGCGGGGCAAGAGGCGCTGTGGGTGCCGCTGCTCCTCGCCGCGTCGATTGGCCCGGTCTTTTTTGCTGTCGCCGCGCAGGCCCCGTTGATGCAGCGCTGGTTCGCCGCCGATGGCAATGCCGCTGACCCCTATGCACTTTATGCGGCCTCGAACCTCGGCAGCTTTTCGGGGCTGCTCAGCTATCCGCTCTTGGTCGAACCGCTGATGCCGCTGGCGACGCAAAGCTGGGGCTGGGCGCTGGGCTATGGCGTGCTCGCGCTGCTGGTGGTGCTGGTCGCGCGCGCGCGGTGGACGGCGGCGAGCGCGGAGCACGCCGCGCCAACGAGCCCGCGCCTTGCTACCGGACGCATGGTCCATTGGCTGCTGCTGGCCGCCGTCCCGTCGGGATTGATGCTGTCAACAACGACGCATCTGACCACCGATATTTTCGCGATGCCTTTGCTGTGGGTGATCCCGCTTGGGCTTTATTTGCTCAGCTTTGTCTTTGCCTTTGGCAACTGGCCGCGCACGGCGGAAACCATGCGAGTGATTGCGCCGGCCTTTCTGCTGCTCGCTGGCGGGCTGTCGTTGCTCAGCCACAACAACGGTTCGCTGCTGGTCGCGGCATCGAGCCTGGTGATGTTGTTCGTTGTGTCGACCGCGCTGCACAATCGCCTGTATGAAATGCGCCCCGCGACCGACCGGCTGACGCTGTTTTACCTGATCATGTCGGCGGGCGGTGCGCTGGGCGGGCTGTTCGCCGCGCTGATCGCGCCGCTGCTGTTCGACTGGGTTTACGAGCATCCGATTTTGGTGATCGCGGCGGCGCTGTTGCTGCCATTGCCCGCGCTGCTGCCGTGGGCCGAACGGTTCAAAGTGCATCCGACGACCGCACGGATGATGGTGGCGGGGCTGGTCGCTGCGGCGGCGGCAGCGACCATGCCCTTTGCCGATGCGACCGAGATGAGCGGCGCGCATTTTGCTGCCATTGGCTTTGCGGCGCTTGTCGGTCTGATGGTCATTCCCTGGCGCTGGGCCTTTGCGACTTCGATCGCGCTCATCATGTTCACCGTTGGCGGGGCGACGACCATCGCCAAAAGCCTTGAAGGCAATCGCACGCGAAGCTATTTTGGCGTATACACCGTGCGCGATGATGCTGCGCTGCAGCGCCGGATGCTGGCGCACGGCACCACGCTGCACGGGTTGATGCTCACCAGCAAGGGGCGCGAATTGACGCCCACCACCTATTACACCCCCCAATCGGGCGTCGGGCTGGCGCTGACCAAGGCGCCAGCGCTGTTCGGGGCCAACGCCAGCGTCGGGATTGTTGGCCTCGGCACCGGCACGCTCGCCTGTTATCGCCAAGCTGGTCAGGCATGGGACATATATGAAATCGATCAGACCATGGTCGATATCGCGCGGGACAGCGGGGACTTCGCCTTTGTACTGCGCTGCGCGCCCGACGCGCGGATATTGGTCGGCGATGCCCGGATCGAGCTCGCCAAGCAGTCGGCGGCGCGCTATGATGTGCTGGCGATCGATGCCTTTTCGTCCGACGCCATCCCGCTTCACCTGCTCACCAGCGAAGCCTTTGGCGTCTATGACCGCGCGCTCAAACCCGGCGGCATTTTGCTCGTCCATATCTCAAACCGCTTCTTCGACCTCGAACCCGTGCTTGCCGACGAAGCACGGCGGCGCGGCTGGGCGTCGGCCGTGCGGCTCGACACTCCGACCAAAAAGGCCGCAGGCGACGGCGCGACCGCCTCGGTCTGGGTGGCGTTTTCGAACGATCCGGCGCGGCTGGCGGCGCTGACCGGCGCGCTGGTTGACCGCGACAGCGCCGAAGCGCCGGGGGTCTGGGCGGCGACGCAGGCGCAGTCCGGCTTTAGCGGCTGGACCGACGATTATGCGTCGATCCTGCCGGTGGTGCAGTGGAAAAATCTCTTCCCCGGACTGGAATGACGATCATGCCCGCCGCCGTACCCCATCGCCCCGACGTCTCGATCATTGCGCTCGACGGCAAAAGCCCGCGCATCGATGACAGCGCCTTCATCGCGCCGGGGTGTCGCATCATTGGCGACGTCGAAATCGGACCGCAGGCGAGCATCTGGTATAATTGCGTTATCCGCGCGGATGTGAATGTCATCAAAATCGGCGCGCGCAGCAATATCCAGGACGGCACCATCATCCATTGCGACGGCCCCGGCCCGGGCCGCCCGCCCGAGGGTTATCCGACGCTGATCGGCGATGATGTGCTGGTCGGCCATATGGCGATGATCCATGGCTGCATCCTGCACGACCGCGCCTTTGTCGGGCTGGGCGCGATTGTGATGGACGGCTGCGTCATCGGCAGCGAAGCGATGCTGGGCGCAGGCGCATTGCTGGTGCAGCACAAGTCAATCGGCCCGCGCGAACTGTGGACCGGCCGCCCTGCGCGCATGGTGCGCGAAATTGATGACGCGATGGCGGCTGGCATGGCAATGGGCGTCGCGCATTATGTGCATAATGCGCAGGCCCATGCCGCTGCGGTTCAGTCAGCCGTCACCGGCGGGTCTATCTAACGTCATCACGGTCTAGCCGAGGTTCGCACTCACCATCGTGTAAAGCATCGGGATCGACAGCAGCGTGTTGGTGCGCGATGCCATCATCGCCATCTTGGCTGCCGCTGCCTTGGCTTCCGGCGTTGCTTCGACAATGCCGAGCGCCTTTTTCTGGTTCGGCCAGATGATGAACCACACATTGGCGGCCATGATGATCGCCAGCCACATGCCAATGCCGATCAGCAGCACGCCGCCCTCGCCCGTCAGGGTCAATGCTTTATGGCCATAGCCGCCAACAATCGAGATGATGAGACCGGTGACCACGGTCAGCAGCGCCGCCCAGCGGAAAAAGAATAGTGCTTTGGGCGCAATATGCTTGCCGATAGCCGGCTTTTGTTCGTCGGGGATCGACGGCATGGTGGGGATCTGGACGAAGTTGAAATAATAGAGCAGCCCGATCCACACGATCCCGAAGAACAGATGGAGCCAGCGCGTCACGCTGTTGGCATCGACGCTGACATAGGGGCCAAAGCCCAGCATCAGTGCGATGGCGGCGACAAAGCCCACAGCCAGCACCGCGTGCAGATTTCCGAAAAACTTCGCCATGAACTTGCTCCCCTGTTTGTCATTCATCCGTCACGCTATGCGCGCGTCGCGGCTCTGGCTCAAGATTTTTGCGCCTCTTCGCTACTTTCGGCCCCTGTGTCGCCCAGCGCCAGCCCATGGCGCAGCATCAGCGGCAGTTGTGACAGCGCAAAAATAAAGGTGATGGCGGTGATGCCCCACACTTTGACCGTCAGCCACAGGTCGAAATCCATCAATGCGCGCATCGCCTCGTTGGCGAGCGCGAGGCTCGCGAAGAACAGCCCCCAATTGCGCGACAATTTCATCCACCCGGCTTCGTCAAGCCCGTCATAGGCCGCCTCGAGCAGATATTTGAGCATCGGCCGCCCGCGCCACCAACCGCCGAGCAAGATGGCGGCAAAGCCCGCATAAATGATCGTCGGCTTGATCTGGATGAATTTTTCATCGTGAAAATAAATGGTCAGCGCGCCAAAGCCGATCACCAGCACCGCCGACATCCACAGCATGGGCGATATTTTGCCCAGCTTCCATTTGGACACAATCAGCGCCACGGTGATCGCGGCCATGAAGGCGAGCGTCCCGCGAATGGCCGCTGCCGTGGCGGCAAAGGCCCCGTCGCCGTCCTGCGACAGCTTGAAAACCGCGAAAAAGATGAGCAGCGGACCGAAATCGATCAGGAAGGGCAGCAAGCCGCCCTTTTTGGGTGCGGCGTGAGAAGTTTCGACAATCGGTGTTTCGTGAGCCATGTCTATCCTCTTACCCGCCTGCCCTGAGCTTGTCGAAGGGCCGTACTTTTCTTTGAACGAAGCAAAGGAAGAACGGTCCTTCGACAAGCTCAGGACGGACGGGGTTAAAAACTACCTGAGATTTCCGGCAATCGCATTGGCCAGCTCAGCCGCCTTGAAGGCACGCAAATCATCCATTTTCTCGCCGATGCCAATGGCGTGTATCGGCAACCCGTGGCGTTCGGCCGCCGCAACCAGCACCCCGCCGCGCGCGGTGCCGTCGAGCTTGGTCATGATCAGGCCGGTGACGCCCGCCACTTCCCGGAACACGTCAATCTGGCTGAGCGCATTCTGCCCCGTCGTCGCGTCGAGCACCAGCACGACATCGTGCGGCGCCGCAGGGTTCAGGCGGCCCAGCACGCGGCGGATCTTGGCGAGCTCGTCCATCAACTCGCGCTTGTTCTGCAGCCGCCCGGCGGTGTCGACGATCAGCACATCGATCCCTTCCGCCGTCGCACGCTTGACCGCGTCGAACACAATGCCCGCAGCATCGCCGCCCTCAGGCCCGCTGACGATGGGCACGCCCAGCCGTTCGGCCCACACTTTGAGCTGGCCGATGGCAGCGGCGCGAAACGTGTCGCCTGCGACCAGCATCACGCCATAATCCAGTTCCTGGAACATATGGGCGAGCTTGGCGATGGTGGTGGTCTTGCCCGACCCGTTGACCCCGATGACGAGAATGACCTGCGGGCGCGGGAAGGCATCGATTTCGAGCGGCTGCGCAACGGGGGCGAGCACGGCGGCGATTTCCTCCGCCAGGATCGCGCGCAGGCTCGCATCATCGAACGGCTTGTCGAAGCGCCCGGCGGCAAGGCGCTCGCGGATGCGCGCGGCCATGGCGGGGCCCAGATCGGCGGTGATCAGCGCCTCTTCGATCCGGTCGAGGTCATCATCGTCGAGCGACGCCTTGCCCGCCAGCCCGACCAGATTTTCGCCCAGCCGTTCGGACGTGCGCTTGAGGCCGCCGAACAGCCGCTCGGTCCAGCTGCTGGTCATGCGATTTCCCGTTCGAGGGCACGGGCAGCGCCATATCCGTCGAGTACGCGGGTCGCGATCAGCGCACCGGGCGTCGCCGGTTGGCCAAGCCTTAGCCGCGTGAAATTCTCTGCATGGCCGTTCAGCCCGTCATTCTCGACCAGCATCGTCTGCCGGGTTCCGATCATGTTCGCCCGCACTTCCGCCAGCTGCCGCGCGCAGGCCGCGCGCAGCGCTGCGGCCCGCGTGCGCGCCACGGCAGGATCGACCTGCGGCATGCGCGCGGCGGGCGTGCCGCTGCGCGGGCTGTAAGGAAAGATATGGCCGAACGCGATTTGGCAATCATCGACCAGCGCCAGCGTGTTCGCGGCCATCGCCGCATCCTCGGTCGGGAAGCCCGCGATGATATCCGCGCCGATGGCGATGTCGCGCTTGGCCTTCAACCGTTCGACCAGCCGCACCGCGTCGGCGCGCGCATGCCGCCGCTTCATCCGCTTCAAAATCATGTCGTCGCCCGCCTGCAACGACAGATGGGCGTGCGGCATCATCCGCGCTTCACCGGTCAGCAACTCGAACAGCAACGGATCAATCTCGACCGAATCGAGCGAGGATAGGCGCAGGCGCGGCAGCGCGGGAACGGCAATCAGGATGCGCTCGACCAGCGCGCCCAGCGTCGGCGTGCCGGGCAGATCATGGCCATAGCTGGTGAGGTCAACCCCGGTCAGCACCACCTCTTGCTGCCCGCGTTCCACCGCTTGCTCAATCGCCGCAACCACGTCCGCTGCGGGTGCCGAGCGGCTGTTGCCCCGGCCAAAGGGAATGATGCAAAAGGTGCAGCGATGGTCGCACCCCGTCTGGATGGCGACAAAGGCGCGGGCGTGATCGCGCCCGCTGACCACCGGAGCGAAGGCGTCCTTGCGCTCCATCAGCGGCGCACCCATGCTGGTGCCGGGACGCACCCAGGCTTCGGACCGCATCTTGTCGCTGTTGGCGATCACCGCCGACACTTCGGGCATCGCGGCCAGCCGGTCGCGCGCTGTTTCAGCGGCGCAGCCGGAGACATAGATGGGACGGCCGGGATGTGTGCGCGCAGCGCGGCGGATCGCGCGGGCCGCTTCGCGCTCGGCAGCGTGCGTCACCGCGCAGCTGTTGATGATGGTGGCTGGGCCAATACCGGCGGCGGCGCGGCGCACCGCTTCGCCTTCGGCGATGTTCAGGCGGCAGCCGAAATTAATCACCTCGGGTCCGATCATCCGAACCGGTTCCAGTCGGTCTCGCCTGTGAACACATGCGTTGCGGGACCGGTCATCATGATCGGCTCGCCCTCGGCCCAAGCGATGGTCAGCCGCCCGCCGGGCAAATCGACCGCCACCGGGCTGGTAACCCGCCCTGCGCGGATCGCCGCGACAGCGCTCGCGCACGCGCCGGTGCCGCACGCCTGGGTCAGGCCAACGCCGCGTTCCCACACGCGCAGCTTGAGCGACGCCGGGCCGGTGACGCTGGCGACATTGACGTTGACGCGCGCGGGAAACAGCGGGTCGGTCTCGATGGCCGGGCCCAGCGCGGCGAGGTCCACCGCGTCGGGGTCGGGCACAAAGAAGACCACATGCGGATTGCCGACATTGACCGCTGCGGGGCGCTCAAGCTCGCCCCAGCCGACTGGCATGTCGGTGGTGTCCATGGGCAATGCCAGCGGGATATGTTCCCAGTCGAACAGCGGTTCGGCCAGCGCGACTTCGGCGCCGCCATCGGCTGCGCTGACATAAAGCAAGCCGCCCAATGTTTCGATGCGCGCCCGCCCCTCGAGCAAGGTGGCGACGCAGCGCGTGGCGTTGCCGCACGCTTCGGCCTCGCTGCCATCGGCATTGAAAATGCGCATCTTGACATCGGCGATGGTGGACGGCTCGAGCAGGATTAGCTGGTCGCAGCCGATGCCGTGGCGGCGATCGGCAATCGCATGCGCGCGCGCCGGTGTCATCGCCACCGGGCTGCGACGCGCATCGACAATGACAAAATCATTGCCCAGCC
>JACEST010000074.1 GCA_013911715.1 Sphingopyxis sp. | reverse complement strand
ACGTAAAAGTGCGGCACACCGATGGCGGCAAAGGCGGCAACCAGGCCGGTCAACAAGATCGGCGCGCCCAATAGCACGAGCAATGCGGCCACGCCCACGAAAGCCGCCATGCACGCCATCATGAAATTGCTAAGCGTCCAGTTTTTGCCGGTCCGGCGGAGCCGCAATTCCATAAGGTCGCGTCGCGGCATGAACGACGCGAGCGAGTTGGCACCGCCGGCGCCGACCTGAGCAATGGTTTTGCGCATCTGCGCAGCAACAACGGCTTCGGTCGACGCTGCGTGCCGGTCCTTTACCGCTGACAGGCGGCGCGTTTTCGCCTTGCCCGCCGATGGGCCGATCAAGGCAAGACCAAGCAACATCAGGCCCACAAAGGAGGCGATGATTGTTATGATGACGGGCATGTTCATGATGTTATGCGTTCCGCCTGCAAGAGATTGGGGCGGGGGCGAGCCATGGCCCGATCCCCTGCACCCTTATTTCGCGCCCTTTTTGGACAACATGCCGCTGAGGCCACCAATTTTGCCGAGCAGCGAGCCACCCTTGTCCTTCGCTGCCACTTTGACCGCGATTTCTTCGGGATCGGCATCGGCGTTCGCCAAAATCTGCCGCATCAGCTGGTTCCAGACCTGACCGGCCTTGGTGCTCTTGCACAATTCGGCATAAGGCTTGCCCAGCTTGGCGGCCTGGCTGACCAATTTCGGATCGAACGGAATGACGACGTCAATTTCGCGCTCGACCGACGATTCAAATTCCTTGCGCGACAGTTCGCCTACCGAGCTTTGGAATTTGTTGGCGACCAGAATGACTTTGGCCCCCGGCACATTCTGCTTGAACCACGACAGCATGCGAATGGTGTCGCGCGCGGAGGCGAGCGTGACATCGGTGACCAGCACAATCGTGCCGGCTTCCGAAACCAGATGCGGGAAAGGGATCAGCACCTGACGCGGAATATCAACAATCGTCATCTCAAAGGCGTTGCGCAGCTCTTCTTCCAATTGGAAAAAGGCGCTGCCGTCGGTCAGCACTGGCTGATGGATCGGCGCTTCGGCCGACAACAGGCTGAGTTTTTCCGACGCGCGCACCATGGCCCGTTCAATGAACAGGCCGTCGATACGGCTGGGATTGTCGATTGCGTCGATCAGACCGCGACCGGGTTCCAGATCGAGCGTCAGCGCGCCCGTGCCGAAATGGACGTCAAGGTCGAGCAGCGCCGTCTGGCGTTCGGCCTGTTCGCTGAACGCCCAGGCCAGCGAGGTCGAAATCAACGAAGCCCCGACGCCGCCACGCACCCCGACCACACCCATCAAATGATGCGGCCGGTCGCCGGCACCATCCACATGCTTGGGGGCTGAGAGCAAGGCTTGCGCCTGCGCAAAACTGTCGCGCAGCTGATCCACCGAGAGGGGTTTCAGCAGATAATCCTGGATCCCGCTCGACAGCAAGTCACGGTATAGGCGCACGTCATTGACCTGCCCGGCGGCGATCACCACCGTGCCAGGCTCGCAAACTTCGGCGAGCGCGTTGATGTCGTTGATCGGGTCGCCGCTTTCGGACATGTCGACGAACAAGATGTTCGGGCTTGCCGACACCGAAAGCGTCTGGACGCCGTTACGAAGTCCACCCTTGTTGCACTTGTCGGTGGGCCAGCCAAGGTCGCCAGCAACCGAACGGACGAGTTCGAGCGTGTCATCGTCGCAGACGAAGGCGTTGAACGGATCACGCGTTCCGGATTTGAAAGATGCGCTCACTTACTTTCCTCCCTCGCCGCTGGTTGCGTTTTGCTTCAGGCCGGACTTGCCCGTGGGTTCGCTTTCGCGGAACACGCGGATCGGCTTCGTTGCTGCTGCGGGATCGCTCCGGTCGTTGCCCGAACCCTTGATCAAGTCGTTGGGATCGGCGACCATCGCGGCCAGATTGCTGTTCGTGGCGCAACCATAGTTGGACGAGGTTTCGTTCTTGTCGGTGCTCGTGCTTGTCGTTGCCCAGTCCGGGCAACCCGGCACGCGGGCCGAGGCGCGGGTGATGGTTACGCGCAAATTGCCTGCGGGCACCGCACCGACCGTGACCGGGACCGCTTCGTTCAACAGCAAGCCGCGGGTTTCAACCATTGCACGAATTTGCGCCGTGGCCGCGCCCTTGCCATAAAGCGAGGGATCCTCGACTGCGATGCGGTCGCCATAGCGCACGCCCATTGCGTCGAACCAGCCGTTCAGTTTGCCTTGCTCGCTCGGCGGGAGCTCGCCGCCAACGGTCGCGACATCAAAGCTGAAGGTCGCGCTGCTGACGATTGGCTGATGCACCGAATCAAGGCTGCGATTGCTTTGGCTGTTGCCGCCGCACGCGGCAAGCGTTGCCACCAGGCCCAGCATTGCCAGATTTTGCATTTTTTTCATCGGACTACTCCTGATAACGCTGGTCATTTGATGCTGAAGCCCGGGGCGGGTTCGGCGCCCGTGGGCCGCGGGCGATCGGCGTCGGGGGTGCCGGGTTCGCTTTTCGGCATGGGCCGTTCCCCGCCAGTGCCGCCACCGTTGGTCTTGCCGAGCAGGATCCGCGAAAGGTCGCTGGTGTTTTGGAAAGAGTCGGTCGGCAGCGCAATTTCGTTGGCCGACACCGGCTTGACCAAATAGGGCGTGACCACAATCACCAGCTCGGTTTCACCGCGCCGGAAATTGTCGGACTTGAACAATGTGCCGAGTACCGGAATGTCGCCAACGCCGGGCACCTTGTCGATCGCGCTGACCGCCCGGTTGCTCATCAAGCCGCCGATCATGAAGCTTTCGCCCGAACCCAGTTCGACGGTTGTTTCCGCGCGGCGGATGGTGAGGCTTGGGATCTGGAACCCCTGCAGCGTGATCGCACCTTCTGACGACAATTCGGACACTTCGGGACGGACGCGCAAGCTGATCCGGCCGTTCGACAACACGGTGGGCGTATAGGCAAGACTGACACCGAATTTGCGATATTCGATTGTCACCTGGCCGTCCTGGCCGGGGACCGGCACCGGAAATTCACCGCCCGCCAGAAAATCGGCGGTTTCGCCTGAAATGGCGGTCAGGTTGGGCTGTGCCAGCGTTGCTACCATGCCCGAGCGTTCGCCAAGGTCCAATGCAGCCATCACGTCGATGCCGAACAGGCGACCGGCGGCGCCAATGGTGTTGATCCCGTCGGGCACCTGGAACGTATAAGTGGTACCGGTCTGGCCAGCGGGAGCGCCTGCGTCACCCGGAAAGGTGATCTGGCCGATGTTGCGGCCGCGGCTGGCCTGGCCCAGAAAGCCGTTGCCCAAACCGCCATCGCGGTCGCGCGACAACAGGTTGCCGCTGATCTCCTTCACCAGCGTGCGGTTCACTTCGGCCACGCGGACTTGCAGATTGACCTGCAGCGGCGTTGCGGTGCGCAGGCGCGAGAGCACCTTGGTCTTTTCGCCGACAAAGGCTTCAACCAGCAATTGCGCTTCGGCCGCGTCGTCGGGCGACTGGACGGTTCCGGTCAACAGGACAAAGCCGTTCATCGTGTTCGCGCTGATGCTGGCATCGGGCATCGCCAGCGAGAGCATCTGGTCGATGGTCTCGATATTGTTGCCAACGCGGGCGACGGTGGAGAAAACCACGCGGCCCGATGCATCGGTGGCATAGATGCTGGTTTCGCCAGGTTCTTTGCCAAAAATATACAGCTGGCGCTGTGAGCGGATCTGAACGTCGGCGACCTTGTCATTGGCGACAAAGACGTCGGTCATTGCGGCGGGCAGGGTAACCAGCCGTCCACGACCAACCGAAAGGTCGATGCTGGAGGAGGCATTCTGCGTCGCCTGGGCGAACAGCGGGGCGGCTGGGGCCGCAACCAGCGATCCGGCCATCAGCGCAATTGCTGTGGTGCGGGCGACGCTGGTCATCGCGCTTTGCTTCTTCGCGTTCATCTTAATAGCCTCCAACCATCTCTTCTTTGACCTGGTCACCTCGCACGACGCGAACGGTGGGGCCGCGGGGGGCAGCGGCACCAGCGGAGCCGACACCGGGAATGCCTGAGGGATAAGGATTCCCCGAAAATTCGGTACGACGGCCGCCGCTGGGTGCAGCGCTGGCGCGCGGGCGGCCCGACACCGGGATCCAATAGCGCGACACGTCGCCGCCGCTGACCGAATTGGCCTTGCTCGACACGGGGCGGCTGCTGGCAGCCGCGATCATGCGGCGCTCGTCACCGGCCTTGCCGCTGGTGGGAACATTAATGGCACCCGATGCAATCGCTGCATCCAGGCCGCCAGCGCTTTCGGAAATCGGACGCAGCGACAGCGACAGCTTGCCCATGCCCTGCGCCACTGCAATTTTCTGTGCAATGTCGGGCGTGGCTTCAAGCGTCACGGTGCCAAAGGTGCGGACGGGCGTCTTGCCCTCGTCATCCTCGGCTTCGAACCGTTGGTCGGTGGCCAGCACGCGGATGTTCTGAACGATCGTTTCGGCGGTATGGAGCTGTTCGTCGGGATAGGATGAACCTTCCTTGACGCGAATTTCCTGCGTCAAGATCAGGTCGACGCGGTCGCCAGGGAAGACAAAGCCGGCGACGCCCTGTTCGGCGGATACGCGAACCGTGACGGCGCGCATGCCTGCACCAAGTGCCGCAGCGAGGAAACCACGGTCGTCGGGATGGACCAGTGACCCCTGGGTGACCGGCTGGCCAGCCGTGACTGCATGGCGCACAACGGTGCCGACCAGCGTGTTCACGTCGGTCTTTTCCTTGACGAAATAATTGGTCTCGACCAGCTCTTCGGGCCAGGCCTGAAAGCGAAAGGCGTCGGGGCCGATGATCGTGCCCACGGGCAGTTGCCGGGTGGCGACCAGAATCGATGGTCCTGTCGGCTTTGGTGCGGCCGCAGCCTGGACTGGCGGAGCCGACGCCCCGCGCATCATCTGGTTGACGCCGAATGCCGCACCAATTGCGACAATCAAAGCCCCGACGATCAACATTATCTTTCGCGTATCCATGACGATCTTTCGCCTCCTGCACCAACCCTATGGGATGATGGCATTTGCCCTCATGCGGACGGATTAAACGTAAACTGGTTAAGATATTGTTGGTGAAGCATCCAAAGGCCTGCGGCGGCGATTGCGACGCCGTAAGGAACCTCTGGTGGTGCGGCCTTCTTGGTCCAATATTTGTGGACGAGCATCGCAGCGCTCAGCACACCGCCGCCGATGGCCATCACCATCAGCATCGGCAGCAACAGCGATGGCGGGACCCACAGCGCGACCGCGCCAATCATTTTGACGTCGCCGCCGCCCATCCCGCCGACCATGAAAAGACCTACGAAAACAGCAAATACCAGCAGGGCATAGCCGAATTGCAGGGCCATTTCGGGCCACGGCGACAGTCCAATGGCGAACCAATAGGGGATAGCCAGCACGGCCATCGCCGCGTTGAGACCGTTGCCGATGGTCCGGCTGCGCAAATCGCTGATTGCCGCCGCCAGCATCATCAGCGCGAGCGCCGCGACCAGCATCAGGGGAAAAGTGGTAAACGTCATGGCCATGGGCCTAACGAACATGGCTTACCAAATGGTAACCATGTTGGGCCGGGCCGATTTTCTGGCGCGCTCTTGCGTGGTTGCCGTCCTTCGCCACAATCGGCATAGCCCGCCGGGTCATGAATGCGAAAACAGGATTCGATTGCGATGTTTTGGTGGTCGGTGCCGGTATCGCGGGGGCCAGCCTGGCCGCCGAACTGGCCGGTCACCGCGATGTGCGAATCATTGAGGCCGAGGATAACCCGGCGCGCCATTCGACCGGGCGCTCGGCGGCGCTGTGGCATGAAACCTATGGCGGACCTCTGGTCCAGCCGCTGACAATAGCGGGCAAGCCCGTCATCGCGCATCCTGATCCCGCATTCAACGAAACCAGTTTTCTCAGTCCGCGCGCCGCCCTGACCATCGGTCGGGCTGATGAAAAGGCGGCGGTGGACAATTTTGTAGCGACCTTTTCGGCGCAGGGCGTCGATGTCCGCGCGCTCGACCATCAAGGCATCGCCGCGCATGTGCCTGGCCTGCGGTCGGCATGGGTGCACGGCGCAATCGAGCCCGAATGCGGCGATATCGACGTTGCGGGCCTGCATGCGGCATATTTGCGCAAGGCCAAACGGCGCGGCGCCGACCTGCATTTGCGCAATTCCTTTGAGCGCGCAGTCTGGCGCGGCGGTGGCTGGGATGTCGAAACCACGGCAGGGCCG
Source organism: Sphingopyxis sp. (assembly GCA_013911715.1). Lineage (GTDB taxonomy): Bacteria > Pseudomonadota > Alphaproteobacteria > Sphingomonadales > Sphingomonadaceae > Sphingopyxis. The sequence continues at coordinate 3,627 of JACEST010000074.1, read as the reverse complement.
CTGCGCGTCCACACGCTGGTCAATGCGGGCGGCGGATGGGCCGATGCCATTGCCGAGGGCAGCGGGATGCGGCCCATCGGCATCCAGCCCTATCAGCGCACGATCGTCCAGCTGCGCCTGGGCATCGCTACGCCGGCGCATTTGCCGCTGACCATTCATGTCGGCGGTGAGTTTTATTTCAAGGGCGAGGGCGAGGGGCGCGTCTGGCTGAGCCCGCACGACGAGACCCCCGTGCCGGCGGGCGACGTCGCACCCGAAGAGCTGGACGTCGCCATCGCCATCGACCGGTTCGAACATGTCGTCGATTGGCCGATTGCAGCGGTGGAGCGCAAATGGGCAGGGCTGCGCAGTTTTGCACCCGACCGCTTGCCGGTGTTTGGCACAGATCCAGCCAACGACCAGTTCATCTGGTGCGCGGGGCAGGGCGGATTTGGCATCCAGACCGCGCCAGCCATCGCGGCACTGTGCGCCGCAGCGCTTGGCGCGCCTATTGATCCGGACTATATCGCAATCGATGCCAATGTTTTCAGCCCGGCAAGATTTGGCTGAATTTTAAGCCTTTACCAGTCGCTACTGCGATGTCAGTCTGCGACCGGTTTCCCGCCGCAGGAGAGGCAAGATGGCACATTATTTCGAGATCAAGCAGAACAAGAAGGGCGAATATGTCGCCTATTTCAAATATAACAGCGAAACGATGTTCTGGACCGAGGGCTATGCGAGCAAGGCTTCGGCCAAAAATGCCATCGAATCGATCAAGAAAAACGGCCCTGAAGCGGAAACCCGCGAGGCCGAATGATCGCGTGCGGCCCGTCGCCGTCAATCGGCGGCGGGCAGCTTGCCGAGCGCAGCGTCACTGGCCAATTGATCCGCCCATTCATTGTCGGGCACGCCCGAATGGCCTTTGACCCAGCGCCAGTCGATGGTGTGGCGCGCGGCCTCGCTTGCCAGGCGCTGCCATAAATCGGCGTTGGCGACCGGCTTTTTGGCGGCGGTTTTCCAGCCATTGCGCTGCCAGCCGTGGATCCATTTGGTGATGCCGTCGCGGACATAGACGCTGTCGGTCGACAGGGTGATGGCGCAGGGCCGTTTGAGCGCAGCGAGCGCCTCGATCGCCGCCATCAACTCCATCCGGTTGTTCGTGGTGTCGGCTTCATGCCCCGCCAAAGTGCGCACCACATCGCCCCAGCGCAGCACCGCTCCCCAGCCGCCGGGCCCCGGATTGCCCTTGCACGCGCCATCGGTGGCGATCACCACCGCTCGCTTTTCACCGCGCTGCGTCATGCCCCGGCAGCAAAATGGTCAAGTCGCCGCAGGAAGGCGAGCGGGTCCTTGCGCATGACGAGCGCGCCCGGCGGGGTGTTGACCCAGTCGAAAGCGCGCGTGAGCAGGAAGCGGAGGCACGCCCCGCGTGCCAACGCGGTGAAGGCCGCCATTTCGGCATCGCTGCGTCCAAACGCCGCATCATAGCCCGCGATCAGCGCATCGCCGATGGCGGCATGATAGTGGCCGCCGTCGCTGGAAAAGCTCCACGCCGCATGAGTGACGGCCAGATCCCAGGCGCGCACCTCGGTCGCAGCAAAGTAAAAATCGATGAGGCCGCTGACACTGTCGCCGCGCAGCAGCACATTGTCAGGGAACAGATCGCCATGCACTATCGAGCGCGGCAGGGTGGCGGGCCAATGCTGGTCGAGCCAGGCCAGTTCGTCGCCGATGCGCTGGGCCAGCCCCGGCTGGATCGCGTCCAGTCCGGCGGTGCCGCATTTCGCCGCCAGATTATGCCAGCCTGCGAGCCCGAGCGCATTGGGCCGTTCCAGCGCGAAATCCGCGAGCGCAGCGTGCATCTGGCCCAGCGCGATGCCGACATTGCGCGCCTGCGCAGGGGTGGGCGCCGACACCGATACTCCGGGTAAAAATTCAATAAGGCACGCCGGACGCCCGGCGACGTCCTGCAATTGTCGGCCATCGCGGTCGCGGTAAGTGCGTGGTACCGGCACATCGCGCGCGGCCAGATGATCGAGCAATGCAAAGAAAAAGGGCAGGTCGCCGACCTCGACACGCTTTTCGTAAAGCGTCAGGAACAACCGGCATTGGACCGTATCGACCATGTAATTGCTGTTTTCGACCCCTTCGGCAATGCCCTTGGCCGAAACCAGCGCGCCAAGGTCGTAGCGCGCTAGCAGCGCGGTCAGCTGCTCGGCGGAAACTTGCGTATAGACGGCCATCAGGCTGCGGTGGCTTCCAGCCCGCGCGGCAGCTTGAAGATCATGTCTTCTTCGGCGGTCGTTACCTGCTCTTCGTGCACCGGGCGCACTGCGGCGACGGCGGCGATGACTTCGCGCACCAGCAGTTCGGGCGCGCTGGCCCCAGCAGTGACACCGAGCGTTCTTATGTCGGCCAGCCACGCCGGTTCGACATCGCTGCCGCGCTGCACGAGCCGCGACGGTGTCCCAGCGCGCTCGGCGACTTCGACGAGGCGCAGGCTGTTCGAACTGTTGGGCGCACCAATTACCAGCATCAGGTCGCAACGTTCGGCAATCGCCTTGACCGCTGCTTGCCGATTCGACGTGGCGTAGCAAATATCTTCGCCCTTCGGCGCAACAATGCCTGGAAAACGCGCCTGCAGCGCCTCGACAATCGCGGCAGTGTCGTCGACCGACAAAGTTGTCTGGGTCAAAAAGGACAGATTTTCCGGGTCTGCCGGTGTCAGTCGGGCGACGTCTTCAACCGTTTCTACCAATGTCATGGCGCCATCGGGCAATTGGCCAAAGGTGCCGATAACCTCGGGGTGCCCGGCGTGGCCGATAAAGATGATATGCCGCCCAGCCTCATGATTGCGTTCGGCCTGGCGATGCACTTTCGAAACCAGCGGGCAGGTCGCGTCAAAATAGGTCATGCCGCGTGCCTCGGCCTTGGCCGGGACCGCCTTTGGCACGCCATGCGCGCTGAACACGACGGGCACTCCGTCGGGTACGTCGTCGAGCGTTTCGACGAAAATGGCCCCCTGCGCCTTCAATGAATCGACGACAAATTTGTTGTGGACGATTTCGTGGCGGACATAGACTGGCGGGCCAAAGCGTTCGAGCGACAGCTCGACGATGCGAATGGCGCGGTCGACGCCGGCACAAAAGCCGCGCGGCGCGGCGAGCAGGAGGTGGATGGGTTCGGAAACGACGGTCATGCCGCTGCCCTTAGCCGAGCATCAGCAAGCACGCAAAGGTCAACCACAGCAAAAAGCGGCGCGGAAAGATTGCGCCCCGTTCATCGCACCGATAAGAAGCGGCGCGCATGGTGGCCTGTTGCTGCCCCACAAAGGAAATTTTGTTCGTGACCCTATTGCTTGTGCCTGGCCGCCGCGCCGCCCTGTTGGCCGCAACCGCGGGCGCGCTCGTCCTGTCGGCTTGCGCCAAAGACAATGAAATTGACCTGACATCGGGGGTTGGCATTACGCAGACGCGCAGCCTGTGCCCAGCGCTGGCCATTCCGCTGCACACCGGGGATGTGACCCTGTTTGATCCGGCGACCAGCCGCGATGCCAGCGCGGTCGATGTCGTCGCCGCCATCACCAAGCTGACGCCGCAGTGCAATGAGGCGGGCGACAAAGTGTTTATGGCCGCCAATTTCGAGGTG
>JACEST010000073.1 GCA_013911715.1 Sphingopyxis sp. | reverse complement strand
TGATGGCGCAGCAGAACCGCGCGTGGGATTTCGACCAGGAAGAGGGGTTGCTCGATGCCGCGCGGCTGGCGCGCATCATCGTCGCGCCGGGCCAGTCGCTGTCGTACAAGGTCGAGCGCGACACCGATTTCCGCGACACGGTGGTGACGCTACTCATCGATAATAGCGGGTCGATGCGCGGGCGGCCGATCAGCATTGCGGCGATTTCAGCCGACATCATGGCGCGGACGCTGGAGCGCTGCGGCGTCAAGACCGAGATTTTGGGGTTCACCACGCGCACCTGGAAGGGCGGGCAGAGCCGCGAGGATTGGCTCGCCGCCGGACGCCCCGCACACCCCGGCCGCCTCAACGACCTGCGCCACATCATCTACAAACCCGCCGACGAGCCCTATCGCCGCGCGCGCAAGTCGCTCGGGCTGATGATGCGCGAGGGGCTGCTGAAAGAGAATATCGACGGCGAGGCGCTGATGTGGGCGCATGCCCGGCTGCTCGCGCGGTCCGAGGATCGGCGCATATTGATGGTGATTTCGGACGGCGCGCCGGTGGATGACTCAACGCTTTCGGTCAATCACGGTGCTTATCTGGACCAGCATCTGCGCCAGGTGATCGAGTGGATCGAGAAGCGCTCGCCGGTCGAGCTGTGCGCCATCGGCATCGGCCATGACGTAACGCGCTATTACAGCCGCGCCGTGACGATCATGGACGCCGAGCAGCTGGGCGGGACGATGGTCGAGCAATTGGCGGGATTGTTCGACATCGATTGAGGGCGCTGCGCCAATCCGCCGAAAACCGAATCTTAACGCCTGATGGCGTGGAGATGCACGGTTCGCCGCGCAAATGGCTCTTATGGCCCGCTTGGCGGGGTCTGCGCTGCAACCGTTGGCACGGCGCAGGGGTTGATGCCATTATTTGTCCCTTATTGGGGCAGTATGGAGGAGAATAAGCAGTGCGTAGTTCAACGAAAATGGGGGTCGCATCGCTGTTTGCCATGATCGCGGCAACCGCGCCTGTCGCGCTTTCCGCGCAGGAAAATAGCGATGCCAATATCGTCGTCACCGGTGTCGCGATGCCGAAGGGCCCGGAAATCAAAGGGATTATTTCGGCGCGAAGCGACGACCGGCTGAAAATCACCACCGCCGACGGCACCAGCACGGTCGTGACCGTGACCGACGCCACGCGCATCCGCGCCGGCGGCGGTCTGTTCAGCGGCAAGAGCAAGCGCGGCGCCGAGGCGTTGCTCAACGGCCTGCCGGTGACGGTCAAGACGCTGCAATCGGCCGAAAGCGGCCTGATCGCCAGCCAGATCAGTTTCCGCAACGGTGATTTCAAGACCGCAACGATGATCCACAACGGCACCGACCAACGCTTTGCCAGGAACGAGGCCGCGACCGAGGCGCTGCGCAGCCGCGTCGGCGACATCGACAAATATAACATCAAACGCACCACGAATGTGTATTTCGACACCGGCAAACATGTCCTGTCCGAACAGGCCAAGTCCGAGCTGTGCGCAACCGCGACCGAAGCGGGTGCGACCGACAATTCATTGATGCTGGTGGTTGGTTATACCGACAGTGTCGGCGATGAGGATTATAACCAGGAGCTGAGTGAAAAGCGCGCCGCCCGCGTCACCAATTATTTGCAGCAGGCGTGCCGCTGGGCCCCGTACCGCGTGCTGACGCCGACCGGCATGGCCGAATCGGACCCGCTGGCCGACAATGAAACCGAAGCCGGCCGCGCGCAAAACCGCCGCGTGTCGGTGAATATACTGGTCAGCAAGGCGGTTGACGTTGACGACCAACAGGTTGCGATGCGGAACTGACGCCGCACGATTCCCATTTCTGTCATTCCCGCGAAAGCAGGAACCCAGGGCGGGCATTGGCTCTGTTCGCCCTGGGTCCCCGCGTTCGCGGGGATGACTTGGGTTGGTGACAAGCCTTCAACCCCTCGTTACATTCCTCGCCCATCAGGTACAGGGACTCGCGCGACGACACCGGCCAGATGCGATTGCTGCGGTCGCCAGCGAAAATATTGCTCGCCGCCCATCCCGGGCGTGCGATTCCATGGGGGCCAAGACGATATGTCCGAAACCGGCGGCAAGACCAAAGCATCCGACTTGTTCATCCAATGCCTGGAGGCAGAAGGCTGCGAATATATTTTCGGCGTGCCGGGTGAGGAAAATCTGGATTTCCTCGATTCGCTGTCGCGATCCAAAAAGATCAAACTGATCCTGACGCGGCACGAGCAGGGTGCGGGGTTCATGGCCGCAACCTATGGCCGCCACACCGGCAAGACCGGCGTGTGCATCGCGACGCTGGGGCCGGGGGCGACCAATTTTGTCACCGCCGCCGCTTATGCCACGCTCGGCGGGATGCCGATGTTCATGATCACCGGGCAAAAGCCGATCAAGAAATCGAAACAGGGCCGGTTCCAGATCCTCGACGTCGTGTCGATGATGGCGCCGATCACCAAATATACCCACCAGATGCAATCGTCGGACAATATCCCGAGCCGCGTGCGCGAGGCGTATCGGCTGGCCGAGGAGGAAAAGCCCGGCGCGGTGCACATCGAGCTGCCCGAGGATATTGCCGACGAACATACCGACAGCGTTCCGCTTCACCGCAGCAAATCGCGCCGCCCCAATGCCGATGCCAAATCAATCCGTGAAGCGGTGACCGCGCTGGAAAATGCCCGCAATCCGGTGCTGGTCATCGGCGCGGGCGCAAACCGCACCATGACCAGCCGGATGCTGCTGCAATTCATCGAGAAAACCGGCATCCCGTTCCTCACCACGCAGTTGGGCAAAGGCGTGATCGACGAGCGGCATCCGAAATTCCTGGGCTGCGCGGCGCTGAGCGCAGGCGATTTTGTCCACCGCGCGGTCGAGGCGTCGGATTGCATCGTCAACATCGGGCATGATGTGATTGAAAAACCACCCTTCTTCATGCGCGAGGGCGGGCCCACCGTCATTCACGTGTCGACCAAGACCGCCGAGGTCGACCCCGTCTATTTCCCGCACATCGAGGTGATCGGCGACATCGCCAACGCCATCTGGCAGATGAAGGAAGATATTGTCCCGAGCGGCAATTGGAAATGCGGCGACCTGCTGCGCTTCCGCCAAGGCGAGGTCGAGCATACCGCGCCGCTCGCCGCCGATGCGCGTTTCCCGATTTTCCCGCCGCATCTGGTGCAATCGATCCGCGATGCCATGCCCGACGATGGCATCATCTGCCTCGACAATGGCGTGTATAAAATCTGGTTTGCGCGGGGATACACCGCCTATCGCCCCAACACCGTGCTGCTCGACAATGCGCTCGCCACCATGGGCGCGGGGCTGCCGAGCGCGATGATGTCATCGATGCTGTACCCCGACCGCAAGGTGATGGCGATTTGCGGCGACGGCGGGTTCATGATGAACAGCCAGGAGATGGAGACGGCGGTGCGGCTGGGGCTGAATCTGACCGTGCTGATCCTGCGCGACGATGCCTATGGCATGATCCGCTGGAAACAAGCGAATATGGGGTTCACCGATTTCGGGCTGACCTATGGCAACCCCGATTTCGTCAAATATGCCGAAAGCTATGGCGCGCATGGGCACCGCGTGGAATCGTCGGCGCATTTGCAGGAACTGCTCGCGCATTGCCGCGACACGCCGGGGGTGCATCTGATCGACTGCCCGGTCGATTATAGCGAGAATGACCAGATTTTGAACACCGACATCAAGCGGATATCGAAGGAGATGTAGCAATCGTGCTCCGGCGCAGGCCGGAGCTTTGGCCGCACAAATCGCGTTATGCGTATGCCGCCAAAGGTCCGGCCTGCGCCGGACTACGATGAGGACATGATGAAACTCAAATCCACCTACCCCCTCTATCTCAACAACAAGGCCGCGCAGCCGAATACCGACCTTGCCGTAACCGACAAGTTCACTGGCGAGGTGGCGTTTCACACGGCGCTGGCGACCCCCGATGTCATTGACGCAGCCATTGCCGGCGCTTGCCAAGCGGCCGAGCCGATGGCGCGGATGGCGAGTTATGAGCGCCAAGCGGTGCTCGACCATTGTGTGATGCGGTTTCGCGAGCGGTTTGACGAACTCGCCTATGCGCTGTGCGTCGAGGCGGGGAAGCCGATTGCCGATGCCGAGGGCGAGGTGACGCGGTTGATCGACACATTCCGCATTGCCGCCGAGGAAGCGACGCGCAATTATGGCGAGGTGCAGCCGCTCGACATATCCCCGCGCGCGAAGGGCTATCTGGGGATGTGGAAGCGCGTGCCGATTGGGCCGTGCAGTTTTATTTCGCCATTCAATTTCCCGCTGAACCTGGCCGCGCACAAGATTGCGCCGGCGATTGCGGTAGGTTGTTCGTTCGTGATGAAGCCCGCGTCGCTGACCCCGCTGGGCGCGATCATCATGGGCGAGGTCCTGGCCGAAACCGACCTGCCCGAGGGCGCATTCAGCATCCTGCCCGCGAGCCGCGACGGGGCGGATTTGTTCACGACCGATGACCGGCTGAAGCTGCTGAGTTTCACTGGATCGCCCGGCGTCGGCTGGGATTTGAAGGCCAAGGCGGGGAAGAAAAAGGTCGTGCTCGAGCTTGGCGGCAATGCCGCGGTGGTGGTCGATCATGACGCCGATCTCGACCATGCGCTCGAGCGCATCATCTTTGGCGCATTCTACCAGTCGGGCCAGTCGTGCATCGGGGTGCAGCGGATCATCATCCACGCCAGCATCTATGACCAGTTCCGCGACATGCTGGTCGCGCGCGCCAAGACGCTGATCGCGGGCGACCCCAAGGACCGCAAGACCTTCATCGGCCCGATGATTTCGGCGAAGGAAGCCGCGCGGCTGAAAGGGTGGATCGATGCTGCGGTCGCGGGCGGGGCGAAGCTGCTGTGCGGCGGCGGATGCAACGGCAATATGCTCGAGGCGACGCTGCTGGAAAATGTCGACCGCAGCGCCGATGCGTATCGCGAAGAGGCGTTCGGGCCACTCGCCATCTTGTCGAGCTTCACCGACTGGGACGCCGCGCTGGCCGAGGTCAATGACAGCAAGTTCGGGCTGCAGGCCGGGCTGTTCACGCGCGATTTGCACAAGGTGCTGGAGGCGTGGGATCATCTCGACGTCGGCGGCGTGTGCGTCAACGACGTATCGAGCTTCCGCGTCGACAATATGCCCTATGGCGGGGTGAAGGACAGCGGGCTGGGCCGCGAAGGCGTGCGCTTCGCCATGGAGGATATGAGCGAGATCAGGAATTTGCTGATCCGGCGGGTTTAGCAAGCAACGCTGCAAGTCACGCCAAACGAACGGCAGCTATGCAGCGTCTCGGCGTCTAATGCTTATGGCGAGAACTGGGGTGGATAGCGGAAGGTCTGCATCGCATTATTCTAATGCGATGCGCTGTTGCTCGAACCAAGGTTCCGCGACCTCTACGATGAATAGGCCCAACTCTTCAATGCACCGATCGTAAGTGCTATTGGTCTCTGCATTGAAGCGATGGTGATAGCAGTAGCCGGTATTCCTTCGTATTAGTTTAGTAGCATGGCGACCGAGATCAGCTCGTTTTCCGTCGCTTGCTCGAACTGAAACGAGGTCTATCAAGAGGTTGATGCTTGGTGAGTACGGCGCGCCATAGGTAGCACCGCTCCGGGACAGCCATAAGGTTTCCTTAAAACCGTCGAGATCTCGCTCCCATTTGCGACCGTTACCTCGAGTGAAGCCAATTGGGTGCACAATCTGGGTAATCGCGCTGCAAACGCGTTTCATTCCCTCAGCCACAATCTTTGAGTGCTCTCCCATCGGCCCAGTTTAACGAATGGCCAATCGTCCACAATAGGGTCGTAACCTGAAAGGCCGCTCATTCCGCTATCAAGGAAAAAGCCGACGCCGATCAGCACGGGAGGAATTGTTCTCGCACCCTAATACCCCGCCGCCTGCCCGTCCTTACGAAATTCGCTCGCGCCCCAGTAAACGCCGGTCACCGGATCGCGCCAGATGGCCTGATAGCCGCCATAGGGACCGACGCTGTATTTCACATTATGACCGCGCCGTTTGAGGTCGTCGGCGATGGTGGTCGGCACGCCGCTTTCGAGTTCCAGCACCCCGCCGGTCGTCATCGGCGCGCCGCCCTGCGGGTCGGTCGAGCCGTCGTGGTGGAAGCGCGCGGCGTCGCCTGCGGCCTGCACGGTCATGCCGAAATCGACCATGTTGACGACGATCTGGGCATGGCCCTGCGGCTGCATGCCGCCGCCCATCAGGCCGAAGGACATGAGCGGCTTGCCATCTTTGGTAATGAAGGCGGGGATGATGGTGTGGAAGGGGCGCTTGCCGGGTTGCCAACTGTTGGCATGTTTGGGGTCAAGGCTGAATTGCGCGCCGCGATCCTGGAACATGAAACCCAGCGTGCCGCCCTTGCCATCGTCGGGGATGAGGCCCGAACCCATGCCACGGTAGTTGGACTGGATCAGGCTGACCATCATGCCATCCTTGTCGGCGACGGTCATATAGATGGTGTCTTTCGCCACGCTGTCGATGGGCAGGCCGGGAAGATCGGTTTGCGCCGCTTTGTCCATCGCGATGGTCGCGCGTTGGCGCGCGGCGCGGTCCTTGCTCAAAAGCTCGGCGAGGGGAATTTTGGCGAAGGCGGGGTCGGCATAGAAGCGCGCGCGGTCGGCATAGGCCGCCTTTTTCGCCTCGACAAAGATATGCCAGAAATCGGCCGAGCCGCGTCCCATGGCCTTGAGGTCAAAGCCTTCGAGGATATTCAGCATTTGCAATGCGGCGACGCCCTGACCGTTGGGCGGCAATTCCCACACATCAACCCCTCGATAATTGGTCGAGACGGGGTCGATCCATTCGCTTTTGTGCGCGGCGAAATCGGCGAGGCGATGCGGCGCGCCGATGCGGCGGAAATATCCGTCCATCGCGCGGGCGAGCGGGCCTTTGTAAAAGCCGTCGCGCCCTTCGCGGGCGATGGTGTCGAGCGTGCGCGCAAGGTCAGAGTTGCGGAACAGCGCACCCTCGGCCGGGGCCTTACCACCGGGCAGGAAGACGCGGCGCATGTTGTCAATTTCCTCGATCACGCCTTCCTTGAACAGCGCCTCGAACGCTGCGGTATTGCCCGCCCAATAGCGCGCGATCAGTTCGGGCACCGGCGCCCCATTTTCGGCATAGGCGATGGTGGGGAGCAGGATGCGCTGCATCGACAATTTGCCAAAGCGGTCGTGCATTTCGAACCAGCCGTCGACTGCACCGGGGATGGTCACCGACGCCGCGCCCCAATCGGGAATCGTACCCGCTTCGTCGCGGCGCGACAGCGGCTTGGCCGCGATCCATTGGCGGAACTGGGCAGGCGTCATCCCCATCGGCGCGCGGCCCGAGGCGTTGAGGCCATGGAGCTTGCCGGTCTTGGGATCCCAGATGATCGCGAACAGATCGCCGCCGATGCCGTTGCCGGTGGGCTCGAGCAGCCCGAGCGCGGCATTGCCCGCAATCGCGGCGTCGACCGCCGTCCCGCCTTCTTTCAGCACATCGAGCGCGATTTGGGTGGCGAGCGGGTGGCTGGTCGCGACCATGCCGTTCTGGCCCAGCACCGCCGAGCGGCTGGCATGCGGCGCGCCCGAATAGCGGTCGCCTTGGTCTTTCGGCGCGGTTTGCGCGGCGAGCGGGGCGGTGATGAGGGAGAGTGCGGTGAAGAGTGAGATTATGCGCATGTTCAGACTCCCAAAACCCAACAATCGTCATGCTGAACTTGTTTCAGCATAACAAGCCAAGTCCGCGCGTTATGCTGAAACAAGTTCAGCATGACGAGGGGGTTTGGGCCTGACGCGGGAGAAAATCAAAACGCCTTGCGCAGACTGATTTCGACATAACGCCCCTGCGGGTCAATATAGCCCGGTTGGTAACGCAATGGCACCGTGCCGCCGCTGTCGGTAATCCGGCGCTGGGCGTCAAGAATATTGTCGAGGGTCAGCGCGAGGCGAAAGCCCTTGAGCCAGGGCGCGGCCTTCATGATGCCGGGGCGGCTGCCGAAATCGGCGAAGGCGCGCAGGTTGAAGGTGGCGAGGTCGCCAAAGGCCAGATCGCTGCCCGTCAGGCCGCCGTCGACGCGGCTGCCGCTGTCGTAGCGACCCGAAAAGCGCAGGCCGAGGCCATTGTTGAAAATGCCGCCGTCAAGTTCAAGCGCATGGCGCGCCGCGCCGCCGCCCTCGCCCACCGCCGAGCCGTCCAGCAAATCCAGTACGGGGACGCCCGGGCGGATCAGGATGGTGTCGTCGAATTTGACCGTGTGATAGAGCGAGAATTGCATGCGGCCGCCTTGCCCGCCGCCAAAGCGGCCAAAGCCGCCGCCAGCCCCGCGCCCAGCGCCCGGAGGTGGACCGCCACCGGGACGCGGACCTGCGCCTGGTGGGGGACCACCGGCAGGGCGCGGTCCGGCACCCGGAGGCCCGCCCGGCCCGCGCTGCGGCTGGCCAAAGCTGCGGCCGAAGTTGATGCCCCAGCGCAGCTGCGTCGTCTGGGTGCGGTCATAATTAACGGGGCGCAGGTCGAGCCGGACGAGCTGGCCCGCCGCGTCGCGCGTCACGCGGTCGGGGAAAGCCGCCTCAATTTCCGGCGTCAGGATCGGAAAGGCATTGGTGGTGTCGTCGCTGCGGTTGCGGTTTAGCTGAACTGAGAGGCCGAGGTCGTCGATCACCTGCCAATTGACACCGAAGCGTAGGTCACGGCGCTGTTCGGCACCCAGCAGCGGATTGCCGCCCGATATGGTTTCGATGAACACCGACTGCCCGGTGGTGAAATCAAAATAGGCGACCTGCGGCGTTATCAGCGGCGTAGCACCAAGTTGCTGGATGCCGGGGGCCGCTTCGTCGCTGTTATAGCCAAAGTTGAACGACAGATTCTTGGCAACCGACCAGTTGACGCCTGCGCCCCACGAGGTTAGCCCGCCAAAATCCGACACATCGCGCAGGCCAAAGCTGGCATTCAGCGCCACTTTGCCGATTTTCGCCGCGCCATATTCGGGGTCGAACAGCGGGATTGCAATCGACGTGCTGGCCCCAAAAATATCGCGCGACAAATCGGTCGTGGTCACCGCCGCGCTGCGCTCAGATCGGCTGTCGAACCGCTGGCCATCATAATCGGCAACGAACGTCGCGCGCACTGGCCCGGCCCAACCCTTTGCCAGCGTCCCTGACGCGGTGGTGTTCGCCCCAAATTGTTGCTGGCTGCTGTCGAAGCGGTCGCGCGCACCGGCCAGCTGGTCGGTGAAAATCCGCTGGTCGGCATCGCGGTAATTGCCCGACACCGTCCAACGCCATTTGGCGACCGTGCCATTGGCGCTCGCCCCGCCGGTCAAAACCCGGTTGCGGCTGTCGCGTTCGAGCGGGTCGGCAATGCCGCCTGCGCCGGGGCCGAGCAAGCTGAAACTGTCGGTTTGCTCAAAGCGGCTGGTGAGCGTGAGCTGGGTGATTTTGTCGAGCGAGCGCGCGTAGCTGACATCGCCGATATTTTTGTCGATCGACGGGAGCAGGCTGCGCGACACGGTGTCGGCGGCGTTGCCGCTGACCGGAGTCAGACCGCGTTCGGCCTCGGTGAGCAGACTTTCGGTTTCATAGGAAGCGTTGATATTGGTCCGCGATTTTTCGCCGATGGTCAGGAAATTATTATCAAGCTCAAACCGCTCGCGCCCGCCCTGGGTGTAAACGCCATATTCGGGGTCGATGGCGAGCTGGCGAAAATTGGGCTTGAGCACGAAATTGACCACGCGCTCTTCGGCAGCAAAGCCATATTGCTGCGCCACTTCTTCGGGGAAGACTTCGACCTTGGCGATGGCATCGGGCGGAATGTTGCGGATTTCGCCAAAGCCCGACACGCGGCGGCCGTTGACGAGGACAATCGGCTGGCCGCCGCCGCGTCCGCGCCCGGAGCGGGTTTGCGGACTAAGCGCGCTGAGC
>JACEST010000072.1 GCA_013911715.1 Sphingopyxis sp. | reverse complement strand
GTCGCACACTGCGCGATATTCGTCGTAGAAATCCTTTTGCTTGTCCGCGCTTTCGCCATCGCCGTCGACCAGATGCCGGAACATCGTCCAATGGCTCATCATATGGTTGCCCAGGTTCATCGACATGAACCCGGCGAGCTGCAGAAAGCCCGGATACACCTGCCGCCCCGCCCCTTTGTAATAAGCCGGGACGGTAGCGATCACATTGCTGACGAACCATTCGTGGGGGCGCTTGGTGGCATGGTTGTTGACCTCGGTCGGGGCCTCGCGCGTGTCGATCGGGCCACCCATCAGCGTCAGCGTCTTGGGGCGACACGGATGTTTCGCTGCGCCCATGACGGCGGTCGCGGCATAGACCGGCACCGACGGCTGGCACACCGCGAGCACATGCGTGTCGGGTCCGATAAATTCCAGCCACTCGACGACATAATCGATATAGGATTCCAGATCGAACCCCCCGGCGGTCAACGGGGCGTTGCGCGCGTCGCGCCAATCGGTGATCCACACATTATGGCCGGGCAGCATCCGTTCGACCGTGCCGCGCAGCAGCGTGGCATAATGGCCCGACATCGGCGCGACGATCAGCAATTTGGGCGCGTCGGCGCTGCCGCGATGGACAAAATGCTTGAGCTGGCCAAAGGGTTTCCGCGCCTCGATCAACTCGCGCACCGGCACCGTCTTGCCGTTGAGCACGGTCGTATCGAGCCCGAACTTGGGCTTGCCGCGCGGCGCAGCAGCGTGCGCGAACACTTCCAAGGCCGAGGCAAACATCGGGCTGCCGCCGATATAGCCGAACGGATTGGCCGGGTGGCTCAACACCTGCGACCCGGCCGTGGCAAAGGCGCTCGCCCCCGCGAGCCAGGCCTTCTGCAATTCAAACGCGTGATAAAGCATGTCATCATCCTGTTGGGGTGTGCCCGTCTGACGCAGGCATCGCGATGGGCGCAGTCTAGGCCATCGTCTCCATTGTGCAATGCATCAATTTACCGCGCTTGCCCCGAAATGGCCCGTTCGTTAACAGAAGCGAGCGCCCATAGTGGGCCACCGGAGCTTTGATGTCCGAGAATGCGGGCCACCGCTAAACATCCCGGCGTAAGGGGATGAATGGCTGAACGCCGCCGACCCCATGCGTCGGCGCGCGCCCGATATTCTATCCGGACGATTTTCCATGAATATTTCCAAAGCTGAACAGCGCGTGCTTCACGCGCTGGCGCAGGGCGGCGACATTCGCCACCGGCGCGATCCCTCGAGGCGCGTCATCGCCGCGCCCTGCTTCACCCGCGAAGGCTATGTCCTCACCGACGGCACCCTCGCGGTGTTCCAGCGCCTGCGCAAACGCGGCTTCATCGCCTCGCATGGCGGCAAACCCTATCGCATCACCCGCGCGGGATTGCTGGCAGTGCGCGCGCAGCTCGACAATCGTTGATGCGGTTGTGCAGCCGGGCTGAAAAGGCTCGGAAACGCAGCTAATCAACCGCGACCGCCTCGCCCATTGCGGCGGGGCGGTCTGCGTTCTAGGACAAATGTCATGAGTGCCCCTGTAACGACCGCTCCCCCGCCTGCTCCCGAACCCAAGGCGCGCAAGCTGTCCAGCCTCCGCATGATCTGGCGCTATGCGCTGGCCTATCCGGCCAAAATCGCCTGCGCTGCGCTCGCGCTGTTCGTGGCTGCGGCAGCGACGCTTGCCATCCCGTGGCAGTTCCGCGCGATGATCGACAGTGGCTTCGTCGCGGGCGGCGGCGACATTGCCCCGCATTTCCGCTATTTCTATATGATCGTCGTCGTGCTCGCGCTCGCCACGGCAACGCGCTTTTATTTCGTCAGCTGGCTCGGCGAGCGCGTGGTCGCTGATATCCGCAGCGCCGTGCAGCGCAACTTGCTCCGCCTCGCCCCTGCCTATTTCGAAGAAAACCGGCCGTCGGAAATCGCCAGCCGGATGACCGCCGACACCGCCGTCATCGAACAGGTCGTCGGCACCACCGTGTCGGTCGCGCTGCGCAATCTGGTTATGGGCGTCGGCGGCATCGGCCTGCTCTTCACTTTGTCGCCGCAGCTGACGGGCGCGATGCTGCTAGGCATCCCCATCATCATCATGCCGATTGTAGTCCTTGGCCGCCGCCTGCAGAATATCTCGCGCTCCAGTCAAGACCGCGTCGCCGACATTGGCGCGATGACCGCTGAACAGTTCGGGGCAATGAAAATCGTGCAAGCCTTCGGGCAGGAATCACGCGAAGCCGAACGCTTCAGCGGCGCGGTTGAGGCGAGCTTCGCCACCGCACGCCGCCGCGTCGCGCTGCGCGCCATCATGACCGCCATCGTCATCGGCCTCTTGTTCGGCGCGATCACGACCTTGCTGTTTTACGGCGCC
This sequence comes from Sphingopyxis sp., assembly GCA_013911715.1. Taxonomy (GTDB): domain Bacteria; phylum Pseudomonadota; class Alphaproteobacteria; order Sphingomonadales; family Sphingomonadaceae; genus Sphingopyxis. The sequence continues at coordinate 7,592 of JACEST010000072.1, read as the reverse complement.
AAAGAGGTCGCGGCAGGCAGCATCTCCGGCGGCACCATCGGCGCTTTCGTGCTCTACGGCGGCCTTGTCGCCGGCGCATTCGGCGCACTCACCGAAGTTTGGGGCGACCTGCTCCGCGCCGCCGGCGCGTCCGAACGGCTGAGCGAGCTGCTCAATGCCGAACCCGACATTCAGGCCCCGGCTGCCCCGCGCGCCATGCCCGACCCGCCGGTCGGCGCGCTCGCTTTCCACCATGTCGAATTCCGCTACCCGACGCGGCCCGACGCCCCCGCGCTGCACGATTTCACGCTCGAAATCGCCCCGCGCGAAACCGTCGCCATTGTCGGCCCCTCGGGCGCGGGCAAAACGACGCTGTTCCAGCTCGCCCAGCGCTTTTACGACCCGCAAAGCGGCCATGTCAGCATCGACGGTGTCCCGCTGACCGAAGCCGACCCCGCCGACCTGCGCGCCCGCATCGCGATGGTGCCGCAGGAAACGGTGATCTTTGCCTCCAGCGCGCGCGACAATTTGCGCTACGGCAATTGGCTCGCCAGCGACGAGGCGATCTGGGCCGCCGCCGAAGCCGCAAACGCCGCCGAATTCCTGCGCAAGCTGCCCGACGGTCTCGACACTTTCATGGGTGAAAGCGGCGCGCGCCTGTCGGGCGGGCAGCGCCAGCGCATTGCCATCGCGCGCGCATTGCTGCGTCAGGCGCCGTTGTTGCTGCTCGACGAAGCCACTTCGGCGCTCGACGCGGAAAGCGAACGGCTGGTCCAGGACGCGCTCGACCGGCTGATGGCCGACAGAACAACGGTGGTCATCGCCCACCGCCTCGCGACCGTCCGCGCCGCCGACCGCATCATCGTGATGGACGAAGGCCGCATCGTCGAGGCCGGCCGCCACGATGCGCTCGTCACCGCCGGCGGCCTCTACGCCCGCCTCGCCCGCCTGCAATTTCACGAAGCCGCCTGACCGCACCGACCGGAGACGCCACCATGATCCACGCCCAGACCATCCCCATCTTCGAGCAACAGGTGCGCGCGCTGCTAGGGCAACTCGCCAAGGCTGCGGCGTGGTGTGCCGACAATGACGTCGCCGAAGCCGACCTGCTCGACACCCGCCTCGCGCCCGACATGCATCCGCTGGCGAAGCAACTAGACTTCGTGGTCGCTCAGCTGTTGCAACCAATGCGCCGCCTCGCCGCGCGCGAAATTGCCGATCCGCCCGAGGCCGCCCCGACCATCACCGCACACCGCGACCGGCTCAAGGCGGCACTCCGGCTAATCACCGAAATCGACGCCGACCAGCTCGATTCCAACCCCGACCGCATGATCGCGCTCGATCTGCCGGGCGGCATGGCGTTCGATTTGCCCGCCAGCGCCTATGTCCGCGATTGGGCGCTGCCGCAATTCTGGTTCCACATCATGGCGGCTTATACGATCATGCGGATGCGCGGCGTGCCCATCGGCAAGGCCGACCATGTACCCTATATGATGCAGTATATGCGGCAGGCCTAAGGCCTGGCTCAGATCAGCGGAGCATATTCGGCGATCCCTGGAAAACCGATCCGCGTTGCGCCGTTGCGGCGGATGGCCCCAATAGCTTCATCGACGCGCAGATAGCGCGCCTGCGCGTCGGGCTGGAGCAAGATCGAGCCCGGATTTCGCTGTGCCTGTGCGGTCTCGACCAATTGGCCCAGTTCGGCCAGATCGACCGGTTCACCGTTCCAGCGGATGATGTCGCTGGTATCGATGGTGACCAGATTACTCTCGAGCACCTGGACATCGACCGGCCCGATCGGCAGTTCGATGTCAACACTGTGCGTCGGCGGCTGGATGGTGATGATGAACATGATCAGCATTACCAGCATGACATCGATCAGCGGCGTGGTGTTCATGACCGGCTGGGCATTCGGATCGCTGCGGAAAATGCTACGGTGACGGCGCATATTGGCTCTCCCCTCGGGCGGGGGAGCAATTGGCGTGGCAACATTGGCACCAAGGGTGCCGCGCCACCGCGCCCCCTCCCCGCACATTTGTGCCGACCAATATGGTCATCACAGTTCAACCAAGAACGATGTGACAATATACTATTAAAAATGGCGAGGCAATCTCTATCGTGACATCTCGCAGCGCATGAAAAAGGGGCGGCACCTTGCGGTACCGCCCCTCTTCTTGTTTCCAAACCCTCGCGGGCGAAAATCGGCTTACAAGCCCGAACCCGGACCGTAGGTGATTTCCACGCGGCGGTTCTGGTCGTTGCGCACGCCATCGGCGGTGGCAACAGCCGGACGGCCTTCGCCGAATGCTTCGGCAGCAAAGTTGCTGACGCCGCGCGAGGACATATAGCCCTGCACCGCTTCGTTGCGGCGCTGCGACAGGCCGACGTTATAGGCCGGACGACCCGAACGGTCGGCGTGGCCCGCCAGCATCACCTTGGTACCCGAGCAACCAGCGTTATAGGCGCTGATAGCGTTGTCGAGCGTCGCGGCTGCTTCCGGCGTGATGGCCGACTGATCCCAGTCGAAATACACGATATACGGCCCCGGAGCGCACACCACCGGCGGCGGCGCTTCCGCTCCACCGAAGTTGTAGGTCAGCGTGCCGAGCAACGAGTGCGAACGGAAACGCGTATCCACATCAAAGCCGCGCTGATCAACCAGTCCGACCGAATCGGCGTTGAAGAAGCGATACTTCAGGCCCACATCCCAGCTGTCCGACAGCGGCGCGCGCACGCCGGCGATCGCCTGCCACGCAAAACCGGTATCCGAATCATCGAGCCACGGACCAGCAAACACGTTGGTCACGTCGGTGCGGGCAACGCCAACACCGCCGCCGACAAAGCCCTGAAGACCATCATCGTCGCCAAAATCGAGCAGGCCGTTCAGCATGAACGACAGAGCATTGACCTCACCATTTGTGTCAAAATTGCCGGTTGCAGCGCCAGCACCATTGACAGATGCCGGAATGCCAGGTGCGGAAGCTGTAATGCCCTCCGCTGCGGCCAAACGATAGGCGACTTCAACTTCGGCGCGGAAACCGCCGAAATCATAACCCACAACGCCTTCCAAATCATAGCCGGTGTCATGATCAATGGTGGCGGCACCATTTGAGCCGTTGATGTCCAGATCCAGGTCCTCGACCAGCATAACGCCAGCACCAACGCCAACATACCAGCTGTCTTTTTTCGCGAAGGCTGGAGTGGCCAAAGCGGTTGAGGCCAATGCCACTGCGGCGGCAAGCTTCCTCATATGAAATCCCCTTTCGTTTCGAGACAAATCTCTGTGGTGCTCCTACCCGCGCCATCCGCTGGTTGCAAGCGCGCAAATCGACGAACTGTTGCGCAAAAGCAGCACTACAGGCTCAAAATCTATCGAATCTCAAATTTGCTCCAGCCAGCCATGCGCCTGTAATGCCTCAATAAGCGCCGAAATGGCGGCGCGCGCTTCGCTATCGACCACACCGCCGCCAGACGGGGCATAGACCTGACCGGGGTTGAGCCACGCGGCACCATCAAATCGCAGTATCGGACCGCCATCCAGCCGCAAGGTCATTCCGCTGCGCGGCGCGATCATCCGCCATCCGCCGCTGGTCCAGCATGCCAGATGCAAGGCAAAGCCGGTCCAGACGCCGGTTGGCGCTGTACCAACCAGCCAGATTTGGCCGACCAGCGGCGCCGATGGCGGATCATTGACCCCGCTCGCAATCGCCACCGGCGCGATCAATGCGTCAACCAGCGCCAGCGCTTCATTGTGCGTCACCTCTTTCTGCAACTGGCCAACTGCCAGCAGCGGCAGCTTCCAGCGCGCACTTTGCAACAGCTCGCTCATGTCTCAGTCCCCTTGTTGTGCTCAGTCAATCGGCATCACCAGCGGCGGCGACACGCCATAATCGCCCACCTGAACAATGCTCAGCATGCCGCCCGGGCCAAAGGCACCCGCCGCAATGTCGATGCTTGGCACGTTCACCTCGCGTGCCACCGGCGCGCCGTCGGCATCGGGATATTGCACGCGCCACAAGGATTGGCGCTCGCCCGGCGCAGCATCGACGCCGTCGCGCCAGCGCGCACCCGCGCGGCTGCGCGCGATCCAATGGACCAGACGTCCACCGCTGGGGGTTGGCGCTATGCGGCCATGGACGGGCGCCAATGGCAAAACCGCGCGCCCACCAGCGGCCACCAGGTGGGGAAATAGCGCCAGGCTGCCGCGCTCTTGCCGCTCAATCACGGCACCTGCCTCCACCGCGCGCGCGGCCATCGCGTCGGGCAAGACCAGCAATGCCGCATCGTCGAGCAGCGCAAAGGCCGTGCCGACGCCATGCGGCCCCGCCGCATCTTCGGTCCCGGCCCGCCCGCGCAGCAGGCCAGTCAGCCGCCACCGCGCCTCGCCCAGCGGTTCGGCGCGCTGAAATTGCAGCGCCTCGCCGCCCAGCATCGCGCGGTTCGCGCCGGCCAGCAGCTGTGCCATGCTGACGTTGCCCAGCGTCATCGCATCATTGGCCAGCGCAACCTCGATCGCGACCGACCCGTCGATCAACACTCCGGCCATCGCGGGTACGGGCGTCACCAAATGGCCCAGCGCCAGCGCGCCACTGATCCGCCCGATCCCTTCCGGCTCGGTACCCGCTTCGCCGATCCACCACAGATCAGCACCGCGCCAGCGGGCATCGCTGCCCGCCGCTGCCACCAGCCGCAGCGGCACGCTGCGTTCCACTTCGCCGTCGCCCGGCACATCAAAAATCGCCAACATGGTCGCGCCGCCAGGCAAATCGCCCGTCACCTGCCCCGCGCCGCCATCACCCGGCATCAAGGGCGGGGCACCATCGCTGTCATGATCAATCAGCGTCAACCGCACGCCGCCGTCATCGACTGTCCGCTCGGCGATCCGCCAATGCTGCGCCGCATTGTCGGCCAGTGCAATCGGCAGCACCGCCCCCAGCGGCAAGGCCAGCGCGCCCAGCCCCGCGCGCACCGCTACGCTGCGCCGCGAACCACCCGCCGCCAGCGCCAGCCGCTGTGCCTCGCTGCGCGCTGCGCCAGCCTCCAGCGCGCCGGGCAGTTCCAGCGTCGTCGGCCGCGCGCCGCCGCCCGCCACCACTGCGGTCTGGACGCTGGTCTGATAATCGCGCTGCGGGTCATAATGGCGCAGACTCACGCTCTCAGCCACCTTGGCCAGCGCGGTGCGCTGTTCGCTTTCGCGGCGCAGCAGCACGGCCTGATGCGGCTGCGCCAACGCGGGATCGACTATTTCGCTCGGTGCCCCCGGCGCGGCGATCTGCCACCCCTCCGGGCCTTGCCGCAGCCCCAATTGCGCAAGGTCGGCGAGCGGTGCCAGCGCCTCACGCACCCGCGCGCCGCTCGCTGCATATCCACCTAGCGCCGCACCCGCTGCCACCGCCACCGCGCCGCCCGTCAGTTCACCGGTGATCGCGGCCACGCTGACCAGCCCATCATCGGCAATCACTTCGAAACTCAGCTGCGGAATGCGGTTGCCGAACGCGGTCAAATCAAGCTCTTCGAGCATTGCATAGGCGATCCCGCGAAACGCGCTCGCCTGATCGGGCCCCAGCGCGCTGGCGATCAGTGGATCGACCGGCTGATCGGCGCTGCCGCCATGCACGCGCAGCACGACCGCCTCAGCCAGTTTGCCCGCACTATCACGCAGCAACTGCCCATCGGCCCAGATGCGCCCAATCGACCGGATCGGCCGCGCCGACAGCGCCACCGCCAGCGAGGCACTGTAACTATATTCGACTGCGCTCGGCCGCCCCTTACCCCCGGACCTTTTTTGTCGCCGCTCGATCAGGTCGGTCGCCCAGATCACCGTCCCCGCCACGCGCAAGGTTCCGAAAATCTTCGGAATGGCATCGCCATAACTCGACGTCTGCACTCTAAGGTCTGTCAGCCGCGCCCCTTGCCGCGCCTTGGGCGCAAAGATCGCCGCGTCGATCTGCTGTCCTAGCAATGCCCCCACGGCCCCGCCAATCGGCCCGGCCAGCGCGGTGCCGACCGCCGTCAAAACCAGCGTCGCCATATATTATCCTTTGCAATTCCCGCCGCAATTCCACCGCCAGCGCGACGCCGCCTCAGGCAATCGGCTGGCGGGAGCGATCACCACGCGCCGCAAACCGGCATCGGCATGGATCACCCTTCCCGGTGCCAGCAACGCCAGATGCAATTGCCGCGCGGGCAACGCGAACAGCCCAACTTCGCCCACCACGATCATCCCCTTGGCCTGGCCAAAGCCCGCCGCCGTCAGCGCCGCCTCGGCGCGCCGCAGGCCAAATCCGCGCAGCGCATAATCATCGATCGCATCCAGCCGCACCCCGGCCGCCGCATAAGCCGCCACAATCACCCCGACACAGTCGAGCCCCGTCGCCGCATCGCGCCCCTGCAAGCGAAAGCCCGCGCCCACCAGCGCCTCGGCCGCCGCCCAAACAGCGGCTTGCATATGGGCGCTCATCCGCCCGGATAGCGCGTCAGCAGGTCAAACCCCGGCAACTGCGCTTGCCCACGAAAATTCACCGCATTGCCAAAGCGTCCCGCGCACGTCGCCAGCCTTTTGTCGCACCCCTGCCGCAGCTCGACCCGCACCGGCAGCGCGGGCAGCACCGGCGGCATTTCGGCCAGCGTCACGCTGTCTGCCCCCTGCGCAATCACCGGGCTCGACAGCCCCGTCGCCGCCCCGTCCAGCCAACGCAGCCGCCCCAGCACGAAAACATCCGCAGCAACAGGCGCATCCAGCGTCACCACCCGCCCGTTCACCGCCACCGCACGGTGCACGCCGGTCAATGGGGCCAAGGCCACCCGGCAATCGCCGTCACCCAATCCCGCGCGGCACGTCGGCGACGTCACCGGCACCACCGGCGCATCCAATATCGTCAGCGGCCCCAGCAACTCGGCGGCAAATAAGCGCCCGCGCTGCTCGATGCTGCCCAGCGTCCCTTGCGCCACCACCACCGGCGCCGCGCCCGCATCTTCCCAATCGGCAATAAACAATGTCAGCGCCGCACCATCCCAGCGCCCGGCGGCAATATCATCGGCGCGGATCGCACTGCTGCTGATCGCGCCCGACAGGTCGATACTCTGTCCGTCGAGCCGGTCGTGCTGCTCAATCTGCGACGGTCGCATCCCCGGCGCGGCGCGAAACACAGTCCCGCCGCGCACCAGGTCGCGGTCATGGCTGGTCAGCGCCACTTGAGCGCCGTCGCGCCGCACCAGCCGCCAGCACCACGCCGCCGTCACCAGCGGCGCGGCTAACCATGCCGCACTCATCGCCGCACCTCGATCAGCGGCACTTCGGCGGCCTCGCCCGCCAAAAAGCTCGCGCGCCCGATGGTCAGCCGGTCCTCGGCAAAGCGCACCGGCACGTCAAAACGATACCCGGCGCGCACTTCTGCCCCCGCCCCTGGCGCGACATCGAACAGCAGTACGCCGTCCTCCAGCAGCGCAAAGCCGCTGGTGGCAACCCCGCCAACCGATGCCACCACGCTCCCCGCCACTGGCAGCGTCACCCGCCGCACCTGCGCCCCATCGCCTTCTAGGCCGCCTTCGCCATAACGCTTGACCAAGGCAAAATCGCGCCGCACCCCGTCGCCGCTCCCCAGCAACTGGTC
>JACEST010000071.1 GCA_013911715.1 Sphingopyxis sp. | reverse complement strand
GTGACCGACGATGTGCCCGGCGCGCGCAACAGCGCGCCGGGCACATCGTCGGTCACCTCGAGCCCGCCGGGCCACAAGATCAGATCAAATTCGCCCGCGTTGGGCAGCGTGTCGCGCACCACTGTGGACATGGCCAGCGTCGGTAGCGACAGGGCGGGCGCGCGTCCGTGGGGCGCGACCAGCAATGCGCGATCAAAATGCCGCGTCACCATGCCCAGCCGGTCGAGCAGCGATTCGGCGATCAGCGGCGTGATGAAGTCGTCGCCCCCTTGGTGCCGAGCACGCTGGGCTAGGCGGCGGCGCGCCGAGAAAAGGGGAGGGGGCTGGGTCATGCGGGCCTTGTGCCGCCATGCGCACCGCGTCACAAGCGTGTGATGGACGAACGGTCCCCACTTGCACCAAATTTTGCCGACGGCCTGCTGCGGGCCGTGGTGCAGGGGGTGCGGCTGATCGCCGATTATGCCCTGCCGCCGCGTTGCCCCGGATGCGGGGTGATTGTCGCGGCGGACCATCGCTTTTGCCTCAGCTGCTGGTCGGCGCTCGATTTTCTCGCCGGCCCCGCCTGCGCGCGCTGTTCGATCCCCATCGCGACGCTGGTGCCCGACCCCGCGGCGCAGTGCGGCGCGTGCCTTGCTGATCCGCCGCCGTTCGACGGCGCGCCCGCCGCGCTGGCCTATGGTCCAGCCGCGCGCCGCGTTGCGCTGCGGCTCAAATATGGGCGGCGGCTTGGCCATGCGCAGCTGATGGCCGAACTGATGGCGCGTCCGCTCGCGCGGCTGACGCACGATGCGGGCGAGCCGCCGCTGCTCATCCCCGTGCCGCTGCACCGCTGGCGGCTCTGGTCGCGTGGTTTCAATCAGGCGGGGCTGATCGCGCGGCATCTGGCGCGCGCCAGCGAGGCTGAATGCGCCGACGACCTGTTGCTGCGCCGCAAAGCCACGCCGTCGCTGCGCGGGCTCGGGCGCAAGGCGCGGGCCAAGGCGGTGCAGGGGGCGTTCGCGCTCACGCCGCCTGCCAAGGCGCAGCTCATTGGCCGCCACGCCATCCTGATCGACGATGTCCATGCCAGCGGGGCGACGCTGCGCGCCTGCGCTCGCTTGCTCGCGCGCAGCGGCGCGGCGCGCGTCTCGGCAATGACCTTTGCGCGCGTGATTCCCGACACGCCCGACGTCAGCGCATTTGACTTTGGCGCTATCGATTCCGATATGGGATGAGTGACAAGGATATGACGATGCCCAAAATCGACATCTACACCAAATATCTCTGCCCCTATTGTTCGCGGGCCAAGGCGTTGCTCAACCATAAGCATGCCAATTTCAACGAAATTGACGTGACAACGGACAGCAAGGGCTTTTCCGCGATGGTGGAACGCGCGGGCGGCCGCCGCACTGTGCCGCAAATCTTCATCGATGGCCGCCATATCGGCGGCAGCGACGATCTTGCCGCGCTTGATGCGGCAGGCGGGCTCGACCCGCTGCTGCGCCGGCGCCCGGCATGATCCTGTTCGACCTTGCCTGTTCGCACGGCCACCGGTTCGAAGGCTGGTTCAACAGCTCGGCGGGCTTTGTTGATCAGCGCGAGCGCCGCCTGATCGCCTGTCCGGTGTGCAGTGACAGCGAAGTTGAAAAAGCCGTGATGGCCCCGCGTCTGACCGCCAAGGGCAACCAGCGCGGTGATGCTTCCCCGAATCTGCCTGTGCCGGCACCTGTCGCCGATCCGGGCGATAGCGTGACGATGACTACCGCTGCCCTGCCCACTGGCGCGCCAAGCGAGGCGATGATGCGCGCCCTGATCGCCGCTGTCGCCGCCAAACAGGCCGAAATGCTGCCGCAATCGCGCTGGGTGGGCCGCGATTTCGCCCCCGCCGCGCGCGCGATGCACGAAGGGCGCGCCGATGCCGAGTTAATCCACGGCAGCGTCTCGCCCGACGAGGCCGCCGCGCTCCACGAAGACGGCGTCGCCGCGCTGCCGCTGCTGGTGCCGTTCGTTCCGCCCGAACAAGCAAATTGACGCAGCGCCGCGCGCGCGGGTAATGCGTTGCCCGCGTGTGCCCGTAGCTCAGCAGGATAGAGCATCAGATTCCTAATCTGGGGGCCGGAGGTTCGAATCCTCTCGGGCACACCATTGCGCTAGCCGTGCTCCAGCGTGCGCCGGAGCACGGCTGCCTTGCATCACCCTGCCAGTTTCGCCGCCGTCCGCGCGACGCGGGCCCCCAAATAGCGGGCACCGTCGAGCTCGGTCGCGCTCGGCTGGCGGCTGCCGTCGCCGCCCGCGATGGTCGTCGCGCCATAGGGTGCGCCGCCGGTCACTTCGTCGATCCGCATTTGCCCTGCAAAGCCATAGTCGAGCCCGACGATGGTCGTGCCAAAATGCAGCAAATTGGTGATGATCGAGAACAGCGTCGTTTCCTGCCCGCCGTGCTGCGTCGCGGTGCTGGTGAAGGCGGCCGCGACCTTGCCGGTCAGCTCGCCGCGCATCCACACCCCGCCGGCGCGGTCCCAAAAGGCCGCCATCTGGCTCGACATGCGGCCAAAGCGCGTGCCGGTGCCGACGATGATCGCGTCATAATCCTTGAGTTCCTCGACGGTGGCGATCGGGGCGGCCTGGTCGAGCTTGAAATGCGCGGTCTTGGCGACCTCTTCGGGGGCGGTTTCGGGGACGCGCTTGATGACGGCCTCGCCACCCTCGCTGCGCACGCCTTCGGCAATCGCCTCGGCCATCGTCTCGATATGGCCATAGGAGGAATAATAGAGGATCAGCGTCTTGGTCATGGGAGTTTCCTTTCACTTTCGGTCAATTTGGTCCGTTCGTGTCGAGCGAAGTCGAGACACCCCTCGTTAAAGCACGGTGTCTCGACTACGCTCGACACGAACGGTTTTCGGAACTGGTCAAAGGCTATCGACCAGCACCAGTTCGGCGTCGTTCAACGCCTCGACGGTGATGCTGTCCACATCGCGGATCGCCGCGCCGTCGCGTTCATTCAGCAGCGTGCCGTTGACGCGCACCTGACCTCTGGCAGGGACCAGATAGGCGTGACGGTCCGCACCCAGTGCATAGGCGACGCTCTCACCCGCGCTGACCGTGGCACCGGCAACGCGGGCATTGGCGCGAATGGGCAGGCTGTCATCGCTCGCCATCCCGCTCGCCAGCGTCACAAATTTGCCGCTGCGGTCGGCCTTGGGGAATTGGCGCTGGCCCCAGCCGGGCTCGCCGCCGGGGCGGTCGGGCAGGATCCAGATCTGGAACAGCGTGGTCTCCGCATCCTCCAGGTTGAACTCGCTGTGGGTCACGCCATTGCCGGCGCTCATCACCTGCACGTCGCCGGCCTCGGTGCGGCCGACATTGCCCATGCTGTCGCGGTGGGTGATCGCGCCCGAACGGACATAGGTGATAATCTCCATGTCGCGGTGCGGGTGCGGCGGAAAACCACTTTTGGCGGCAATTTTGTCGTCGTTCCAGACGCGCAAAGCGCCCCAGCCCATACGGTCGGGGTCATGATAGCCCGCAAAGCTGAAATGGTGCCGCGCGTCGAGCCAGCCATGGTCGGCATGGCCCAGACTGTCGAAAGTGCGAACGTCGATCATCGGTCATTCCTGCATCGGCGGGGTTGGTTGGTGCCGCCGGGATGACCGCCAGATAGGCGCTGGCGATAATTTCGATAAGAAGCTATATCGCAGGATATTATTTCCAAACGGAGCATAATCATGGCGCTGCCCGATTATGAAGGCTGGGCGATGTTCGCCGCCGTCGCCGATGCGGGCAGCTTTGGCGGGGCGGCCGCTGCGCTCGGCGTGTCGCCCGCCAGCGTTTCGAAAGCCGTCGCGCGGCTCGAAGCGGCGATGGGCCTTGCGCTGTTCCACCGCACCACGCGCCGCGTCACGCTGTCGACGGCGGGCCAGGATCTGCTGCCCGAGGCCCGCGCGATGGTCGCCGCTGCTGCGGCTGCGGTGGAGGGCGCGCGAGAGGAACGCGGCGTGCTGGCCGGTCCCATTCGCCTGACCGCGCCGATGAGTTTTGGCATTCGCGTGCTCGGCGGCCCGCTCGCCAGTTTTGTCGCCGCGCACCCCAATGTTACGCTCGACGTGATGCTCAGCGACGATCAGTGCAACATTGTCGCGGGCGGCTATGATCTGGCGCTGCGCATCGCCGAAATGCCCGATTCCAGCCTGTTGTCGCGCACCGTCGCGCCGGTGCCGCTCGCGCTGGTGGCCAGTCCCGCTTATCTTACGGCGCACGGCACGCCGCGCCACCCGCTCGACCTCGGCCTCCACCGCGTCATCGGCTATGGTCACCGCGGCCAGATCGTGCCGCTGCGCTTTGCGCGCGCAGGCGAAACTGCGCTGGCCACACCGGGCGGGCCGATGTTTGCAAACAATGGCGATCTCATGGTGCCGATGCTGGTTGCGGGGCAGGGGCTGGCAATGCTTCCCGAATTCATTGTGGCGGACGAGCTCGCCGACGGGCGGTTGATGCGTGTGCTCGCCGATTGGCAATTGGGCCGTTCCAATCTCCAGATCGTGATGCCTCCCACCCGCCGCCGCCCGGCCCGCGTCAACGCGCTGGTCGACCATCTGCTGACAGCGCTCAAAGCCAGTTGCGGCGGCCTTGCGCACCGTTGACGGTTATAACAAATGTAGCTACATAGGTCGTTATGACCATGCAGTTCAAACTGAAAGCCATCGGCAACAGCGTCGGCCTGATCCTTCCCAAGGAGGAACTGGCGCGGCTGGGCGTGGGCAAGGGCGATACGCTGACCGGTGTTGCCAAACCCGGCGGGATCGAGCTGCGCGCTGCGGACCCCGAATTCGAACGCCAGATGGCCGCTGCCGAAAAGGTGATGGCGCGGTATAAAAACGCTCTGCGCGAACTCGCGAAGTAAACCGCCATGGCCTGGAACTGGGTGTCGGCGGAATTCGTCGGCTTGATTCATGATCAGCAAATTGCGCGTTTCGGTGGCGGGTCCGGCCTCCGCGACGAAGGGCTGCTGCTGTCCGCCCTCGCGCGCCCCGAAAATCTGGCGGCCTATGGTGATCCCGACGTGGCGGCGCTCGCGGCGAGCTACGCCTACGGCATCGCGCGCAACCATCCCTTTGTTGACGGCAACAAGCGCACCGCGCTGGTAACCGCTGCCGTTTTCCTGCTCGAAAATGGGCACGAACTGATCGCGCCAGAGGCCGATGCGGTGGTCACCATCCTCGCCCTCGCCGCAGGCGATCTCACCGAGGATGCCCTCGCCGATTGGATCCGCGCGAACATCGCTGCGGCCTGACCCCACGTCGCGACTCGCGGTATATCCTCACTTAATTCAAAATTAACCTTTTCCGTTCATTGCTTTCGTGGTTAATAGACCGGCGGACTGGAAACGGCCGCAGGGAAACGGATCAAGGGGCTACCCAATGCGCGTATTGTTGATCGAAGACGAACCGACGACCGCCAAAGCCATCGACACGATGCTGACGACCGAAGGTTTTAACGTCTATACGACCGACCTGGGGGAGGAAGGACTCGATCTGGGCAAGCTCTATGATTATGACATCATCTTGCTCGACCTTAATCTGCCCGACATGCACGGCTATGACGTGCTGAAGAAACTGCGCACCGCCAAGGTGCAGACCCCGGTGCTGATCCTATCGGGCATTTCCGAAATGGATTCGAAAGTGCGCTCGTTCGGCTTCGGTGCCGACGATTATGTCACCAAGCCGTTCCACCGCGACGAACTTGTCGCCCGCATCCACGCCGTCGTCCGCCGTTCAAAGGGCCACAGCCAGAGCGTGATCAAGACCGGCAAGCTCGCGGTCAACCTCGACACCAAGACCGTCGAAGTCGACGGTATGCGCGTCCATTTGACCGGCAAAGAATATCAGATGCTGGAGCTCTTGTCCTTGCGCAAGGCGACCACGCTGACCAAGGAAATGTTCCTCAACCACCTTTATGGCGGGATGGACGAACCCGAACTCAAAATCATCGACGTCTTCATCTGCAAGCTCAGGAAGAAACTGGCGCTGGCATGCGGCGGCGAAAATTACATCGAAACTGTCTGGGGTCGCGGCTATGTCCTGCGCGACGTCGACGAACATGGCAACGAAGCCCGCCGGGTCGCTTAACCCGCAAATATGACACTGGTCCAAAAAAGGGGGCGGCGGGGGTGACCCTGCCGCCCTTTTTTTGTTGCGCTCACCCCAGCCCCGAAAAGCGCACATCCTCGACCCGGCCATAGCGCACGAAGCAGCTGAATTTGCCGCGGTCATAATAGCCCTGACGGCCATAGCGTCCGCGATAGCCGTCGCGCACGACGACCCGGCCCTTGACGATATAACCGTCGCGGCGGCGGTCGATGTCGCGGATTTCGGTCACGTCGGTGCGGCCCCAGCGCCCGCTGCGATATTCGACATCGCGGACGCATTGGTTGACCGCCTGGCGGGCGTTGCCGTGGCGGCGATAGTCATAGCCATAATTGCCGCGATCATAACCGCCGCGATCATAGCGATTGCGGTCGTTATAGCGCCCGTCATCGCCATAGCGGCGGCCATCATGGCGGTCATTGTCCGAAAGGATCGCGGCCAGCCCGCCGATGATCACTGCGCCAGCGATAATCTCGCCCGCGCTGATGCCGTCGCGGTCGCGGTCGCGCGCTTGCGCGGCAGGGGCGGCGCTCAGCATCGCGCCGGTGGCGGCCGCGGCAACGGCGGCCTTGGTCAAATGTGCAATCGTCTTGGCCATCACAGCCTCCATCAGCGGCCGGCACCCATTGCGGGCCGTTGCTGATGATTTAGGGGTGGCGCGGTGACGCCATGCTGAACTTGGTCGTTAGGTTTCGTTCAGCTTCACCAGCTCCCGAAACTCGCATCCGCGGGGTCGCTGCGGTGGCGTGCGCGGGTGGCGCGGCGGTGGCCATAGCGCGCGCGGCGCACCAGCAACAGGCACGGCCAGTCGCCCAACTGGCTGCGCGCGGCGAGGCGAAAACCTTGCGCTCTATAAGCGCTCAGCACGGCTTGCTCCTGCGGCGCGATCAGGCCGGCGAGGATCAAATGGCTGCCCGGCGCGGTTGCCGCCCCGAAATCGGGGGCGAGCGTGATCAGCGGTCCCGCAAGGATGTTGGCGATGATGAGGTCAAAGGGCGCACGGTGGCGGATAGCCGGATGGTTAGTCCCCGGCGCGGCGACGCCCAACACCTGCCCGCGTGCGCGTCCGACCGCAAAGCCGTTGAGCCGCGCATTGCCGATCAGCACGTCGACACTCACCGGATCAATGTCACTCGCCAGCATGCGCGCGCCGGGCCACAGATGCAGCGCGGCAAAAGCGAGCAGGCCGGTGCCCGACCCAATGTCGGCGATATTGCCAAACCGTCGCCCCATCCGTGCCAACCGGCCGAGCATGGCGAGACACCCGGCGGTTGTTTCATGCCCGCCGGTCCCGAACGCCAGCCCCGCGTCGATCTGCAAGCTGCGCGTCCCCGGCGGCGGGGTGCCGCGATTGTCAGCGGTGTGGACATAGAAACGCCCGGCGTGGACGGGCTGCAGGCCCTGCTGGCTCAGCGTCACCCAATCCTCGTCGGGCAGGGGGCTGATGTCGGGCTTGGCCGTGCGCGCGCTCGGCACTTCGGCCTGCACAGCGCGCACGGTGGCGGCATCGGGCCGGTCGTTGAAATAGCAATCGAGCTGCCACGCGCCCGCCGACTCATCAATCTCGCGCGTCACCACCACCGGCGGATTGGGCAAGGCGTCCAGCGCGGGCACCTCGCCCGCCAGCCGCTCGGCCTCGGCGCGCGTGCAGGGCAGCGATAGCAGCCAGCCTGCCATTACTATCCCCTGTCATCCCCGCGAAAGCGGGAACCCAGGGCGGCAACCTGCGATGTCGCTCTGGGTTCCCGCTTTCGCGGGAATGACAATGGTAAGATAGGCCCCGCGAATCCCATTACTCGTCGCCAGCCGCTTCCTTCGCCAATCGGCCATCGAGCCGCTTGCGCATGGCATGGACCAGCCGCCGTCCGGCGTCGCGATCGATCAGCGGTGCTTTGGCCGCAAAGCGTTCGAACATGTTGCTGAAACTAGGGTGCGCGGTCAGGAACAAATCGCCCGGCATTGCCCGCACGCGGGCGAAGGTTTCAGCAAAGGGCGCGACCCGCTCGGGATGGTCCGTAAAGCGATAATCGTAGGCCGACACCGCCGACAGGCTGTCCAGATAGGCGATGGTCATGCACCGCGTCGCTTCGCAACTGCGCCAGTGCCAGCTGGTCCCGCCATCGGTATGTCCCGGCGTGGCGACCGCGGTCAGCGCGATGTCGCCGACGCGCAGCACTTCGCCATGGTCATAGGTCGCATCGACTGCGACCGGGGTCATGCCAGCGATGATCCCAAATTGCGGGTCGCGCGCATCAACATGGCCTGTTTCAAGCACCTTGCGCGCGGGTTCGCGCACCATCAGCCGCGCGCCGGTGGCGGCCTTCAACAAGGCAATGCCGCCCATATGATCGACATGCTCGTGCGTCCCGACGATCAGCTTGACGTCCTCAGGCTTGAACCCCAGCGACCGGATATTGGCCAGGATCGACGGTGCCGCCTCTGCCACCGCTCCGTCGATCAGCACATGACCATCGGGCGATGTCACCAGCAACACGGTGATGCCGCAGGTGCCGACATAGTAACTGTTGCCAAATACGCGCGCGGGTGGCGCGGCATCGCCCCAACCGTCGCGCCCCTCGCATGCCGCTGCAAGCGCACGCTGCTGGTTTTGGGTGGCCGTGAGGGGGAAGTCTTGGGCGGCGATGGGACTGGAAAGAAATAGGACAAATATCGCCACAAAAAGCTGCCGTGCTCCGGCGCAGGCCGGAGCTTTGGCGGCGTGCACAGCTAGCGACTGCCAGGGCTCCGGCCTACGCCGGAGCGCGGTAGGCATCCTACCGAACATAGCTTGCCCCATTCACGTCGAGCACTGCGCCGGTCATCGATGGCGGCGCGTCGAGCGCGCACCAGCGCGCCATTTCGGCCACTTCTTCGGGCATGGCAACGCGGCCCAAGGGAATGTCGGCAAGCAATTTGTCGCCGCCCCGGCTGGCCAGATATTCTTCGGCCATGCCGGTCATGGTAAAGCCGGGACAGATGGCAAAAGCGAGCACGCCGTCCTTGGCATAACCGCGCGCAATCGTCTTGGTCATCGCCACCATTCCGGCCTTGGCCGCCGCATAATGCCAATGCGCTGGGCTGTCGCCCCGATGTGCCGCGCGGCTGGCGATGTTGACCAGCCGACCTTCGCCCCCGCTCGCAAGGCGGTGCAACACAAAGTGCCGCGACAAATCGGCAGCAGCAGTCAAGTTGATGCGCAGCCCGCGCTCCCACCCCGCCATCCAATCGGCGTCGGCGGCGTCAATGGGGTTTGCCGCAAATTCCCCGGCATTGTTGATCAGCACATCGATGCGGCCGTCGAGCTTTGCGAGGGCATCGTCCCACAGGCGCGCGGGGACGGCTGGATCGTTGAGGTCGCCGTCCTTGGACGACAGCGCGACCAGCCGCACATCGGGTCGCGTCAAAGCGGCTGCAATGGCTGCACCAATCCCGCGCGATGCGCCGGTCAATACTATATGCGTCACCATCCCCCGCGCTTAGCGCGGGCGCACAGCCTTGCGCAACTCACCTTGATCGTCATGCTGAACTTGTTTCAGCATCCACGGAGCAGAAGTTCGGCATGGCGCCATGGACCCTGAAACAAGTTCAGGGTGACAATTTGGGCGGCTGACTTGCGGCCTCACGCAACCCGGCGGCTGAACTCGGTCGCGGCCTGTTCCAGCTGCTTTAGCCGGTCGCCCATAGCGGCAAACTCACCCGCCAGGCTGCCGATTTCGCCTGCGACCTGGCCCGAATCGCTGCGGATGGCGGCGATGGTCGATGACATGCTGTCGGCGGCGAGCGCAGTTTCGTCGACGGCGGCGGTGATGCTCGTCACCGTTTGCGCCTGCGCGTCCATCGCGTCGCGGATGCGCTCGGCGGATTTCTGGACATCGTGGATGGTGGTCTGGATCGACTGGTTGGCGGCCACAGTGCCGCGCGTCGCCTGCTGGATTGCCGCAATCTTGCTGGCAATATCGTCGGTCGCGCGCGCGGTTTCGTTGGCGAGGCTTTTGACCTCCTGCGCCACCACGGCAAAGCCGCGGCCACTTTCCCCTGCGCGCGCCGCCTCGATGGTGGCGTTGAGCGCCAGCAAATTGGTTTGTCCGGCAATGTCGCGGATCAGGCCGAGGATTGATTCAATCGCCTCTGCAT
>JACEST010000070.1 GCA_013911715.1 Sphingopyxis sp. | reverse complement strand
GTTTCTACACCAAAACCGGCGTCGGCACCCAGGTCGCCGAGGGCAAAGAGGTCAAGCAGTTCGACGGTCAGGATTATATCCTCGAACGCGGCATCTTCGCCGACCTTGCGATCATCAAGGGGTGGAAAGCCGACGAAAGCGGAAATCTCATCTTCCGCAAAACCGCGCGCAATTTCAACCAGCCGATGGCCACCGCGGCGAAAATCTGCGTCGCCGAGGTCGAGGACATCGTCCCCGTCGGCAGCCTCGATCCCGACGCCATCCATCTGCCCGGCATTTATGTGAAGCGCATGATTGTCGGCGCGCCCTATGACAAGAAGATTGAGTTCCGCACCGTGCGGACGCGGGAGAACGCATGATGGCCTGGACCCGCGACGAGATGGCCGCGCGTGCCGCGCAGGAGTTGCAGGACGGCTATTATGTGAACCTCGGCATCGGCATTCCGACCTTGGTCGCCAACCATATTCCGGTGGGGATGGAAGTGACGCTGCAATCCGAAAACGGCATGCTCGGCATCGGGCCGTTCCCTTATGAGGATGAGGTTGATCCCGATCTCATCAACGCCGGCAAGCAGACGATTTCCGAACTCGATTCCTCCTCCTATTTCTCAAGCAGCGACAGTTTCGCGATGATCCGCGGCGGGCATATCGACCTGACCGTGCTGGGCGCGATGGAGGTCGCCGAAAATGGCGACATCGCCAACTGGATGATTCCGGGGAAGATGATCAAGGGCATGGGCGGCGCGATGGATTTGGTCGCCGGGGTCAAAAAGATCATTGTTGTTATGGAACATGTCTCGAAAAACGGCGACCCCAAATTCATCCCCGCCTGCACCCTGCCGCTCACCGGGCGCAATGTCGTCGATATGATCATCACCGACCTCGCAGTTTTCAAACGTGAGGATCACGCGAGCCCGTTCAAGCTGATTGAACTGGCACCCGGCGTAACAGCCGAAGAGGTCGCGGCGAAAACCACCGCACATTATGCAGTAACGCTTTAAGCGGGTCTGATGCGGCGCAGGATTCCCATTTTCTTGGCGGTCACCCTGACGGGTGCCGCAGGGTTTGCGGCTTGGCAGTTGCTCGCCGACCGCGCACCGATGGCCCAGGTCGCGCTGGCCGACCCCGCCCCCTATGACGTGCCCGACACGCCCGCCGAATGGCGCGGGCGCATCGATTATCGCACGCTCGACCGCGATTTGCGCGCCCTCGTCCAGCGACCCGAAATGGCGGGGCTCGCGGTCGCGGTGGTGGAAGACGGCAAGCTCAGCTTTGTCGGCACCTATGGCACCACCGACCGCGCGACCGGCGCGCCGGTGACACCTGAAACACAGTTCCGCTGGGCATCGGTCAGCAAGACAGCGACCGGTATGCTGGCGGTACAGCTCGCGGCCAATGGCGCGCTCGACCTCTCACACCCCGTCACCAACTGGCGCACCTCGCTCCGTCTACCCGACGGTGCGGAGGCGCGGCTCACGCTGGCGCAGTTGCTCGCGCAGCAAAGCGGGCTTACGTCGCACGCCTACGACGAAAAGCTAGAGGATGGGAACGACCCGGCACTGCTGCGCGCCGGCCTTGCCGCCGCCCCGCTGCAATGCCTGCCCGGCACCTGCTACACCTATCAGAATATCGCCTTCGACGCCGCAGCCGAGATATTGGCCGAGGCCGCAGACGCACGCTTTGACGAAGCCATGGCGGCGCACTTCTTTCGCCCGCTCGGCATGACCAGCGCCAGTTTCGGCAAAGCCGGGCTGACCAGCGCGCGCAGCTGGGCGCGCCCGCACAATGGCAGCGCCGTGCTCGAGGCGCGTGAGACCTATTGGCGCGTCCCCGCTGCCGCGGGCGTCGACAGCAATATCATTGATTTCGCGACCTGGATGCAGGCGGCAATGGGTCTGCGCCCCGATGTCATCCCCGCGCCGGCGCTACGGTCTGCGCTTCAACCGCGCGTCGTCACGGCGCGGCCCTACAGCGGCAAGCTTCGCCAGGCCTTGTCGGACGCCCACTACGGCCTCGGCTGGCGCAGCTTCACCTATCAGGGGCGCACGCTCGCGGGCCATTCCGGCGCGGTCACCGGCTACCGCGCGACGATGATCTTTGATCCTGCCACCCGCACCGGCGTCGTCGCCATGTGGAACAGCAATTGGGGCGTGCCCTTTCGCATCCCTTTCGCCGCGCTCGACAGCTACCACCGCGTCCCGGACAGCCGCTGGCTCGATCTTGGTGATGTGCCGTTGCCTGGCGGCGCAGCGTCCTATTCCGCTGCCCGATAATCGAACGTCCGCGACCCGTTGGCAGGAACACGCACCTTCCACAGCGAATAGCCATCCTTGCGTGGCAGCCGGTTCAACGCGCGGTCGGGCTTGTCATCGGGATGAACCGCAAACCGCACCTCGACATCGACCGGCCAGGCATTGGCGTTCGTCAGCTCGACCTGAAACGCGCGCGTGCCATTCTCGATCTCGCCAACCCGCTTTTCTTTGAGGCGGACCTGCGCGGACTCGCCCACCAACAGATCGACCTCCTCGCCGACCGCATGGTCACGCAGCGCGCTCGCCCCGGTATAGCGCCGCTCGCCCGCCGCCGTTTCAAACATAGCGACCGCCCCCGATGGCAGCGGTTCGGCCAGCCCCTTGCCTTTGCGATTGTCAATCCGCAGCAAATGGCTCAGCCCCAAATCGTCATTGCCCCCCGGATAAATGGTTGCCTGATACAGCCGCTTGACTGGCACATCCTGTTTCACCAGCAGCGCAACCTGCTTTTGCGCATTCGCCGCCACGGTCACCGGCACCGGCACCCGATAGAGCTTCAGGTCGCCCAGATTCTCCTGCTCAGCAACCACTGCCACCACGGCCGCCGAATCATACATCTTGGCCTCGAGGCGCCTGCCCGTCACAACAATTTCATTGCTTGCGGCCGGAGACATCATCAGCGGCGGAGCGCCGACCAATGCGCCGCCGCCCATGCGTCCGCTATCGAGCGCAAAACAAGATAGTTGCAGCGGCGGTGCCGCTGGCTGCGGCCCCAAATCCTGATAATCGCTGTCAACATTGACACTGCCCGCCAGCGCATAAAGCGAAGCGTCAACGAAGCTTGAAGCATTGCTGTTTGCGACCGTCAGCCACACCAGCAAGTCGGCGCTGTTCCCATCATCGCTCAGCTCGGCAACATATTGCGCCGCCCAATCAAAACCGGTGGCCAGGTAAGTCAGCCGCACCGTCGCGCGCGTCGCCGCCGGGCTGCGCGTGCGGACCGAAAAGGTCGGGCGCGCGCCAAGGCCTGTGGGCACACCATTATACACCAATGTTTCGGCCAAGCCGGTGCAGCGCAGCGTCTCCAGCCCCGCCGCCGTTTCGAAGACCACCGCGCCCGCCGCACTCGACCGGACAATCGCTCTTTCTTCTACTACCGCGCCGGTGGAGCGGCTGGTGCGGCGCAGCACCACCCGGTTGCCCAAAGTCCCATCAACCAGACTGGCAGGCGAAAGCAGCGCGGCATCGCGGTTCTTTTCGACTGTCCCGCCGGGCAGGCCGGTAACAATCGCGCTCACCGCAATCATCCCGTCGGCGACGCCCTCGAACCGAACATCGGCCTCGCCCGCGGGCAGATCGATCGTGCGCGTCTCGCTGATCAGCGCAAAGCCGCTGAGATTTTCAAGGTCCAGACTGCCCCGGTCGCGCTCGGGGTCACGATAGACGCTGACCGACACTTTGTCGGGCGCAGCCGAGCTCACTACCGTCTGCGCCGCAAGCGCCAGCGGCATCAGCGCGGCCCACACTGCCAGGATCAGGCGGCGCATCGCCAGCGCCCCGATCAATAGCGCGTTTCAAAGACGGCGGTCACCAACGTCTCACCATTGCCGGGCACCGCCACCGCCCAGCGCGTGCCATTGCTGTCGCGCCGCTGGCTGGGCTGGCTTTCGCTGATGATGCGCGTGTCGGTCCACCACCAGTCGAGCCCGTCTTGCGTCACGTCGACGGTCACCGGCCCATCCTTGGCATTGGTGACTGTATATTTCATCGCCGTGCGCCAGCGGGTCGGCGACAGCCGCTCGCGCTTCTCGACCACTGCCTGCACCTTGACGTCGAACGCCTCGCCTGTCGTCAGCCCCAGCTCGCTGCCCATCGGCGTATGCCCGATCCGGCTCTCCCCGATAAATTGCGGGTCGCCGCGCGCGTCGCGCTGGTAAAAGCGCACGGTCCCGGCGGGCAGCGCATCGCCAAGCCCACCCTTGGCGCTCGAGCTGAATTTGATCACGCTCGCCGCGCTGACGGGCTCGCTCATCGATTGGAGCCAGCCGACCGAAAACTCATATCCCTTCTTCGCGGGCACACGCTGCACGTCCAGAAAACTCACCTGCTTCTGCTGCGCATTGGCGATCGTCGTGCGCTCGGCGAGCGGGTAGATATAATAATCGCCGAGCTGCTCGCGCTGCGCGGTTTCGGTCCCGGCGCGGCGCAACGTCGGGCGCGCGCCGCGCGAAGAAAAGCGGCTGCTGCCCTGCCGCTCGCCGATATTGCCCACGCCGCTCGGCGACCCTGCCACCAACAAAGTCCTCGCCTGATCAAACGTCGTGCCGGTGCTGTTGGTCAGCGTGACCCACCCCTGCACGTCGATCAACCCGTCTTTTTCATTATACAGCGCGACATAGTCGGCGATCCAGCCGAGCCCGCCGGTCAGATAGGACAGGGTCGCCGGACGCACGCCGCCGCTGCGGCTTTCCAACGTGATCGACAGCGTCGGTTTGGCGCGCAAATTTGGCGGAATCTTGTCATAAATCACCCGCACGGGCAACCCATCGTCGCGCAGCACCTCGATCCGATCACCGATTTGCAGCACCACGCCGCCATTGACCGCCAGCACCTTGGCACGCTCGCGCGCCTCCGCTCCCGTCGCGGGATTGGTGCGGATCAGCGTCACTGTCTCGCCCACCGCCTTGGTCATCAGTGCATCGGGCGACAGCAGGTCATAATCGAAATTCTGCTCGACAATCCCCGTTCCTGCCGCGCCGAACGACACCGTCGCGGGCTGGATTTGCGCCGACACATCGGGAAATTCCTGGCGGCTGCGCCCGGCGGGGATATTGAGCTGGCGGATGTCCTGCACCAGCGACACGCCGCCATTGTAGATGGTGACCGACAATTCGCCTTGCGCGCTGTCCGGTTGGCTTTGCGCCGATGCGGCTGCCATGGTGCAGCATCCCAGCAGCGCAGCCGACAATCCAAATCGCAGCGTCATAACATCCTCCCCGCCCAACGCGTCACATACACCATGGTTTGCCGCCATGCTGGAACCCAGCTTCCCATCACCGCATAATCAGGGCGCAGCCGCCAACCTCGCTGCAATAGAGTCAATCAGGATCATCTGATAAAAGTCGCCCTTCGACATCGGTTTGGCGGCCTCAAGAAAGCCCTTCATCTCTGATTTGTCTTGCGCCACTGAACAACCGGTGAACGCCCCTTGCAGCGACCAGTGCGGAAAGCCCACCAATCCTGCATGTCGGCCCTTCAGCGCCGAACGGCGGATCAACTCGCCCGCCCTGCACGCGTCCTTTGGCGCATCGTTCAACCCCAACAAATGGATGTAACCGACGACAAACAGCGCCTGCGGATAATCGGCTTTCACCGCTGCTTGGCGATAAGGAGCGGCTTCCTTACCCCGCCCGGCATAGCCCAGCGCGCGGGCCAGCTGATAATTCAGCCGCCCATTGGCTGGGTCCGCCGCCACTGCGGCGTGACACGCCGGAATCGCGGCGGCGGTGTCGACTTTGCTTTCTGGCACACCCGCCGTCACCCGGTCAGGATCGCTGGGGTGTGCCGCCAGACGGTCGCAGTCAGTGACCACGACCGGGGCGGTCTGCAAGAACATGGTCAGGGCAGTGAACAGGGTCATGGCATGTCTCCCGGGCGGTCCGGCTTGACGCGCGGCCAAGCGGCATTAAGCGATGGCGATGGCCTACACCCTCATCACCGCCAACCGCAACTATTCGAGCTGGTCGCTGCGCCCATGGCTGCTGATGGCGGCGCTCGATATCGATTTCGCCGACCGGATCGAACCCTTCACCAGCCTTATCAATTACGAAGCGTTTCGCGCATTTTCGCCGACGGGCCAGGTTCCGGTGCTGATCGACGACGCCCCCGCCGATGGCGCGCGCACCATCTGGGATTCACTCGCCATCGCCCTTTATCTTGCCGACCGGCACGATGGGGTGTGGCCGACTCACCCCGCCGCGCGTGGCTGGGCGCAGAGCGCGGTGTGCGAGATGCATGGCGGCTTCGCGCCGCTCCGCAATGATTGCCCCATGAATATCGGAGTTCGCGTTTCGCCCAAGCCGATGTCGGACGCACTCAGGGCCAATGTCGCGCGCATTGCTGACCTCTGGGCCGAAGGGTTGGACCGCTTCGGCGGCCCATGGCTCGCGGGTGATGCCTTCACTGCCGCCGATGCTTTCTACGCCCCGGTCGCCTTTCGCGTGCGCACCTATGGGCTTGATGTCGGCGCGGCGGGCGCGGCATGGGCGGAAACTATCCTCGCCCATCCCGCCATGCGCGAATGGGAACGCCAAGCGCTCGCCGAAACATGGCGCGAAGCGGCCCATGAAGAAGATCTGCGCGCAAGCGGCAGCATCACCGCCGACTATCGGACCGCTTAGCTAAAGGCGCAAATCGCCGCCGACGTCGTCGTCACGCCCAATATTTCAGGGTCCTTGAGCGCGCGCACCTTGCGAAAAAATTGCTCTGGCGAAAGCTCACGCAATGGCTTGTCGTCAAGGCTGGACAGCGCCGACAGCCGCCGCAGCTGCAACAGCGACAAGCGGTCGATCATGCGCTCAGCCATGCAGGTGGCAATGCCCTTCGACAGCCCGGCCTCGATCAACCCGTTGCGCAGCCGCGTCTCGGGCGTCGCGCACGCCGACAGCAGCAGCAGTGGCACTGCCGCGAAAACAACCATCTTGTGCATGTCCAAAATCACCTCCCATGTCCTTCGGCCACCGCGCGCGCCACCGCCTGCATCAACTGCATCCGCGCCGGAACGCTCGCCGTCGTATCGGCCAGCATCACCACAATGGCATAGCGCGTGCCATCGGGCGCAGTCGCGATGCCAATATCATTATAGCCCGCCGTGATCGGCGGCAGATTCTGCCCCGTCCCGGTCTTATGGCCCCAGCGCCAGTCAGCAGGCAATCCCGCGCGCAGCCGGTTGGGGCCCGTGCGCGTGCGTTCGAGCAGGTCGAGCGCATATTTGGTCGATTCCGCCGACAACAACTCGCCGCGCGCCAGCCGCGTCAGTGCGCGCGCCGCCGCGCCGGGGCTCATCCCGTCGATGGGGTCGGCCAGATAGCGATCCATCGCCGCCTGGCGCACCTCCCTCGGCAATTTCGACCGCGCCGCTTCGAACCCGCGATTGAGCGACATCGACTGGTCCCACGTCAATCCCGCAATTTGCGCTTGCAACAACCGCTCGCCCGGCCCGAAACGGATCGCGCCCAATTTCTTGCGAGCAATAAAATCACGCACCTTTTGCGGCCCGCCGATGCGGCGCTGCAAACTGTCGTTGGCGGTGTTGTCGCTGCGGTTTACCGCCTGCTCGAGCAGCTCGGCGACCGTCGGGTTGATGCTCCCCTCGGCCAGCACGCGTGCTGCGATCGGCTGGCTGAACAGCGTCAAATCCTCACGCCCGATGCGCACCCGGTCGTCCAGTTTCACGTCGCCGCGATCGACCGCATCGAGCACCGCCAGCGCGACCCACAGCTTCGACACGCTCTGCTGCGGGAACAGGTCATTTTCGCGCCACGCCAGTTGCCAGTCGCCATCGATGCGCGCCACCGCGATGCCGGTCTTGCCCGGAAACGCCTTCCACAGGGCGTTGATGCTTTCGTTCAGTTCTGGCGGCGGGCGCGCAAAACCCGGGTCAAGCGACGCGGGCAGCGTCAGCGGCTTGCGGTCTTCGCGCTGCGTCGGGGCGGGCGCCGGCACCGGTCGCGGTGAAACCGTCGGCGACCGCGTTTGCGGCGGTACCGACGCCGGAACAACGGTGCCGACACAGGCCGACACGGCAAAGGCAGCAAGGCAGGCAAGGGTCCGGCGCGGACGAAGGTTCAGGGGCATGTCCCCAGCCTTACGCGCGTCGCGCCGCCGCTCCAGCCATAAGGTGCCGCTTTGCGACGAACGATTCTGTGGCCGCGACCAACGGTGCAACCTTTCAGCGGCGCAAGGCAATGACCATGCCCGCCAGCGCAACCAAGCCGCCGACAATCGAAAGCGGCGACCACATATAGCCTTCCAACATGGTCGAAAACGCCATGGCGATCATCGGGATCAGCACGCTCGACCAGGCCGCCGGTCCCGGCCCGACGGCGCGGATGATACCGAAATAGAGGGGGAAGGTTACCGCGCTGCCGACGACGCCCAGCCACAATATCCCGGCCAGATATTGGGGGCGGCTGTCCCATACCGGCGGACCAGCCGTTGTCAGCGCGAAAGCGGCGTCGGCCAGCGTGCCGAACAGCATCGCCCAGGCGACCATCACCAGCATCGACTGTCCGCGCGCAAAGGCCGTGCCCTGCATGATATTGGCCGATGACGCACTCATCACGCCCGCCAGCGTCAGCAGCGTGCCCGCCAGCACCGCTGCCGCGCCGCGATTGGCGACATCGACCTCGTGCGCAATCATCATGGCGATGCCGACCATCGCGATACCGCCGCCGATCATGAATCGCCGCTCGATCGGGGTCCCCAGAAAAATGCGGCCCATGACGGTGTTGGGTATGATCAACAGCGCAAACAGGACGGCGACGAGGCCCGAGGTGATGAATGCCTCGGCGCGGTAGACAAAGTTGAAATTGAAGCCGAACTGGGCAAGGCCGAGCAGCGCGGCAAAGCCCCACGCCCGGCCACTCAGCAGCAAGGGTTCACGGCGGACCACGGCAATGATGAACATTGCCGCCGCCGCCACGGCAAAGCGATAGGTTACCGACCAGCTTGGCGGCACAGTGCCAAGCTGGTCGCGGATGACAATCCAGGTCGAACCCCAGATCAGCGTGACCAGAATGAAGGGAATCAGCACACGGGGTGCCAGCAGGCTGGGCGCGGCAGTCGTCACAGTGCGGCGATGGCGTCGGCCAAAGGCATGAGCGCCGCCGCCGGTTGGTCCCAGCTGACCACCAGCCGCGCCGCACCTGCGCCCCAATCATAAAAATCAAAGCCCGCCGCGCGCAGCCGCGCCGCTTCGTCTGCACTCAGCCGCACAAACAGCTCATTGGCCTCGACCGGATGGAGCAGCCGGTCACCGCACGCCGCCGCCAGCGCCGCCGCACCCGCATTGGCGGCGCGCGCGTTGGTCAACCACAGATCATCTGCCAGCATTGCCAATATCTGCGCCGCGACAAAGCGCCCCTTGCTCAGCAAATGCCCGCCGCGCTTCTTCAGCTCACGCACCCCGGCACCGCCGCTGCCGCCAAAAAACACCAACGCCTCGGCCATCATCGCGCCATTTTTGGTGAAACCGAACGACAGCGCATCGACGCCCGCGCGCCACGTCACTTCGGCGGGCGTACAGCCGACATGCGCGATCGCATTGGCAAAACGCGCGCCATCCATATGCAGTTTCAACCCGCGCCCCTTGGCAATGGCGGCGATTTCGGCCACTTCGGCGGGCCGCCACGCCAGCCCATATTCGCTGGCATTGGTGATGCTCACCGCCCCCGCCTGGACCTGATGCACGTCGTGCCGGATCGCGTTCAGCCGTGTTTCGAGCGTCGCTGCGTCAATCTTCGCGCCGTCGCCGGGCAGCAGCAGCAATTTGGCCCCGCCGCTGTAAAAACCAGGCGCGCCGCATTCATCGACCTCGATATGCGCTTCCTCGTGACAGACAATCGCCTGCCACGGTTTTACGAAATGGGCGAGCGCGATACTGTTGGCGGCGGTGCCAGTCGCGACCCACACCACTTCGCACGCCGTCTCGAACAGATCGGAAAAGGCGGCATCCAGCGACGCCGACAGCGCGTCACCATCATAGGCGGTATCGACAGGGTTGGCGCGCGCCATCGCCTCCATCACTTGCGGGTGGACGGCGGCGGCATTGTCGGAAAACAGGCGGGTGACGGGCAGCATTGTTGATGCCGATGCCCGCAAGCATCGTGCGGTGCAAGCCCGCGCTTGCGATTAAATTAGAGGCCCAGCGCCATCCGGATTTCGCGCCAGCCGACCAGCTTGAAATTCTGCGCGGCGGGGGCATTGTTGCCGTCCTGCGCGACGAGCAGCCCCTCGGGATAGTCAGGGCCAAAATCGCCAAGTTGAAGCTCGACACCATCGATGATCAGATTGCGCGCGATTTCGACGAATTTGAACTGGAAAGCGAAACCGCCGGACCGGTGTTCCAACTGATTGCACGCTTGGCTTTTTAATCCCCCTTCCCCCCCT